>JBIKXY010000057.1:0-14247 GCA_044355515.1 Pirellulales bacterium
CACCTCGGCCACGGGATCGGCCTCTTTCCCCACGAGGCCCCGCACCTGAATCCCTCGTGGGACGACGTGCTCGAGGAGGGGGAAGTGATCGCCGTCGAGCCCGCCCTCTACGACCCCGCCCTCCGCAGCGGCCTGCGGCTCGAGAACGACTACCTCGTCACCGCCACGGGCCTCGAGCTCCTGAGCCCCTTCCCGCTCGGGCTGGCGTAGCTGCCACCATGACGGCCCCTCGCGCAGGCAAAGGGGGATGACGCCGGCGATCCCGCCAGACGCGGCAACCGTCCCGAAACGTTCGCCTGCTGTCTCGCCAACCGTTGGACCGCGAGGGGCAAGCCCATGCCAATCGAGCGGCGTAGGAAACCGAGCGCAGCCCGGAGGGCGGGAGCGAGGTTTCCTCCGAGCGAGCGGACGGCAGGATGCCGGCAGCGAGCGTCCGGCGAGATGGCATGGGCTTGCCCCGAGCGTGCGCGCGGCAGGCCGCAGCGAGCGTCCGGGCGATGGGGACCGGCAACCCCGAGCCTGCACGGCAGAGCCGCGGGTTTCCGGCCGGTGTCGCGATCCCGCCGAATCGCCTACATTACGGGCCGTTTTCCGACTCCCCCAAGCCCGTGCGAGAGCCCCCGATGACCGTCGCCGCCCCCCCTGCCCCGAGCCGCTGGCATGCCCTCGCCGACCGCGTCCTGGCCGGCGGCGGGATCGACCGCGACGAGGCCCGGGCGATCCTCGCCTCCCGCGACGAGGAGCTGCTCGAGCTCCTGGCCGCGGCCTACCGCGTCCGGCACCGGGCCTTCGGCAACACCGTGCAACTGTTCTTCCTGATGAACGCCAAGAGCGGCCTCTGCCCCGAGGACTGCGGCTACTGCTCGCAGTCGAAGGTCTCGGAGGCCGAGATCCCGCGGTACAACCTGCTCTCGGCCCCCAAGCTGATGGAGGCCGCCCGGCTGGCCGCCGAGCAGCAGTCGAAAACCTTCTGCATCGTGATCTCCGCCCGGGGCCCGACCGAGCGGGAGATCGACTTCGTCTGCGACATCGCCCCCAAGATCAAGGCCGAATACGGCCTCAACATCTGCGCCTGCCTGGGACTGCTGAGCCCCGAGCAGGCGAAGCGGCTGGCCGCCGCCGGCGTGGACAAGGTCAACCACAACCTCAACACGAGCGAGCGGTACTACGGCGAGATCTGCTCGACCCACACCTACGCCGACCGGGTCGCGACGCTGGCCGCCTGCCGGGAGGCCGGGCTGTCGCTCTGCAGCGGCGGCATCATGGGCATGGGCGAGTCGCCCGACGACCTGATCGACATGGCCTTCGAGCTGCGGGAACTCAAGGTCGAGTCGATCCCGCTCAACTTCCTGAACGCGATCGACGGCACGCCGCTGGAGAACGTCGAGCGGCTCACGCCCCGGGACTGCCTCCGGGCCCTGGCCCTGATGCGGCTGGTGAACCCGACCGCCGAGATCCGGATCGCCGGCGGCCGCGAGCTCCACCTGGGCAGCCTCCAGGCCCTGGGGCTGTACGCCGCCAACTCGATGTTCGTGGGGGACTACCTGACCACCAAGGGGCAGCTGCCCGAGGCCGACTATCAGATGATCCGGGACCTGGGGTTCACGATCACCCGCGGCGCCGAGGCCGCCGAGCCCGTGCCCGTGATGGGCTAGCCGCCGGGCGGCGCTCAGGCCTCGCCGAGGCTCATCAGCAGTTCGGCCATCTCGCCAGCGGCGTGGGCATTGCCCTGGGCGCGGGCCGCCTCGATGCCCTCGCGGAGGGCGCGGCGGGCATCCTCGACCAGACCGCGGGCGGCCAGGAACTGCCCGGCCATCTGCAGCGCGGGAACATACGGCGGCGAGCCACGGCCAAGATTCTCGAGGATCTCCAGGCCGCCCTCCCACTCGCCGGCCGACTCCAGCTCGAGCGCCAGACTGTAGCGGAGAAACACGTCGCCCGGGTCGTCCCGAAGCAGGGCCTCGATCTTGTCGCGGCGTGACTGGCTCATGGTGCACCTCCAGGGGATTCGGGAGCGGCAAGCTTGGTCGGATCGATCACGGCCACGCGGCCGGCCGCTCCACCCGACACGACCACGATCGCCCGCGGCGAGCAGGCGACCAGATCGCGGGGTGACTCGAGCGGGGCCACGAGCACGGGCCTGATCACCTGCCGGCTGTCGGCGAGCGCGGCATCGAGCCGCCACAGCCCGGAGCGGCCCGGGCCGGCGACCGCCGCCCAGAGCACCTGGTCGCCGCGGCCGAACTCGATCCCCCGGATGCCGGCGAGGCCGGTCGGCAGGCGGAGCAGCTCCCGGCCCAGAAGATCGTAAAACGCGACTTCTTCGCCGGTGGCCCGGGGCTCTTCGGCCCGGGCGGATCGCAGCACGAGCACGAGCTCGTCGGCCGGGCTCACGGCCGACGCCACGGGAACCACGTCGGCCGCCAGGCCGGGGCAGCCACGATCGGTGAGCGGCCCGACTCGCACCCCGGCCACCGCCGCCCGCAGCACCGGCGGCAGCGGCGCCGGCAGGCCCGTGACCGCCAGCCAGCCGCGGGCATGGCTGACCGCGAGGTCAACCTGCTCGGAGCTGCCGGAGCCGGTACCGATCGGAATCCGTTGCAGCGGGCTGCCGGCCTCGACCGGGCCATCCGGAGCGGTCCGATAGGTGCAGAGCGACCACTCGTCGCCGGCCCGACAGACCGCCGCCACGACGTCGCCGGTCAGGTAGCCGACCGCCACGAACGCGGCCGCGTCGGCGGCCGCCGGCCCGACCAGCACCCGCCGGGCGTCGGGCCGCGAGGCATCGAAGGCGGTGATCGACCGCCGGGATGGATCGAGCGCGGCGGTCGTCTGGCCGTTGGCGGTGGCCGCCAGCCGCGGGCCGATCGGCGGCACGGCCGTGACAGTGGCCGCTGGCGACGTGCCGCCGGCCATGGCGAGCACTACGGCGACCGCCCCTGCCACCCCCCGGAGCGGCATCGGCTCACCCGCCGGCCGCCGGCAGGCCGTGGGCGGCCTCCCAGGCGGCGATCGCGTCGGTGTGCCGAAACGACAGCCCGATGTCGTCGAGCCCCTCGAGCAGGCACTGCCGGCGGAAGGGATCGACCGTGAATGAGGCCGCAAATCCCGCGTCATCCTGCACCTTTCCCTCGCGGAGGTCGATGTGCAGCCGATACCCGGGGCTGGCCGCCCGCTTGAACAACTCATCGACCTCGGCTTCGGTGAGCCGGATCGGCAGCATCCCGTTTTGGAAGCAGTTGTTGAAGAAGATGTCGGCGAAGGTCGGGGCGATCACGGCCCGGAAGCCGTAGTCGGCCAGGGCCCAGGGGGCATGCTCGCGGCTCGAGCCACAGCCGAAGTTCCGCCGGGCGAGCAGGATCGTGGCCCCCTGGACCTGCGGCTGGTTGAGCTCGAAGGCGGGATCGGGGGAACCGTCCGGCAGGAACCGCCAGTCGAAGAACAGGAACTGCCCGAAGCCCGTCCGCTCGATCCGCTTGAGGAACTGCTTGGGGATGATCTGGTCGGTGTCCACATTGGCCCGGTCAAGGGCCGCGACGAGACCGGAATGGGTGGTGAAGGGCTCCATGATCGTCGCTCCTCAGCGATATTCCCAGCCACGGATATCGACGAAGCGGCCGCTGACGGCCGCCGCCGCCGCCATCGCGGGCGAGACCAGGTGGGTTCGGCCCCCCTTGCCCTGCCGCCCCTCGAAGTTGCGGTTGCTGGTCGAGGCGCACCGCTCGCCGGGAGCGAGCGTGTCGGGGTTCATGCCCAGGCACATGCTGCAGCCGGCCTCCCGCCACTCGAAGCCGGCCGCGGTGAACACCCGGTCGAGCCCCTCGGCCTCGGCCTCCCGCTTCACGCGGCCGCTGCCCGGCACCACCATCGCCCGCACCGTCGGGGCCACGCGGTAGCCGCGGACCACCGCCGCCGCCGCCCGCAGATCCTCGATCCGGCTGTTGGTGCAGGAGCCGATGAAGACACGGTCGAGCGGGATCTCCACGATCGGCGTCCCCCCGGCCAGCCCCATGTAATCCAGTGCCCGGGCGGCGCTTGACTTGTCGTTCACGTCGGTGAACGAGGCCGGATCGGGCACGCGGGCGTCGACCCCGACCACCTGGGCCGGGTTCGTGCCCCAGGTCACCTGCGGCACGACGTCGGTCGCCGAGAAGATCTCGACGCGGTCGTATGCCGCCCCCGGATCCGAGGGCAGCTTCTCCCAGGCCGCCACGGCCCGGTCGAAGTCGCGGGGGGCGAAGTCGCGGCCCCGCAGGTAGTCGAAGGTGGTCGCGTCGGGAGCGATCATCCCGGCCCGGGCGCCCGCCTCGATCGACATGTTGCAAACGGTCATCCGCTCGGCCATCCCCAGCGAGCGGATGCACTCGCCGGTGTACTCGAGCACGTAGCCCGTGCCCCCCTCGGTGGAGAGCCGGCCGATGATGTGCAGCACGAGATCCTTGGCTGTGACGCCCGCAGGGAGCCGGCCGGTCACTCGGATCTCGAACGACTTGGGCTTGCCCTGTCGCAGGGTCTGCGTGGCGAGGACGTGCTCGACCTCGCTGGTGCCGATGCCGAAGGCGAGCGCGCCCAGCGCCCCGTGGGTGGCGGTGTGGCTGTCGCCGCAGACGATCGTCATCCCGGGCTGGGTGATCCCGAGCTCCGGCCCGATCACGTGCACGATCCCCTGGTCGGCGTCGCCCAGGTCGTAGAGTCTGACGCCGAACTCCCGGCAGTTGGCCCGCAGCGTGTCGATCTGCTGCTTCGAGACGGGGTCGGCGATCGGCAGCCGGCGGTCAGTGGTGGGCACGTTGTGGTCGGGCGTGGCGAAAGTCGCCTCCGGCCGGCGGACGCGGCGACCGGCGAGCCGGAGGCCCTCGAAGGCCTGGGGGCTCGTCACCTCGTGCACGAGGTGCCGGTCGATATAGAGCAGCGGCAGTTCGCCGGGGGGCGTGCAGACAACGTGGTCGTCCCAGATCTTGTCGAGCAG
This sequence comes from Pirellulales bacterium, assembly GCA_044355515.1. GTDB lineage: Bacteria > Planctomycetota > Planctomycetia > Pirellulales > UBA1268 > QWPN01. The sequence goes on from JBIKXY010000057.1 coordinate 4,970, forward strand.
CGTGCGGGGGGCGGGCATGGCGGGCGGCGCGGGGAAACGGAGGTTTCCCGCGATCATAGCAGGATTTCCGGCCCCGACGATGGCCCGGCGCCGCGGCTTCCGGCCCCGGCTCAACCGGCCCGGCGGACGATCGCCCGGGCGGCAAACTCGTTGATCCGGGCCCGCGGCAGCGGCGTCCACGTCGCGCCCGCAGAGGGCTCGACCAGGACCGTGGTCTCTTGCGTCAAGAGCCGCTGCATGAAGAACCAGGCCCGTTCCAGGTGCCGCTCGTCATTGTCGGCCGAGACGAGCACCAGGTCGAACTGACCGAGTTGGTTGCAGAGCCGCGCCAGCGACGTGTCGGCGTTGCCGGGCACGAGCCGCACCCGGCCGAGGCTCGCGAGCCGCTGGTGGGCCTGCTTCAGCGACACGCCCGGCGGGTCGGTCACGGCCCGCCCTTCGAAGCGGTCGAGCCCGACGTAGGTGACCTCGCCCGCGGCCCGACCGGCCGCCCGCAGCAGCCGCTCCGTGCGACTGAGCGTGCCCAGGCCGATCTCGAGGATTCGCGTCGGGGTCTGGCGGAACACCTGACGATAGATCACCCGCTCGCCCGCCGGCCGCGAGAGCCGCGCCAGCCAGAATGCTCCCGCCCAGCCGATCTTCGCCATCGCCGCCCCCATGGCCTCGTGCGCCTGCCGGACGGGCCGGCTCGAGCCGGCCGCGCATCCCGCACCAGCATCGATCGGCGGACCGGGGCCGCATGCTCAAGCAGACAAAGCGGTCCCGTCAGACCTTGCCGGATCGCGCCGAGCCGACGTCGGCAGCGGTCGGTGCAGAGGGCGTCAGTCGGCCGCCCGGATCAGCCGCACGGCCTCTGCCGCGGCAGCCCGCACCGTCCGCGACGGGTCCTCCTCGGCGAGCATCTCGAGCAGCGGGAGGGCCGTGGCGGCCCGTGGGCCGATCTCGCCGAGGGCGACCGCCGCCTCGAGCCGGGCGAGTTCCTGCTCCCGCTGCAGCGCATGCCTCAGTTTGGGAATCGCCGCGTCGAACAGCGAGGCGTCGTCGGGCTTGATCTTGAGGGCGGCCCAGACGCAAACCGTCGCCATCATGTCGTCGGCCGAATCGGCCAGCTTTCTCAGCAGCGGCTCAACGGCGACGGCCTCCGGGCCGATGCTGCCGAGGGCGTAGGCCGCAGTCAGGCGGGCCTCGGCCGGAGCGGCCTCGTCGCCGAGCAGTTTCTCCAGGGCTGGCACGGCGGCCTTCGCCACAGGCCCGATCGCGGCGATCGCCATCGCCGCGCTGGACCGGTGGCCGGGATCCTCGTCGGAAAGCCCCGTGATCATGGCCTCGAGCGCAGGCAGTGCCGCCGCATCGAGTTCCGCGAGCAGTTCCATGGCCAGGTTGCGGGTTGCCGGCACCGCCAGTGCCCCGCTCAGGGCCTCGACCGCGTCGCCGCCCAGCCTGATCAGCGCCCCGCCGGCTGCCCGGCCGACGGACGGAACCGGATCGCTCAGGCTACCGACCAACTTGGCGGCGAGTTCCCGGCGGCCTGCCTCGTCAAGCCTCTCGGCCAGGCCGGAGAGTCCCTCGATGGCCGCCTGCCGAAGCTGCGGGGATTCGTCGGTGAGCTCGTCATCGAGGCGATCGATCGCCAGGGCCCGCAGGGCCGCGTCGTCGGGATGAATCATGGCCCGGGCCCACGTGGCCAACGAGGCGAGGAACTGGTCGTCGGAGCCCGTCGCCTGCACGAGCGCGGCATCCCCATTCTGGGCCCGCAGCTTGCCGAGCGCGTAGGCGGCGACATAGCGGAGCGCGGCATCGGGCGACTCGAGCGCCGCGACGATCTGCGGCGTGGCCGCAGTGGCCGGCGGGCCGATCGCCGCGAGCGCCAGGATCGACTGCACCTGGTCTTCGATCGCCCCGTCGCCGGCGATCCTGGCCAGCGGCTCCACCGCCGCGGCGGCCTCCGGGCCGATCTCGGCCAGCACCACTTCAGCCCAGTAGCGGCTCTTGGGATCGGCCAGGGCCTCGACCAGAAACGGCACGGCCTCTTCCTCCATGTCGGCCAGCGTGTGGAGCGCGGGCATCACGGCGGCCGGCTCGGCGTCGGCAAGCTGGCTGCGGATGGCCGCCAGCAGGTCGGCCCGCGAGGTCGCGAGTTGCCGCAACGCCCGCACCGCGGCCCGGCGAGCCCGGGGGTCGGGATGCAGGAGCGTGTGCACGAGCGGATCGACGGCGGCCGCGTAGGCCTCCCGAGCGGCGGCCGGGATCTCATCGCCTCGCGGGTCGTCCCCGCGGATGTGGCCGATGGCCGCGGCGGCCTGCGTGACAACAACGGGATCGCCGTCGTCGAGCAGCTTGACAAGCGCCGGAATGGCCGGCGCGGCCTCGTGGCCGATCAGCCCGACCGCGCGGGCGGCATGCCACCGCACCCGCGGCTCGTCGTCGGCCAACGCCTTCACCAGCCCGTCGAGTGCCGGCAGGCCGGCCCGCAGCTGCTCGGCGATCGCGTCGATCGCGACCACCCGCGTCCGGCTGTCAGCGGCCGTGTTCAGCGTTGCGAGGAGCTCGGCCAGAACCGGCTTGCCGGCCGGGGGAGCGACGACGGCCTGGGCCTGCGGCACCGGGTCGGAGGGCGGCACGGCCGCCTGCGGCTCGGGCTGCTCCAGCTTGGCCTCGGCCTTGGCGGCCGGAGCCGGCGGCGGCGGGGCGACCGGCTGGGAGCAGCCGACGACCAGGAATCCACCGGCCAGGAGAAGGGCAGGCGGCGGAACCCAGACGCGGGAAGAAGGCTGCATGGGGCGACTGCTCCGAAGAGGCAATGACGAAGGACGACGTGGGGCAGCGGGCTCGGGAGCTCGGTCGGTTCGCACGTTCGCATTTCTCCGGCGCCCGTCGCCCGTTCCGATCCTCTAAAGTATACTTTGGCGGACGTTTTCGGCGGGAGCCCCGCTTCCCCGAAAAAAGATCGCAACGAGTCGTGGAGAGATCCGTCATGCCCTCTCGGCAGCGCCCCGGTGTCGGTTCGGCCCCTTTTTTTCCGGCCTTCTGCCGCAGCCGCAGACCGCTGACGGCCCTCTTCCTGGCGTCTGCCACGGTCTGGATCGGGACCGGCCTGGCGCGGGCCCAGTGGGGTGGCGGATGGGGCGGCGGCTGGGGCATGAACTGGTCATCGACCGCCCAGGAGGGAGCCGACATGGGGCTGGCTGCGGTCGTCCGGTCTCAGGGCTACGCCAACCTCAAGAACTCCGAGGCGGCGAAGAACTGGGAAGAGGCCAAGACGTTGGAGATGCAAAACCGGCTCCGCTGGACCGAGACCTACTTCGAAATGCGGCGGGTCAACCGCGAGAGTCGGGCCGCCGAGGCCGGCCCCCGCGTCACTCAGGAGCAGGCGATCGCCCTGGCCAGGATGAGGGCGCCGCCGCGGCTCCCGTCCACGCAACTCGATCCCGTGACGGGCCACATCGAGTATCCGCCGATCCTCACCCAAGACATTTACAAGCAATATCGCGACCGTCTCGACGCGCTCTTCGCCCAGCGGGCCGCCTCGGGCGGCAGCCTCCGGTTCGAGGATTTTCAGGCGATCCAGACCACGGTGTCGAAGTTCATCGAGACGCTGCAGCAGCACGTCTCGGAATATGCCGCGGGAGACTTCGGCCAGGCCCGGACCTTCCTCGACAGCCTGGCCAACGAGGCCCGCTCACCGGCCGGCTGAGGCCATTCGAGCCATCAGCGGCAGCGCTGCGGCCCGCAGCAGGCAGGAGCCCACGAACACGGCCGCGTAGGCCTCGCGGTTCTCCCCCAGCAACCGCAGCAGGAGGCCGCCGCAGGCCGCCCCGGCCACCGTGGCCACCGCCACTCCCAGCGTGTAGATGCTGACCACACCACTGCGGTCGCGGTCTCCGGCGAGGTCGAAGAGCAACAGCGTGACCGCCAGTTCGTAAGCCGCCCAACAGGTGCCGGCGATCAACTGCACCACGACCAGCCAGCGGACGTCCGCGCTCGGCAGCCAGAGCAGCGACAAGGGCGCGACCGCGAGGCTGGCGAGGATCAGCAGCCGGCGGGGCCCCAGCCGAGAGCCGAGCCGCCCGATCGAGGGCAGGAACACCGCCTTGACGAGAAAGGCGGCCCCGAACACCGCCAAAAACTGCCCGTAGCTGTAGCCCAGGGCCTCGAGCATGTAGGGGGTGAAATACGGCCCCGCAAACTGCAGGCCGAACGTGAAGCAGCAGAGGAAGGCGACCAGCCGGCCCGCTTGGCCCGCGGCCAGACCGCGGAGGCCGGCGGCGACGCGATCCCGGATCGTGAGCCCGGCCGCGGCCCCGTCCCGGTCCCACCATTGTCGCCGCGGCTCGCGGCATCCCCAGAGGCAGAGCGACGACACGAGCCGTGCCGCCGCCGCCGCCAGGAACAGCACTGCGAAGCCCCGCAGCGGCGTGCTCTCCGCGGCTGCGGTGCGGAGCAGGAGGCCGCCGGTCACGAAAGACACGAGGACGGCGACCTGACCGAGCCGGTTTCGCTGGGCGAAATAGCCGGTCCGCACCCGCGGCGGCACGAGGGTCGCGGTCCACGAGGTCCACGACGGGACCGAGGCCATACCCGCCGACCAGTAGACGCTCGCGGCCGCGAGCAGCTGCCACGGCTTCGCCTGCCCCGCGACCGCCCACCAGGCCAGCGGCAGCAGGCTCGCCGCCTGGATCGACGTGCAGAGCACCACGAACCGCCGCCGGCCGCCCAGCCGGCGCACGGCGAGGGGCGCGGCGAGCTGCACGACGGCCGCGACGAGCAGCGGCACGCTGGACACGAGCCCGACCACCACCGGCCCCAGGCCCAGCGCCAGCACGAACGCTGGAAAATAGAGTTCGCCGCAGCCCACCATCACGCTGTAGGCGATCGCATCGACGGTGCCGATGACGAGGTCGCGGCGCAGGCCCTTTCGCCACCAGCGAAACAGGCCGGCGGGCGGGCGGTGGGTGGAATGCGACACAGGGGGGGCCGGGGCGGTCGGAGTGCCGGGGGGACCATCCCTGTCTATACTCCCGCAGCCCGGCGGGATAGCCGCCGCCTGCAGATGCCGGCGCGACCCGCCCACCCGTGGAGAGATTCGCAATGAAGGCCCTGGTCACCGGCGGCACCGGCTTCGTCGGCCGCCGCCTTTTGTCCCTGCTCGACCGCCCGGTCGTCCTCTCGCGAAACCTGGAGCGGGCCCAACGGTCTGTGGGCCGATATGCGGGGCGGGTGCTGGCTTGGGATCCACTCGATGGGCCGCCCCCGGCCGAGGCCTTCGACGGCGTCGACGTGGTCTTTCATTTGGCGGGCGAATCGGTGGCCGAAGGCCGCTGGACCGCCGCCCAGAAGGCGAAGATCCGCGACAGCCGGGTTCGCGGCACGAAGAACCTGGTGGCCGGCATCGCCCAGGCCGAGTCCAGGCCCCGCGTGCTGGCGAGCGCCTCGGCGGTCGGCTACTACGGCGACCGCGGCGAGGAGGAGCTCACCGAGTCGGCCCGGCCGGCCTCCGACTTCCTGGCCGACGTCTGCGTCGAGTGGGAGCGGGAGGCGCTCGCCGCGGAGCCGCTCGGCGTGCGGGTGGTGACGCTCCGCACGGGCATCGTGCTGGGCCAGGGCGGGGCGCTCGCCAAGATGCTCACCCCCTTCAAGCTCGGCGCCGGCGGGCCGCTGGGCAACGGCCGCCAGTGGATGCCCTGGATCCACGTCGCCGACATGGCGCGGCTCTATCTTCATGCCGCCGCCACCGAGGGTATCCGCGGCCCGCTGAACGCCGTCGCCCCCAATCCCGTCCGCAACTCGGAGTTCACCAAGGCGCTCGGCCGCGCCCTCCACCGGCCGGCCTTCATGCCAGCTCCCTACCTCGGCCTGCGACTCGTGTTCGGCGAGTTCGCCAAGGTGCTGTTCGCCTCGCAGCGGGTGATCCCCAAGGTGGCCCTCGACACGGGCTTCTCGTTCGAGTTCCCAGAGATCGCCGGGGCGCTTCAGGAAATCCTCACGCCGGCCGCAGCCTGACCGGGCGGTCAAGCGTCAGCCGCGGCGGGCGCGGCGGCGGGCCTCGGTGACGCGGGCCACGGCCTCGCCGGGTGAGTCGGCCAGCGCCGTGAGATGGCCCATCTTGCGGCCCGGCCGCGGCTCCCGCTTGCCGTAGAGGTGCAGCCGCACGCCGGGCACGGCCAGGGCGGCGGCCCAGTCGGGCTCCCGCGGCGAGCCGGCCGGATCATCTCCCCAGCAGTCGCCGAGCAGGTTGGCCATGGCCGCCGGCGCGATCTGGCGGGTGGAACCGAGCGGCAGCCCGCAGATGGCCCGCACCTGCTGCTCGAACTGGCTGGTCTCGCAGGCCTCGATCGTGAGGTGGCCGGAGTTGTGCGTCCGCGGCGCGATCTCGTTGACGAGCACGCGGCCGTCTTTCGTGACGAAGAACTCGACGCAGGCCACGCCCACCACGCCGAGCGCCGCCAGGATCCGCCCGGCCATCCCGGTGGCTACGGCCAGCACGGATTCCGGCAGGCCGGCCGGCACGCTCGAAATGTCGAGGATGTGGTTGGCATGGGCGTTTCGCGTCGGGGCGAAGGCCGCGACCTCGCCGTCGAGCCCGCGGGCGGCCACGACCGAGATCTCGCAGTCGAAGTCGATCCAGCCTTCGAGCACGAAGGTCCCCGGGCCGTTGGCCCCGGCGGCGAGTGCCTCCCAGGCCGACTCGGGGTCGGCTGGTGCCGCGAGCTTCGCCTGCCCCTTGCCGTCGTAGCCGAAGGCGGCCGTCTTGAGCACGGCGGGCAGGCCCAGTGCGGCCACCGCCTCGTGAAGCTCGCGCGGCGACCGCACCACGCGATGCGGAGCGCAGGCGAAGCCGTGGGCCGCCAAAAACGCCTTTTCGCGGGCCCGGTCCTGGGTCGTGTGCAAGACCTGCGGCGCGGGCCGCACGGCCGTGACCCGGGCCAGCGCCTCGCCGGCGGCCGCAGGCACGTTCTCGAACTCGAAGCTGACCACGTCGAGCCCGCGACCGACTTCCGCCAGAAACACCGGGTCGTCGTAGGCCCCCACGTGCACCCGGTCGCAGACCCGGGCGGCCGGACAGTCGGCCACGTCGCTGACCGCCTCGACGCGGTAGCCCATCCGCTTGGCGGCGACGGCGAACATGCTGCCGAGCTGCCCGCCCCCGAGAATCCCGAGCGTCGCGCCGGGCAGGATCGGGCCACGATCGGCACGCGGGCTTCCTGCCGCCGGCATCGCTACCGCTCCGAGGTGCGTTCGGACCAGGCGGTGCTCTCGCCGTTCACGTCCTCGCGGAGCACCCGGGCCGTCTGCTCGGCACGGTAGGCGAGCAGTTTGCCGCGGAGGCCGGCGTCGTCGAGCGCCAGGATCGAGATGGCCAACAGCGCCGCGTTGGCGGCGCCCGCCGGGCCGATCGCGAGCGTTCCGACGGGCACGCCGGCCGGCATCTGCACGATCGAGAGCAGGGAATCGACGCCCCGCAGCAGCGATGACTCCACCGGCACCCCGAGCACGGGGAGGTGGGTCTGGGCGGCGAGCATCCCCGGCAGGTGCGCCGCGCCGCCGGCCCCGGCGATGATCACCTTGAGCCCGCGGTCGGCGGCGGTCGTGGCGTAGGCGGCGAGCTTCTCGGGCGTGCGATGTGCCGAGACGACCTCGCAGGCATGGACCACGCCGAACTGCCCGAGCAGGTCGGAGGCCCGCTGGAGCGTGGGCCAATCCGACCGGCTGCCCATCACCACGCCCACGATCGGAGAGGCGGCGGGAGGCGTCATGGGTCGGATCCGGATGGGTGCAGAGGAGCCGCGGCCGCGGGTGAATCGCCGCCCGACGCGTGCCATCTTGCTTGTGGTGGCGGGGCGTTGCAAGGTGGGGCGATGCCCCGCCCGCTTCCCGAGATCGTCCGCATCGCATGGCCGGCCGGCCATGACGCGCCGCCGGCTGCGACCGACGCCGCCCTCGACCGGGCGGCCGATGTGCTCCGCCGCGGCGGCCTGGTCGCGATCCCGACGGAGACCGTCTACGGCCTCGCGGCCGACGCCCTCGACGAAGCGGCGGTCGAAGGCATCTTCCGGGCCAAGGGGCGGCCCGCCACCAACCCGCTGATCGTGCACGTGGCCGACGTGGCGATGGCCCGCTCGCTCGCCTCGCGCTGGCCCGAAGCGGCCGACAGGATCACCGCGGCGCTCTGGCCCGGCCCGGTCACCGTGGTCGTGCCGAAGGCGGCGGAGATCCCGGACGTCGTCACGGCCGGCGGGCCGACGATAGCCCTGCGGTGCCCGGACCATCCGCTCGCGCGGCGGCTGATCGAGCGGTCGGGCATCCCGCTGGCGGCGCCCAGCGCCAATCGTTCGGAGCAGATCTCACCGACGACGGCCCAGCATGTGCTCGAGAGCCTGGGGTCGAAGCTGGGCCTGATCCTCGACGGCGGCCCCTGCGACCGGGGCATCGAATCGACCGTGATCGACTGCACGGTGACACCGCCGCGAATCCTCCGCCCTGGCCCCCTCACGCGAGCGGAACTCGAGGCGGCGGTCGGCGGCCCCGTGGCCTGGCCGGCCGCGGACCACGCACCGGGCGAGCCCGCCCGCTCCCCCGGCAGCCGGGCCCGGCATTACTGCCCCAAAACGCCGCTCGAGCTGCCGGCCGACCCGGCGGCCCGGGTGGCGGAACTCCTGACGGCGGGCAACCGGGTCGGCTGGCTCGTGCTCTCAGCTGAAGAGCAGGCCCGGCCACTTGCCGGCTCGCGGGATCTCGTGGCCGTGCCGATGCCGGCCGACCCGGCGGCCTACGCCCGGCAGCTCTACGCCACGCTCCATGCCCTCGACCAACGGCAGCTCGACCGGCTGGTGGCCGACCCGCCCCCGGCCGCCGAGGCCTGGCGTGCCGTCACCGACCGCCTCTCCCGCGCGGCCGAGCCGGGCTCGTAGTTTCGGACCGCGCGGCTCGGGGTTGCCCGTGCCATCTCGCCGGACGCTCCCTGCGCGACCAATCCGCTGCGCGGATCGGTGCCCGCCTGCCCTCCGGTCGCTCGATGCCAGCTCGCTTTCGGCATCCTGCCTGCGCTCGCTGACAACGCCGTCTCAATTGGCACGGGCAACCCCTCGCAGTCCATGGATACGCCTACGCCACCACGTTCCGCGGCCGACCCTCGAGAAACGCGGCCAGGTTCGCGGCCGCCGCGGCGATCAGGCGGGCCCGGGCCTTGCGGGTGGCCCAGGCGACGTGCGGGGTGATCACGCAGTTGGGCGCATGCAGGAGCGGGCTGCCGGCGCGGGGCGGCTCCTGCGTGAGCACGT
>JBIKXY010000234.1:0-4666 GCA_044355515.1 Pirellulales bacterium
GGCAACAGTCACCGTGCCGGATTTCGTCGGGTGTCGAAATTGTCTGTGACTACCCCGCTGACGCACCTCGACCCAGCCATCATCCTCGAGCAGCCGCACGAGTTGCCGGACAGACACAGCCATGCAGGCAAGGATACCCAAGAACCGGCGAAAAGGGGACGCAGTTCTTTTCCGCTCGTGCCGTCGCTGATCGCCACGCGTCATCCCACCGGCTTCCGCCGGGGGCTTTTGGTGTCGGCTCATTTCCTGCGAATGCCCAACAACACCGGGAGCTCGTTGGGTGTCGCCTGACGAGATGCCGGCGATCGACATCCACAGCCTCTGAGCCGTGCCGAACGCGAGGCAACAGCAAAACCGCCAGGCCGTCGGGCTCGGAGAGCGTCTGCGCCGCCACCCGAGAAACGCCACTCAAGGGGGGAAAGCGGGGGTTCCGTGTGCGGCCTGTGAGGGCCCAAAAGACGGGCGCACGCTGCTCACGAGCCGTCGATCAGCAGGGTACTCGTTGGGGAAGTGCCATTGACCGGGCTATCCGGCAGTTGGCCGCGGCCGGGGTGCATGCCCGCTCCAGCAGGCTGCATGCGCCGGCCACCACAGCGGGGCGATTTCCCGCATGGCTGTTTTTTGGCCTCCTCAGCAGAATCTGTGGGTGAACGTGGGCTCCGGTAACCGCCCGAGCACATGAAAGAGTGCGATTTCGATGCCCTGCGGCGTCCGGAAGCCGAACGCTTTTCTGGTGGTCAGTTTCGCTTTGCCGTTGAATCCCTCGACGACGCCCGACGAGATCGTGCCCCGAGCCCGGAACCAGTTGAGGATCAGATGCCGATGACGCCGCAGGCTCCTGGCGATCTTCTTCATCGGGCCGATCCGGCTGCGCATGCTGCGGGTGCACCAAGCGTCCAGGAATCTCATCGCCCACTCCGGGCTCGTGTACTCCCAGAACCGCTGGAAGTCCTCGCGAAGCAGATGAGCCCGGACGCTCTTGAGGTTGTATTGCAGGATCTCCTTGAGCCTGACCTCCTGATGCTCCGAGAGGTTCTCTGGCCGTTTGAGCAGGCACCAACGGGTCTTGGTCAGGATCGGCTCGTAGCCGTCCCGCCGCAGCTGGGCGACCTCGGCCCGCCTGACCTCGTCGAAGGCCATGTTCATGTTCCGCATGATGTGGAAGCGGTCGAGCACGTGAAGGGCGGCCGGGATCTGCTCCGCGATCACGTTGAGGTACTGCCGCCACATGTCGCTGCAGACAACGCGGATGCCCGAACGGACCTCGGCTGTGAGCGACGTGAAGAAGCCCCGCAGGCTCTGCTCGGTGCGCTCCTGGGCGACCCAGAGCAGCCGCTTCGCCCCATCGATCTGATAGACGAGCGTGAGGTAGGTGTGGCCGTTGCGCCACTGAATCTCATCGACGCCGATGGCCTCGATACCCGAGAGATCGCGGTGGGCGAGGCCCCATTCGACAGCGTGTTTTACGGAACGAAACACGTGGTCCCAGGTCGTGCTGACCACGGCACGCGTTCGACGGTCACGCCGCACGTCGGGCAGTCCACCCGCCGCATCGCGTAGACGAAGAACACCGCGATGTTCCAGAGCGGCACGAACTGGAACCGTCGCGGCGAAAGCCGGTCGTATCCCGGCCGCTTCTCGCCGCATCCCGAACAGATCGCCCGGCTGTTGGCCCGGGGCTCGATCTTGACCTCGAGTTCCGGCTCGACCAAGCCGTCCACGAATCGAACCTGACTGTAGACGAAACACGTGCGCCGCTCGACGCGGTTGAGAATACTCTTGAGATGCATCCTGCGGTGGCTCCGGCAAAGGGGCTGTCCAAGCAACCGCATCTTTACCGCACGACGCCGCAGGATGCTTCTTTCTCTCCATGGCCCGCCCGAAAGGGCGATGCTTTCGGGCGGCGGAACGCCGCCGCATGCTGGCTGCCACCGCGAAGCGGCGGGCCGTATCAGCTCACCGAGGCGGTGATGCCTTGCTCGAGATCGCCCACGCCCCGACGCGCCGTAGGCTCGCCACGCTGTGCGATGACCACGCCGCTGCCCGCACGCCTCGGAGATCGTGCCGAGGCGTATTCAGAACCCGTTCTTACCCACAGATTCTGCTGAAGACCGATTTTTAAAGGTCTAAATGCTAATGGTGGATTAGGGCTGTTTCGGAAGCGCAGGCCGCGACGGGAAGACGACTTTGTTTCCGGCGCCGCCTTCCCGTCGGATCAGGAGCGTCAACGGTTGATCGGCCGGTGCCCCCTCAATACAACGCGCGAGATCCTCCACGTTTTTCACCTGCACACTCCCGCACGAATAGATCAGGTCTCCTCTCCGTAAGCCGGCCTCACCGATTGGTCCATATCCGGGAGCGAAGAGCACCAGCACCCCGCCGGCCTCAGAGGAGATGCCCCACGCGGAATACTCACCGCCTTCGAGCTGGCGGATTTGCCCGCCGAGCCAGTCGTAAACGACCGAATGGACCGTACCCGAAGCGCTGCGAAGTCGAGGAATGTCGGGGGTCCGGGCTTGGGCTCGCAGTTGGAGATCACGCACGCCGAATGTGTCCATCGGGAAATTGTGGAAGCCGAGCGCGAGCGCGGGGGAATCATCGGCCACGCGGAAATCGCCGCTGACCGGATCGATAAACTTCGCATCGCCAACCACGGAATGAACGTCGACACCGTATTGGGCGTAGGCGGTGCGGTCGGCCTCGCCGGAGGTGAAGAAATTATGATCCAGTTCGCGCCCCCATTTCCCCTCACCCATTCGGGCCGGGCGATAGGGGCCCATGACGATGTTTCGGGTGAAAGTGTCGCCGCTATCCGGATACCACACATGGGGATGCAACGCATCGTTGACGATGACGTTGTTCCAGGCATGGCGGCGGAAGCCCTGGCGAACTTTCAGCCCGCCGTTGAGCATCAGATTATTGTAGATGAGATAATTGCTGGAGCCGTCGTCGAGATCGATATCCCACCCATGGTCACAGCGCCAACGACTGTTGCGGATGACCGTGGGCTCCATGTTGTCGAGGAGGGCGGTTTCCGCGCGTTCGTTTTCAGCCAGATTCCGGTCCATCAACCGGTCCCGGCCCCAGGAGTTGAAGCTGCCGTGATCCCCCGTTTCGAGAACGGTATCAAACACGTCGCAACCCTCGATCAAATGGCCGCCCCAGCAGCCATTCCCGATATCGATGCCGGCCCGGGGCATCTCATAAATCGAACAATCTCTTACCGTGATCCGTCGGGCCATGGAGATCTCCACGCCCGCCACCTGCTTTTCCACGAGCCCGAGCCGGCAAATCAGGCTGTTTTCAACACGGCATTCGGCCGGATAGTCATCCGTCAGCGGTCCGGGCTTGAAATCAAAATTCTCGCGGCCGCCTTCCGACCGGCCTTTGCGGTTTGGTTCTCGGGCCGCCGCGGGATTTCCGACAAAGGCAACGCCACTGGCGCCACAGTCTTCAATCCGGCAGGTCTGGACCGTGATACGGCGGTTATAGTTGTTAACGAAGACGGCATTGCCGCCCAATTGTTCAAGCGTGCAGCGATCAAGCCCGCAGTCCTCCGCGCCCTCAAAATAGACCGCCCCGCCCCGATAGATGCGCCAGTCACTTCCCAGCATCCGCTCCCTGGTGTCCATGAATGTTCTCTTGGCGTGGCGAAAGGTTAGGCCACTGAAACGGACGAACCGCACCAGTGCTTCCCGGGTTCCCCGCAGTTCGACCAAAGTGCGCAGACTGGCATATTCAATGGTCGCCCGGTTCAGGTCCGTTCCGGCGGGCGGGTAGAAAAGCAGCAATCCGGCTTTCCGATCGTGAAACCACTCCCCCGGAGCATCCAGTTCCTCGCGGATGTTTTCCACAAAGCGATACTGGGGATGGATGGTGCTCCCTCCGGTCTGCCAACCGCCTTCGAAACGTAGCGAACCGTCTGGATTGTTTGCCGTGATGAGATAGTGGTAGCTGCCCCATCGGTTTCCATGTATCGCGTGCATGTAGCCGCCGGTCGGATCTGCCCAGCCGGCCGCGCGCTCCGGACTGAACGCATCCGGTGCGTAGCCGTTGAAGATGGCCACTTCAGGGTCATGATTGGGATAGCGGGCCATCCGTTGCAGCACGCCGTTCACGAAGAGCTGGTCCATCTCCAAACCTTCCGGCACCCTGGCGCTGAAAATGCCGTTCGCCTGCGGCTGCCATTGAAGTGCCAGTTTCTTCCCGCCATTAATCACCACTTCGGCGCCACGCGCAGCCTGATAAAGAACCGGAGCGATGGCCGCACCCGAATCCGCCGCGGTGAAAACCACCGCTTCCGGCAAATAATAGACTCCGGCCCGGAAGATCACTTGAATCGGCTCGCGGCCCAGCAACCCGGAGGCGCGCACCGCATCGCGCGCACCGGCGAGACTGGCCAACGGACGTTCGGCACTCCCGGAATTACGATCGTTCCCGTCTGGCGTGACGTGGAAAACAGCCGCAGGCAACGACGTGGTCAAATTGATAAACAGCAAGCCCAAGATCAAAGGCCGGGCAGGTGAAGAATGAAAAGAGTAGTTCATAACAATGAAGGATAGCCCGGCCAATGGCACGTCCGCAACCGATTCCGAGCTGATGGGCGGCTCGTGAGCTGAGGGCGCGGTCTTCCTGGCCCCAAAAAGTCGTTCCAGGAACGCCTGGC
>JBIKXY010000058.1:0-14175 GCA_044355515.1 Pirellulales bacterium
GATCGCGGGCCGAGAGCGTGATGAACACATTGGCCGCCTCGTCGGGAAGCACGACTGCGAGCACGGCGGCGGTGGCGATATTGGCCGCCTTCAGCACGGGCTCCTCCGCCGCGTCGCCCGCCACGACCGGATGGCCGAGCGCCTCGGCCTGGGCGAGCCGGGCGGGATCGGAGTCGATGACCACGATCCCCGTCCCCGCCTCGGCGAGTTCCCTGCAGAGCATCTGGCCGACGCGGCCGAAGCCGCACACGATCGTGTGGCCCGAGAGTCCGTCGATCTGGCGTGTCATCCGTCTTTTCCCCAGGGCCTGGTTGATGGTTCCTTCCGCCATGAACTCCACGATGCCGCCGATGACCCACAAGCCGGCCGAGCAGCCGGCAAGAATGACACCGATCGTGAACAGCTTGAGTCCGGGGTGATCGACCGGATGCACCTCCCCGTAGCCGACGCCGAACACGGTGATGACCACCATGTAGACCGCGTCGAGGAAGCTCCAGCCTGCGAGCATGTAGCCGGCCACGGCGGTGCCGACAATGGCGGCGAGCACGAGCAAGCCGCGGCGGATTCTGGCAACAGCTGCGGGCGAGGCATCCATATGAGGCAGATCCTGGCCGCGGCCAGCCTCGGGCCCTCAGGCCCTATCAGAGCACCTGAATGACCCGGTGAAATGCCGCTGCTGCCCGTGGCCGGGCCGCCGACCCCCGCGGTGGTGTACCGTCTCCGGCAGGGCGAGCATCTGATGGCGACCTCTCGAGGCGGTCATGTGCCGCCACCCTCACCGCGGCCGGACGGAAACAGGCCGTCGTCTGGCGGCCTTGGCCCGCTTCCTGCCCTTGGCACGATCGGCGCCGGGGCCGGCCGCGGCAGCGAACGGGCTGGCGAGTTCCGCGCAGTCGCCGAACCCGATGCCGAGCGCCCGGGCCGCCTGCACCGCGGAACTGGCCGGGTCGACCCGCGACAACTGGCGGATCGCGTCGGCGATCGGCACGCTCTCGATCTGGGGGGGCCTGTAGCAGACCATCTGGCCGAGCTGGCCCTGGTGGATGAGCCGCACGGCATGGGCTCCGAACTGCGTGGCCAGCACCCGGTCGAACGGGGTCGGCTCGCCGCCGCGCTGCAGGTGGCCGAGCACGACCGTCCGCACGTCGCGGTGGAGCCGCCGGGAAAGCTCCTGGGCCACGGCCTCACCGACGCCGCCGAGCCGGACTTGCTGCCGCTCCCCGTTCGGCCCGCCGTGCACGAGGCCCTTGTCGGGCAGGTGCGCCCCCTCCGCCACGACCAGGAGCGTGAACCGCTTGCCTTCGGCCTCCCGCCGGAGAATCTTGCCGCAGACGTTCTCGAAGGTCCAGGGAATCTCCGGCAACAGGATCACGTCGCCTCCCCCGGCGATGCCGGCGTGGAGGGCGATCCAGCCCGCATGGCGGCCCATCACCTCCAGGACCATGATCCGCTCGTGGCTGGCGGCGGTGGTGTGGAGCCGGTCGAGGGCGTCGGTCGCGGCGGCGACGGCCGAATCGAAGCCGAACGTGAAGGCCGTCGCCCCGAGGTCGTTGTCGATCGTCTTCGGCACGCCGACCACCGGGATGCCCCGCTCGTGGAACTGCTGGGCGATCGCCAGGGAGCCGTCACCGCCGGCGCAGATCAGGCCGCTGAGCGACAGCTGCCGCACGGTGGCCTCCACCTGATCGAGCAGGGCCGGATCGATCGACACCCGCTGGTCCTCGCCGACGGTGGCCGAGAATCGCCCCTTGTTGGTCGAGCCGAGGATCGTGCCTCCTTGGGTGAGGATGCCGGCGATGTTTCGCGCGTGGAGCGGCAGGTAGCTGACGGGATCGACGAGCCCTTCGTAGCCGCGGAGAAAGCCGACGCAGCCGTAGCCGAGTCGTTCGGCGCTGCGGGCGGCGGCCCGGATGACGGCGTTGAGCCCGGGGCAGTCCCCGCCGCTCGTGAGGATCCCGATGCACCGCGACGACGACGACATGGCAGACGCTCCTGGAGGTCCGGGAAAGAATCCGGATCGGGCCGCCCGCGCCGATAGGCCCCGAGGATAACCGGCGAACCAAGCGTTGTACATCCCCGGGCATTGAACGCACGGGTGGGCGCGATGCCGCTCGCCGAGCACGACGTGCTGATGAAGCGACTCGGTGGGAATCAGCCTGCCGGCAAGTGAGTGAAAGGCGTCAGCGTCCGGAGAGACCGCCGCGTGAGGCGATGTCGGCGGCTGTCGCAGGAGCCCGGCCGAGTGCAACAAGTGTGCCGACATGCCGCACGCCACTGGCCACGCATGACGCTCCCGTCGGCCGATCGCGGCAGATGTCGCTCTGGGTGGCGTATTCGCAACATGATAAGACGATTCGTCGCTCACGCGGGGCTGCAGCGGGCAACAGGCGCCGTCGCCGGGGCCCCTACCAAAACAAGACCGCTGCCTGCCGAATCGTGGCCCACAGTCCCCATCCCATTGGGATGGTGACGAACAGCCAGAACCCCGTGAGCAGCAGCAGGTTGCCCGGCCGCATCGCTGTCACCGCGGCGGGGGATGTCACCGGAGCGAGCAACTGCCGCGGAACGCCTCCGGCGGCCATCGCCGCCACGCGACCGAGTTGGGCCGCATCGAGCGCCTCGAAGGGGATCTCGAGGCCCAGCAGCCGGCCGCCGAACACCTCCTGCAGCATCGGAGATGCCATGCCGATCACGCCGATGCCGGCCGACACGTTGAGGCACAGCACGAGCCACACCAGCCAAAACTGGCGGGTGCGGCAGGCTTCCCGCACTGAGAATGACCGCTGCCTGGGAGCCGGCCCACCGGGATCGCTCCGCCTGGTTTTTGTCCTCTCGCCGCCCCAGCCCTCGGGCGCCCAGCCGTCGGGCGGGATGCGATAGGCGAACGCACCGACCATCATGAACACGAAGTAGACCGCCGCCAGCACCAGGAACGTCTGCCAGACGCCCACCGATTCGGGCCCCGCAAAATGCTTCATCAGCGTGTCGGCGAGCGGCGAGCCGACCATCGCCCCGCCACCAAATCCCATGATGGCCATTCCAGTCGCCATGCCGCGGCGATCGGGAAACCATTTGATGAGTGTCGAGACCGGCGAGATGTACCCGAGCCCGAGCCCGATTCCGCCGATCACCCCCGAGCCCAGCCAGAGGACCCAGAGCTGATGCCAGTAGACCCCGGCCGCCGCAATCACGAGCCCGCCACACCAGCACACCGCCGACACGACGGCCGCCTTCCTGGGGCCTGCGCGCTCGAGCCAGGTGCCGAAGAGCGCCGCGCTCGAGCCGAGAAACACGAAGAACAGCGTGTACATCCAGCCGAGCAACGGCTTGTCCCAGTCGGAGCTGGTGGTGGTGAGCCTGCCGAGGAGGCCGAGCGACGGGGGGCAGGGCACCGGGTGCGTGATCCCGACAGCTCTGGTGAGGGGGAGCCAGAACACGGAGAACCCATACGCCATGCCGATGCACAGGTGCACGCACAGCGCGGCCGGGGGCACGAGCCAGCGGTTAAACCCGGGGCCCGCGCTGGTGCGACGCTTGTCGAGAACGCCCGGCAAAGATTCCGGCATGGTGCTCACACAGTCTGGTCAGGTCGGCTGCCAAAAGGAATGGCACCATGCCGATGGCGATCAGGACACAGGAGCGGATCGTCCTTCGGTAACCTGGCCCCATAACGGAGAGGCGTTTTGCATGTTTGGGTCAGCGTCGCCGTGATGGGGCAGGAACTGGTCGCGGAGTTTCATTGACCGGGCGAGCCTTTGCCCAAGCAGCAGCGAGGCCCTCTGCCGTTGGTGAATCTTGACCGAAGGGATATACTCCTCGTGAACGGCGGGCGGGAAGCGCATGTCAATGGCCGGTTCGCCGCAGGGATGGCCGGGAGACAGTGCCATGGTATTCGCTCATCGATCGCAGCGTGGTCGCCGTCGCCGACCCGACCGTTTGGCGGCGGAGCGGCTCGAAGCTCGCTGCCTCCTCGCGGCCGACATCATGGCCGGCATCCGGCAGATCGACTGGGGAGGTGAAACCGTCACGGCCCGTGCCGATGGCTGGATCGTGACCACCGAGGGCGGTGCGCCGCAGGTCGCCTCCGGCTGGTCATCGAAGTCGCTCGGCGAAGGGATGTTTGCGATCACGGCCCCCGGTGCCAGTGTTTTGGATGTGACCTCGTGGGTGGCATCCATTGGCGCACGCAGCCTCGAACCCGACCGGATCATCACGTCGGCCGCCTTGCCCAACGATCCGTCCTTCTCTCGGCTCTGGGGGCTGCACAACACCGGACAAACCGGTGGCGTGATAGACGCTGACATCGACGCGGCCGAAGCATGGAATGTGACCACCGGCTCGCGGGCTGTGGTCGTGGCCGTGATCGATACTGGCATCGACTACCGTCACCCGGACCTGGCCGCGAACATGTGGCGGAACCCGGGCGAGATTCCCGGTGACGGCATCGACAACGACCGCAACGGATTTGTCGATGATGTCTACGGCTGGGACTTCGCCAACAACGACGCCGATCCCTTCGATGACGAGGGGCATGGCACCCATGTCGCGGGCACGATCGGTGCCGTGGGAAACAACGGCACCGGGGTGGCCGGCGTGAACTGGCAAGTGTCTCTCATGGCGCTCAAGTTTTTGGGCGCCGACGGGAGCGGCACCACGAGCGCGGCGGTCGCAGCCTTGAACTATGCCACGATGATGCGGCAGACCCACGGCGTGAATGTCGTGGCCACGAACAACAGTTGGGGTGGCGGCGGGGCTTCGACGGCCCTGACCAATGCGATCGTGGCCGGAGGGAATGCCGGCATTCTCACTGTGGCGGCAGCGGGGAACGAGTCGGCCAACAACGACACGACCCCGTCGTATCCGGCGAACGTGAATTCAACCGCGGTCATTTCGGTGGCGGCCACGGATGCGTCGAATCGGCTGGCATCGTTTTCGAACTATGGCGCGACGACCGTGGATGTCGCGGCCCCGGGCGTGGGGATCTATTCAACCACGCCCAACAACTCCTATGCGAGTTACAGCGGCACTTCGATGGCCGCGCCCCATGTGGCCGGCCTGGTGGCCCTCATGGCGGCGGCCAACCCCCAGGCAACAGCCAGCCAGATTCGATCGGCGATTCTTTCGTCGGCCGTGCCCGTGGCGTCGCTCGCCGGCAAGGTGGCAACCGGGGGCTTGATCAACGCGGCAGCCGCGCTGAACTTGATCACGGGGACCGAGCCGCCCCCGCCCCCCCCGCCCCCACCTCCATCGGCGACCGGTGAGCCTAACGACTCGATCGGCACGGCGATCACGATCCCGCTCTCATCTGGTACGGCAACTGTATCGGGTAGCATCGGAGATGGCACCTACGCGGCAGCCGATGTCGATATCTACGCCGTGATGGTCGGCGCCGGTGGCGTGCTTACGGTCGATATCGACGCTGCCACACTCGCGACGCCGTCGTCCCTCGACTCGTATGTGCGGGTGTTCAACGCCTCGGGCGTGCAGGTTGCATTCAACGACGACGCCGCTGGGTCGCTCGATAGCCTCGTCACGTACACGGCGCCCACCTCGGGGACGTATTACGTCGGGATTTCGTCCTATGGAAACTCCTCCTACTCGGCAACGACAGCCGGCACGGGAAGTGCCGGGCAAACAACGGGCACGTACGCCGCAAAGATCAGCGTGGCGGTGCCGGCGCTTCCCGCCCCAACGGCCGACATCATCGACGTGTCGCCCGATCCTCGCACCACATCGGTCTCAGCGGTCGTTGTGCAGTTCAGCCGGGCTGTCAGCGGTGTGGATGTCGGCGACTTTTCGCTGACTCGTAGCGGCACCGCTCTATCCCTGGCCGGTGCCTCGGTGACCACCATCGACAACATCCGCTGGACGCTCGCGGGGCTTGACGCCGCGACGACTTCGGCCGGCAGTTATGTGCTCACACTGAATGCCGCGGGCAGTGGCATCGTCGCGGTTGACGGGGGCGCGGCGCTTGCGGCGTCGGTCTCCGACGCTTGGACCACGCAGGCGGCGACACTCGTCGATGCCGGCGACACGCTGGCCACGGCGGCGATGCTCGGAATCACATCGGGCGACATTCGGCTCTCCGGTCGCGTTGGAGACGGCTCCCGCGGCGCGAGGGATGTGGATCTCTTCCGGGTGACGCTTGCCGCCGGCCAGACGATCACGATCGACATCGACGCCCAAACTCTCTCCGGTGGTTCGTCGCTCGATAGCTACCTCCGGGTCTTTAACTCAGCCGGCCGGCAGCTTGCCGCCAACGACGACGATGGATCGTCCTTCGATAGCCTGCTGACGTTCCGGGCCAGCACCGCCGGCACGTACTACGTCGGCATCTCGGGCTACGGCAACTCGGGCTACAACCCCACGCGGGCCGGGTCGGGTCGGGCTGGATCCACGGGCGTCTACCAGGTCCAGTTCGCCCTCACGGGGGCCACAGCCAATGTCGGCGTCAGGATCGCAGGCTTCCGTGACACGAGCACCACCGCGAGGGCCTCGGCCTTCGCGATCTATGGCGCGAACTGGTCAGCAGCAGTGCCTGCTGCTCCTGCCACGGCCGCACGCCCCCGTCGCCGGTGACACCGGCTCGGGCCTGCACGCGATCGACACCCAAAGCCACTGAGCGGTGCTTGCGATTCGGGCTTCAGGGCACGGGGGAATGCGGTCTTTGGCCAGCCCCGCCGGGGCAGGTCCCGCAGCAGGAGCACGCCGGGGTTGTAGCGATACGTGTAGCCCAGCTGGACCAGCAGGCCCCCGTGGTTCCCGGATCGCCGAGCGCCGTGGCCGCGACCGCCAGCGCACCGCCGCGGAGCAGGGGGCGGCGGGCCAGCCGCCGGGAGAAGTCGTCGGGATTCATCAGGGAGAACCCCCGGCGCCAGGCGGGCGTCGCCCGTCGCCAGGCGCGTCGCGGCCAGGCGAGCGGCTCGGGGGCGAGCGGCTCGTGCCCCCGCCCTCGCTCTCTTCGGCGGCCGCGAGGTCGAGGGCCCGCAGCACCGCGAGGGCCTGGTCGAGCGACGGCGGCGGGTGATCAGTGCCGCGGCCGCCGCGATCGGCCTCGGCGAGGAAGAGCACGTCGAGAAAGTCGGGATGGGCCTCGAGCCGCTTCCGGGCCCGATGGCCGAGCGTCTGGTCGGCGTAGGCCCGGGCCGCCGGCAGCGATTCGACGAGCCAGCGGGTCCGCGGGGTGACGAGGTCGCCGATCGCCTCGAGCGTGGCGGCCGCCGCCCCGCGCCGGTCGATCGCCATCCCCACATCGTGGACCAGCGCCGCGGTCAGCAACTCCTCGTCGAAGGGCCGCTCGTGATGCACGCGGGCGAAGACATCGAGCGTGTGGTCGAGCAGGTCGCCCTCCGCGGGCCGGGCCGGGTTGGTTCGGACCGTCGCCAGCACCGCCACAGAGGCCGCCAGGGCGTCGAACCGGTCGCCGACGAGGTGGGCCAGCGACCCGGTGGCGTCGAGGCGGCGGTGGACCTCGTCGCGGACCTGGGCATCGTCGGGGAGCTGGTCCTCGGGCACCCAGTCGCGGGCCACCCGGCGGGCGGCCCGATACACCGCCCGGCGGGTGTCGCTGCCGGCGGCCACCCCGCGGGCCGCCTCGCCGGCGATCCGGTGTCGCAGCCGGACGGCGTCGCTCGGTTCGGGCTCGGACTCGGTCATGGTTGGGCGGGGGCTTCGGCCACGGGCCGCCAGCGGATGTTCCGCAGCTCGGCCGTCGTCGCGTAGGTCGCGATCCCCAGCGGCTGCGAGGCCGCCACCTCCTCGCGGACGGAGATCTCGTGGCCGGCCAGCGGCTGGTCGACGATCTGGTCGTCGTCGAGGAAGCAGGTGAGCCGGTCGGGCGTGACCCGGACCCGGATGGCGTACCATCGATCGCTGGTGAACGACATCACCCTGGTCGTGGCGTTGTTGGCGGCATCCTGGCCGTCGATGCTCGACAGGCCCACCACGCCGCCCCCCCAGCCTCCCACGATCAGGCTGCAGTGCGACCTGGCCACGGGGAAGGTGAGGCCGCAGAAGAAGTCGCTCCCGTCCACCCGGCGGGCCTCGAGGGCGATCTCGAAACTCTGCCGGGGGAAGTCGCCCTGCCAGGTCACGCCGCTGAGATCGGCGCCCATCGCGATCCGCAGCAGGCCTCGATCGACGCTCACCTCGCCCTCGCCGCCAAAGGGCGTCGGCTTCCACTGGCCGAGCGCCCGTCCGTCGAACAGCGGCCGCCAGTCGGCCGGCGGCTCCGCCCGGCCGAAGGCCGACAGCAGCAGGGCTGTCAGCAGGAGGGCCGGCAGCAGCAGGGCGAGGCGGACGGTTGATCGGGAGGTCGAGGCCCGGGCGTGGCCGGTGGTGCGGGGCAGGCTGGCAGGCGCGGGCATGGCTGATTTCCCCGGGGGCAAGGGGGTGGCCCGAGGGTGGGCGGGCCACCGCTCCGGGCGAAACTGCCCCGGGGCATCAGCCTACCGCCGGGAGGTGTCGGCCCGCCAGGTGGGCCGTCCTGGGGTGCCCGCGCCGGGGGCGGAGAGCCGGGGCTTGACAAATGAATGAACATCTGTTCACTCTACGGTCCGCGGGCCAGGTTTTCGCGGCGCAGCCGCTGCCGTGGCCCCGGAATGGAGGTGGAGGCCGTCGCCATGCTTGCTCGCTTGCAGACCTATTCACTGTTCGGCATCGATGCGGTTCCCGTGGACGTGGAGGTGGATGTCTCGGCCGGCTCCCTGCCGGCCACGGTGCTCGTGGGGATGCCCGACACGGCCATCCGGGAGAGCACCCATCGCGTCGCCCGGGCGATGGTCAACTCGGGCTTCAACCGGCCCAACGACCGGATCGTGGTCAATCTCGCCCCGGCGGAGCTGCCCAAGCAGGCGGCCACGTTCGACCTGCCGATCACGCTGGGCATCCTGGCCGGCAGCGGGCAGTTCGCCCCGGAGCGGCTCGAGGAATACGCGGTTGTGGGCGAGCTCTCCCTGGAGGGCACGACCCGGCCCGCCCGCGGCGCGCTCTCGATCGCGATGGCGGTGGCCCGGCAGCGGCGGGAGCGGCCCCTGCGCGGGATCGTGGTGCCGACGGCCAGCGCCACCGAGGCGGCGGTCGTGGAAGACATCGAGGTGATCCCGGTCTCGTCGCTGACCGAGGCGGTGCAGTTCTTCGCCGGCGACCTCGAGATCCAGCCGGCCCCGACGCGGGTGACGGAGTGGTTCGACCGGTTCGCCTCCTACGACGTCGATTTTGCCGACGTCCGCGGCCAGGAGGCGGCCAAGCGGGCCGTCTGCGTGGCCGCGGCCGGTGGTCACAACTGCCTGATGGTGGGCCCGCCGGGGGGCGGCAAGACGATGCTCGCCAAACGCGTGCCCACGATCCTGCCGCAGCTCTCGGCCGCCGAGTCGATCGAGACCACGCGGATCTACAGCGCGCTGGGGCTCTTACAGCCGGGGCAGCCGCTCTTGGCCACGCGGCCCTTCCGGGCGCCGCACCACACGATCAGCGAGGCCGGCCTGGTGGGCGGCCGCTCGATCCCGATGCCGGGCGAGATCAGTCTCGCGCACAACGGCGTGCTCTTTCTCGACGAGTTGCCGGAGTTCAACCGGCGCACGCTCGAGGTGCTCCGCCAGCCGCTCGAGGACGGCGAGGTCACCATCAGTCGGGCCAAGTCCACAACCCGGTTTCCCGCCGACTTCATGCTCGTGGCCGCCCTCAATCCCTGTCCGTGCGGCTACCGCGGCGACCCGCGACGGCAGTGCCAATGCACCACGCCGCAGGTGGAAAAATACATGAGCAAGGTGTCGGGGCCGCTGCTCGACCGGATCGACATCCACCTGGAGGTGCCGGCGGTGCCGTTTCGGGAGCTGGCTGCCAAGCGGCCCGGCACGTCGAGCGGGCAGATGCGGGAGGCGGTGCTGGCGGCACGGCTGCGGCAGGCGGAGCGGTTCAAAGATTGCGCGACCCGGTCGAATGCCCGGATGACGAGCCGCCAGATCCGCGAACTCTGCCGGCTCGAGCCGGCGGCGGCCGAGCTGCTACGGGCGGCGGTGGCCGATCTCGGGCTCTCGGCCCGGGCCCACGACAAGGTATTGCGGGTGGCCCGCACCGTGGCCGACCTCGACGCCGCCGACGGCATCGGCGCGAGCCATGTGAGCGAGGCGATCAACTACCGGCTGCTCGACCGGGGGTTGTGGCAGTGACGGCGGCACGGTTGCGACGCGGGGCGATGCGGGCTGGACCGGGCCGTGGGCGGAGCGGGTGAGCCAAACCGCCGCGGCGGCTGATGGCCGGCGGCGATCCGATGGGCGCAGGAGCGGCGGATCTGCCAAACTGGCCGCATGACGAACCGCGGCGGCAGGATTCCCGACGGCGACGCCGGCATGACCGACCTTGCCGCGGCACCCCGTGGCATGCCCGTCGCCATGCGGTCGAGGCTGGCCGTGGCAGCCGGGCTGGCGGCGCTTGGAATAGCACTGCTGAGCATCGACCTGCAGGTCGCGGCCTGGTGCCGCACCCGCCGGCTGCCGGGTGACCTGGGCCGCTTGCTCGACCTGAGCGAAGTGTTCGCCCACGGGCTGTCGGTGGCCGTAATCCTGGCAGTGACCGTCAGCCTCGATCCGGTGCTGCGGCGGGCGGCTGGCCGGGCGGCCGCGGGCTGGGACATCGTCCGGCTCTTCGGGGCCGCCTACGCCGGGGGCATCGTGGTGGATCTCGTCAAGGCGGCGGTGACGCGGGTACGGCCGCGGGCCGCCGACTTGACGGCCGTCGCTTCGGTCTTTGACACGTTTGGCGTGTCGGCCGCGGCCACCGCGGTCACCGGCGGGGGGCTGGCCGGCAAACCCGCCGACTTGATGAGCTTCCCCTCCGGCCATGCGGCGGTGGCCGCCGGTCTGGCCACGGCGCTGGCCTGGAAATACCCCCATGCCACCCCGACCTTCGCCCTGCTCGCGGCCCTCGCCGCCGCGCAGCGGGTTGCGTCGGCGGCACACTACCCCAGTGACACCGCGTTCGGTGCGGCGATCGGTGTGGCGGTGGCCGCGGTCTGCCTGGGAGGCTCGCGGCCGGCGGTGGCCGAGGGCAAGCGGGTGTGGTAGACTTCGTCTGGCCGCGAGGGCTTCGGCCCTCGTGGCCCCTGTGAACAACATGGACCGATCGCATGCCCGCCGCCAAGAGACCCCGCAAGACCACCAAATCCGACTCTGCTGCGCCCGAGTCGCGGCCGGCGTCGGGGCCAGCCGGCGGCGCGGGCAAGCGAATCCTGCTCGTCGATGACGACCAGGAGATCGTGGAATCGATGCGGACCGTGCTGGAGACTCGCGGCTACCAAATCCTCGTGGCCCGGGACGGCAACCAGGGCCTCGTGATGGCCGAGAGCGAGGGGCCCGACCTCGTGGTGCTCGACATGATGATGCCCAAGCGGAGCGGGTTTCTCGTGCTCGAAAAGCTGCGTCGCAGCCGGCCCGACCCGATGCGGGTGATCATGATCACCGCCAACGAGGGGAGCCGCCACAAGGCCTACGCCGAGATGCTCGGGGTGGACGACTACATCCGCAAGCCGTTTGCGATGGACCGGCTCTTGGAGAGCGTGGACCGGCTGCTCTCCTGACCCCAAAAATCCGTGATCCCCGGCGGACCCGGCCGCCGGCGGGGCGCGAGCGTGCGACGGTCATGCCCGGATGACGACCCTTGCGTGGGAGGCGTTGATGAGCCTGCTGAGTCGCTGGCGGCCCGCTGGTCCCGATTCCTGCCGCCGGAGTGCCGGCGTCTGCCTCGCCTTGGGCGGGCTGGCGTTCACGTCCATCGCCGCGACGGCCGCCACCCCGACCCGCTGGTCTCAGCCGGCGGAGCGGATGCCCGTGGCGGGCGAGGCCGCGGCCGCCGAGCAGCCGTTTGCGGTGCCGCCTGGCTTCGCGGTCGAACGGTTGTTCGTGGTGCCCCGCGACGAGCTCGGGTCGTGGGTGTCGCTGGCAGCGGATCCGGAGGGGCGGCTGATCGCGAGCGACGAGGGTGACAAGGGGCTCGTCCGGATCAGCCCCGCGCCGCTCGACGGCTCCGGGGAGACGATCGTCGAGAAGCTGCCCGCGTCGATCACCGGCGCCCAGGGCCTGCTCTGGGCCTTCGACGCGCTGTATGTCGTGTGCAACGGGGGCACGGGCAGCGGCCTGTATCGCGTCACCGACTCCGACGGCGACGAGCTGCCCGAGAAGGTCGAAAAGCTACGAGCCTTCGCCGGCGCCGGCGAGCACGGGCCGCACAACATCCTGCTCGCGCCCGACGGGACGAGGCTGTTCGTGATCTGCGGCAACCACACGAAGCTGCCGTTTGCGGTCACGAACGTCACCCCGCCGCAGGTCATGGGAGGCATCCGTGAGACGCAGCGGCGGGTGGAGCTCGCGCCGGACGGCCGCAGCCGCCTTCCGGCCAACTGGGACGAAGACGTGGTCATTCCCCGAATGTGGGACGGCAACGGCCATGCCGCGGGCATCCTGGCGCCGGGCGGCTTCATCGCCAGCACCGACCCCGAGGGCAAGACCTGGGAGGTCTGGAGCGCCGGCTACCGCAATGCCTACGATTTCGCCTTCAACGCCGACGGGGAGCTGTTCGCCTACGACGCCGACATGGAGTGGGACTTCGGCACCCCCTGGTATCGCCCCACCCGCGTCAACCACGCGACCAGCGGCAGCGAGCTCGGCTGGCGGAGCGGCACCGCGAAGTGGCCCGCGTGCTATGCCGACAGCCTCCCGGCCCTGGTGGACATCGGGCCCGGCTCCCCGGTCGGCGTCTGCTTCGGCTACGGCGCCAGGTTTCCCGGCACGTATCAGCGAGCCTTGTACGTCTGCGACTGGACGTTTGGCACGATGTACGCGATCCACCTCGAGCCGGCCGGCTCGACCTACACAGCCACCAAGGAAGAGTTTCTCTCGCGGACGCCGCTGCCGCTGACCGACCTGGTCGTGGGCCGCGACGGGGCGATGTATTTCACCGTCGGGGGCCGCGGCGGCCAGAGCGAGCTCTACCGCGTCACCTACCAAGGGCCAGAGCCGACGGCGGCCGTGGAGGCCCGCGATCAGCGGGGGGCCGCGGAGCGGCAGGTGCGGCGGGACCTCGAGACCTGCCATCGCCGCGTTGAGGATCCGGCCGCGGCGGTCGCCCGGGCACTGCCGCTGCTCGGGCACCCCGACCGCTTCATCCGCTACGCCGCCCGGGTGGCCCTCGAGCACCAGCCGGTCGAGTTCTGGCAGAGCCGGGCGCTCGCCGGGCCGGATCCTCTGGCCGTGATCGAGGGAGCGATCGCCGTGGCCCGGCAGGCCGAGCCCGCTGCGCAGCCGGCGGTGCTCGCGGCGCTCGCCGCCGTCGAACTCGAGGGCCTTTCGCCGAGCGACCGGCTCGGGCTCGTGCGGGCCTGTCAGCTGGCGCTGATCCGGCTCGGGGCCCCGACGCCGGAGGCGGCCCGGGCGATCGCCGAGCGGTTCCTGCCGCTGTTTCCCTCGGGCTCCTACGACCTGGATCGGGAACTGGCCAGCCTGCTCGTGGCGGTGCGGGCTCCGGGCATCGCCGGCAAGCTCACCGCCCAACTCGCCAAGCCCACCGAGACCGCCGGCGGCACGAACCTGGCCCCCGACGAGGGCGACCTCCGGCGGCTGATCGAGCGAAATGCCGGTTACGGCTCGGCGGTGCGGGCCTCGCTCGAGAAGCGGAGCGACCTCCTGCAGATCCACTATGCCTACGCGCTGCGAACGCTGCGTGACCTGCCCGGCTCGCCGATCTGGACGGCCGCCGACCGCAAGGCCTACTACGAGTGGTTCGCCGGCGCGAGCGACTGGGCCGGCGGCAACAGCTTTCGGAAGTTCCTGGCCAACATCGAGCAGGAGAGCATGGCGTCGATGACGGAGAACGAGAAGCTCGCGCTCGAGACGCTCGGCATCCGCAAGCCCTACGTGCCGCCGCCGCTGCCGCAGCCGGTCGGTCCCGGCCGCAAGTGGTCGGTGGAGGAGGTGCTCGCCGCCGCCGAGAAGGGGATGAGCGGGGGCAGCCGTTCCTTCGAGCAGGGCCGCCGGACCTTCGCCGCGGCCCGGTGCATCGTCTGCCACCGGTTTGGCGAGGACGGGGGCGCCACCGGCCCTGACCTGACGCAGGCCGGCGGTCGGTTTCAGCTCAAGGACATGGTCGAGGCGATCGTGGAGCCGAGCCGGGTCGTGTCGGATC
>JBIKXY010000235.1:0-4617 GCA_044355515.1 Pirellulales bacterium
CTGGCCTACTACCGGCGGGTCATCGACCGGGCGGAGGCGGCCGTGGCCGCCGGGAAGCCGGGCCGCCGCTGAAACCGGCGCCCGCACCACGGGCCGGCGTTGGCCCGGGCGAGGGCGGTGTGCTACGGTCGGCGGCTTGCTGCTCCAGCCGCCGCCGCTCGATCCACAGGCTCTCCGCGCCGATGCCCGTCCGCCGCCGCCTTCACGAGCCCCCCGAGCCCTCGGGGGCCAGGCTGGTCGAGCCGCCGATCGTGCCGGGGCCGGGCACCGGTTCGATCGAGGCGCTCGTCGACAACAACCGCCTCCTGCGGTCGGCCCTCGACCTCCGGATCGGCGACATGCGGCTGCACGAGCTCGTGGCCGCCACCCGCCGCGAGGTGCTCCTGGTGGCGGCCGAATATACGAGCCACTATCGGGATATCACGCGGCCCGCCGACATGGCCGACTGGATCAGCCGGCCGCTGATCGCCGGCGGCCATCAGCCGGAGCTCTTTCACCCGGGCGTGTGGCTCAAGAACTTCGCGCTCGACGCCTACGCGCGGCAGGTGGGGGGCACGGCCGTCAACCTCGTGATCGACACCGATCGCTGCGGCCGGGCGATGCTCGACGTGCCCGTGGGCACGCCCGCCGACGCCCGGCTGGAGCCCGTGCCCTTCGACGCCCAGGCCCCCGAGATGGCCTGGGAGGAGCGGCCGATCCTCGATCAGGCCTGCCTCGAGTCGTTTGGCGAGCGGGCCTCGGCCCTGCTCGCGCCGCTCGAGCCCGACGCGATCCTGCGGCGGTTCTGGCCGCTGGTCGTGGACCGCGGCCGCGAGAGCCACCGGCTCGGCCTCGCGATCGCCCAGGCACGGCACATCGTCGAGGAGCGGTTCGGCCTCGAGACCCTCGAGTTGCCGGCGGCCGAGCTGGTCAAACTGCCGACGGTGATGGTGTTTACCGGCTGGCTGTTGGCCCACTGCCACGCGCTCCACGAGGCCTACAACGCGGCGCTCGCCGCCCATCGCCGAGCACGGCGGGTCCGCAGCCGCGGCCGACCGATGCCCGATCTGGCCGTGCGGCAGGATGCCACGGGAGAGTGGATCGAGGTGCCGTGGTGGCTGTGGTCGAAGGAGGATCCGCGGCGGCGGCGGGTGTATGCCAGCACAGCCCCGGGTGCGCTCGCCCTCTCCGACATGGAGACCGTGCGGGTGGAACTGCCGATCGCCCCCGACACCTCCCCCTCCAAGTGGATCGACGCGCTCTCGCGGATGGAGGAGCACGGGATCCGGCTGCGGCCGCGGGCGCTGGTCACCACGCTGATCGCGCGGCTCTTGTTTGCCGACGTGTTCGTGCACGGGATCGGCGGCGCGGCCTACGACACCCTCACCGACGACATCGTGCGGCGGCTGGTCGGCTCGGATCCCCCCCGGCATGCGGTCGTGTCGGGCACGCTGCGGCTGCCGCTGGAGGACGTGTTTCCGGGCTTCGAAACGGCCGACCCGGAGGCCGAGTTGGCGGCCACGCGCCGCACGCTCCGCGACATCGCCTACCACCCCGAGAAGCACCTGCCTGGCGATGGCGAGCTGCCCCCGTCGGTGCAGGAACTCTTGGCCGCCAAGCGAAGCTGGATCGAGACGGTACCCACCCCCGCCCTGGCCCGCCGCCGCTGCCACGAGATCCGCGCGGCCAATGGTCGGCTGGCCGACCACACCGCCGGCGAGGTCCGCGGGCTCGAGGCTCAGGCCGCCGCCCTGCTCCAGGCCGTCAAGGCCCGGCGGGTCCTGGGGGCAAGGACGCATCCCTGGTGTTTTTTCCCGGAAAAGACGCTGCGTTCCTTCCTGCTACTGGAAAACGCTTGAGCGACTGCCTATCTTGAAGGCCAACGGATTGCGTTTGCCACTCCAGGGAAAGGAGGCATCATGCATCGGGTGGACCGTTCCCCGAGCCGGTGTCGTAAGCGTTCATTTTCTCGTCGACCGCCTCGGCGGTCGGCCTCGCGGCCTGCCGCTCGCGAAGAGTCTGGCCCGCCGCGCACCGCCAAGAAACCCGGCAAATCGGCGGCCAAACCACGGCTTGCTTCCGGTACGACATCTGTTTCCACGGCCACCGAGCCCGGCTCCAAACGCAGTGGTCAGGCTCGTCCGGCGACGGCCGTCCAAGACGGTGTCGCCACCGTGCGGTTGGCACGACCCTCGACTTCCGGCGGCAAAAAGGCCGGTAAAAACCGTGGCCAAGCGGCCGCCTCGACCCACGTCGTCGAGACGGTCGAGATTCGGCCCTCGTCCCGCGTGATCCGTCGCTCGCAGGTTCGCCGAGCGCCCGTCCACCATCTGCCGCACCACCCCGTGGTGCCTTTTGCGCCCCCGTCCTGGATGCTCGAGGAGTGCCAGATCTCGCCGGCCCGGGCGGGCGAGCAGAGTGAGATTCTGCAGCTCTTGGCCGGCCTGCCCGCGGCCCCGACGCGGGCCGAGTTTCACGCCGCCGTCGATCATCCGGAACACGACTCGGCCAACCGGCTCGTGGCCCGGCTCGGCGGCCGGATCGTCGGCCATGCCGAGGTCGTGCCCCGGGCGCTCGTCGTAGGATCGGCCACGTTGCCGGGCGCTATCGTCGATCGCGTCGCCGTGCTGCCCGAGTGCCGTGGTGCCGGCCACGGCCAGCGGCTTGTCAAAGCGGCCGAGGACCGGATGCGGCAGGCCGGTGCCGTGCTCGCCTTGTCGCGCACCAGGATCGCGCCCTCCTTCCACGAGCTCGGCTGGAGCGTGCTGGGCCGTGACTGTGCCACGCCGGGCCGGCCCACCGAGATCATGGCCCGCCTCCTTGACGGCCCGCGGCGGGCCGGCGAGGCGGTGACGATGCGGCAGTGGCGGCATGTCGAGCTGCCGGCGATCCTGCGGATCTACGGGCAGAACGCCCGCCGCTTCGTCGGGCCCTTGGATCGCGACGAGAACTACGGCCGCTGGCTCGTGAGCCGCGGGGCCTTCGACTCGATCCTGGTGGCGCTCGTGGGTCAGGATCGCTACGAGCTCCACGAGTCGAGCGCCCGGATCGTGGGCTACTGCATCCAGTCGGGCAATCGGGTGCTCGAGGTCATGGCCGACCCCGAGTTCGCCGGGCTCGAGCGGGAGATCCTGGCCCGGGTCTGTGCCGAGGCGATCGAGAACGACCGCCAGGAGATCGTCTACGAGTCGAGCGCCTCCGACCCGCTCCATGCGGCGGTGGCCGGCGGCGAGGGCCGGGTCGCCCAGGGCGACCGGATGATCGTGGCCAAGGTGCTCAAGCCGCAGGTGCTGTTCGAGGCCGTCGCGCCGGCGGTGGCCGAGCGGGTGGCCGCGGCGGGCATCCGCGAGACGGTCGAGCTGGGCCTCGACGCCCCGTCCTTCCGCGGCTCGGTGATCGTGGCCGAGGGCAAGGGGGAGGCAAAGGGGTCGCGGCAGGCGACCGTCCATCCGGGCCGGATCGGCCGCAGCTACTTGAAACTCACCGACGACGAGCTGGCCAGGCTGCTCCTGGGCCAGTGCGACCCTGCCGAGGCGGTGGCCGCGGGCCGGATGGAGCCCTCGACGCAGATGGCGGTGAAGCTCGCCGCACAGCTCTTCGCCCGGCAGCCGCTTTGGTGCCCGATGTGGGACGACCTCCCGGCGTGAGCCGCGTTGGGCCGGTTGCTCACTCGGCCTCGGGTGACGCGAGTTCGGGGTCGCCCGTGTCATCTCGCCGGACGCTCCCTACAGGCATCCTGCCCTCCGGTCGCTCCCTGCCGGCTTCGCTTCGGCATCCTGCCTGCGCTTGCCGCCAAGGCCGGCTCGACTGGCACGGGCGACCCCTCACCGGTCCTTGGTAACGCAGATGGGCCAACGCCGATGGGCCCAGCGTGTCAGCCGCCCCGGGCTCCGGCCAGCCACTCGTCGGCCCAAGTGCGGACCTGGGCCACGCCCTTCCGGTGGCAAAAATCGCCGAGGGTCTCGGCCGGCTTCCGCTCGGCCTTGTAGCAGGCGAGCACGGCGGTGAGTTCGCGGCAGAGATCCTCGAAGGGAACGACATCCTTGTACTGCTCGTTGAGCCGGTCGCCCAAGAGCCGGCCGCCGAGGAACACGGTGTACTTGCCGGCCGTCCGGCCCACGATCCCGATGTCGGCGTTGTAGGGGCGGGCGCAGGCGTTGGGGCAGCCGGTCATCCGCAGCGTGAAGGCGTCATGGGAAAGACCCAGCTTCGCCACCTCCGGCTCGAGCGAGTCGATCAGGCCGGGGAGCACCCGCTCGCTCTCGGCCACGGCCAGGCCGCAGGTGGGCAGGGCCACGCAGGCCATGCTCCAGCGGCGCAAGGTCGAGATCTCCTCCGAGGTCTTCACCCCGTGGGCATGGAGGATCTCGGCGATCCGCTCGCGGTCGGCGATGGCGAGATCGGTGAACAAGAGGCTCTGGTGGGAGGTGATCCGCACGCCCGGCTTCACGTCGCGGAGGATCCGCCGCAGGGCCGACTTCAACCGGAAGTCGCCCGTGTCGTGCACCCGGCCGTTCTCGACGTTGAAGCCGTAGAAATACTTTCCGTCGCCCTGGGGGAACCAGCCGATGTGGTCGTCGAAGCCATGCACGTCGGCCGGATGGCAGGGGGCCAGCGGCTTGCCAAAGTACTCCTCCA
>JBIKXY010000236.1:0-4616 GCA_044355515.1 Pirellulales bacterium
TGAGCCGCTCGAGCACCGCCGCTTTGTGAAAGGAAAACTCCTGGCTGATGGCCGAGTGGCTGACGAACACCTCGAGCACGCCCCGCCGGACGCGGCCCGGCCGGCAGTGGGGGGCGAGCGGCTCGGGCACCGCGGCAGTCCAGGCTGCCGAGAGCGAGTCGGAAGCCTGCTCGCGGTCGTAGCCCGTGCGGGCCAAGAGCCGCGACATGATCCGTCCGATCGCCTGCGGACCGGCCGGCTGGCCCTTCGCTCCGGGCCGTCGCGGGTCGTCGGTCGCCATCGCGTGCATTCCCTTCAATCCCGCAGCGTGCATCAGTCGGCCGCCAGCGGCATGATCACGTAGCCGTAGCCGTCGTCAGTCCGGCAGACGCAGGCGCTTTGCGGATCGGCGATCTCGACCGAGACGTTCCCGCCGCCGTCGAGCACGCGGAGAAAATCGGACATGAACCGCGGGTCGAGCTTGATCCGGACCGCCGCGCTCGAATAGTCGATTGGCAGCTCCACCCGGCTCTCGCCACTTTCGGCCGAGCGGCCGGAGAGCACGAGCTGCCCGGGCTCGAACGAGAAATCGACCCCCTTCGACTGCTCGCTGGTCACGATCGCCGCCTGCCGCACGGCCGCCAGGAGCGGGCCGGCCACCAGCTGCACGCGGGCTGCGTCGGGCCGCTCGGGAAACACGTCCCGCCAGCGCGGAAAGCGGCCCTCGACAAGCCGGGCGGAGATCGTCGTGCCGGCGGTGCGGACGAGAATCTCGCTGCCCCGAACCGCGATCTGGACGGGCGAATCCGGGCCGCCCAGGCACCGCTCCACGAGCTGCATCGCCCGGGCGGGAATGATCGGCTGAGCCTCGGCCGCCTCGCCCCCTTGGATCTGGCAGGGACCCTCCATCTTCGCCAGCCGTCGGCCATCGGTGCCCACTGCGATCACCTTGGAATCAGAGAGCTCCAGCAGCACGCCACCCAGGGCGTAGCGGCTCGATTCGTTGTCGGTGGCGAACACCGTCCGCCGCACGAGCTCGTGGACCAAAGGTGTCGAGAGC
Source organism: Pirellulales bacterium (assembly GCA_044355515.1). Lineage (GTDB taxonomy): Bacteria > Planctomycetota > Planctomycetia > Pirellulales > UBA1268 > QWPN01. The sequence goes on from JBIKXY010000236.1 coordinate 1,040, forward strand.
TCGAAGCAGGGCCCGTCGGGGAAGCCGGCCACGGAGGGGAACTCGAGCGGATCCTCGACCGGCAGGCGGAACTCGCTGCGGGGCGCCTTGACGACCGCCGCCGTGCCGTCGGTCTCGATCTCGAACACCGTGCCTGCGGCCGCCTCGCGAAGAATCGCCACCAGCCGGCTGCTGGGCAAGAGCACCGCGCCGGCGGCAAGCGTCTCCACGCCCTCGACGGCCGCCCGGATCCCGACCTCGAGATCGGTCGCCGAGACCACCGCCCCCCCTGGATCGGCCTCGAACTTGATGTTGGTGAGCACCGGCTTGGGCGAGCGGGAAGGCACCACCGCTGCGGCGGTCTGAACGGCCGCCAAGAGCGGCTCCTTGGGCGAGCGAATCTTCATGCGCAAGACCGGTTCCTGGGCCAGGTTCCGCTGCCGAAAAGGCTCGTGCGGAAGACCCGTCAATGTACCCGAAAATCACCCGCTTCGAAACGGGCTTGCCCGGTGGTCAGGGCGGGATTTTGCTCCTGTTTTTCTTTGTTTTTCAAAGGGAAAGAAGAAGGTAGGAACAGAACCCTGAACCCATCTCCGGACCACCGGCAGGAGACCTCTAGGAGGGCAACCGGGATCGTGATCGCCCTCGTCGCGGCGCGGCTGGCCGCGCCGCGACGAGGGGCCCTAGAAAACAAGCATCAATAGCTCCTGAACCCAGTCCCTCAAACCGTGATGGGCGGTGTCGGAACACGGTCGGATTCCTGTCCGCTGCCGGCCACGCCGGCGGCGCGTTGGCGGCAACTCGGTGCCGGCTGGCTGGTGGCTGGCTGGTGGGGAGCCGGCATCTGGCAGGCGGGTTGCCAGTTGAAGCCGCGTCGCGACGCGGTGCGGTGAAGTGTCACCGGCGCCGCCAGCTCTCAGTGAGCCGGTCTTCCGCCAGGTTTCCGACAGGCTCTGGCCAGCGGTTCATGGCTGTGGCTTGGGGCCGAGGCGGCCGAACACGACCTCGAGACGCGCCACGGCATGCTCGATGTCGGCCTCGGTCGTCGTGCGAGCAAGGCTGAGTCTGAGGCCGCCGGTTCGAGATCGTTCCGGCAGGCCGAGCGCCGCGAGGATGGCAGGCGGTTCGGCCGAGCCGCTCGCGCAGGCGGTGCCCGTGGCCAGGCACACGCCTGACAAGTCGGCGGCCATCGCGGCGGCCTGGCGATCGAGGCCGGCGAGCGTGACGAGCGTGACGTGCGGCGCCCGGGTCGTGTCCGCCCCGACGACGACCGCGTCGATGCCGGCCGTGCGGGCGGCGACGACGATTCCCCGCTCAAGCCGCTCCCGCAGGGCCGCGATGCGTTTCCCTGCCTCCTCCCGGTCGGCCCTGGCGAGTTGGACTGCTCGGGCGAATCCAGCCGCCAGCGACACCGCCTCGGTGCCGCCCCGGAGGCCCAGTTCCTGCGGGCCGGGGGCGAGGGGCACGAGCGGGCAATCGCTTTTCACCACGAGCCCGCCGATCCCGCGCGGCCCGCCGAACTTGTGGGGCGCAAGCGCCAGCGTGGCCCAGGGGCTCGTCGCGAAGGCGAGCTCGTCCCAGGCCGCCCCCTGCGTGGCATCGGCATGGACGAGCCAGCCGGCGGCAGCGAGCGTCGCCGCCCCCTCGAGGTCGTCGCGGATCCCCGTCTGCCCGCAGACGGTCGTCGTGGCGAGGATCCGCGGACCGGGCGAGGCAGGGAGCGAGCAAGCGTGGACGAAATCGACCGCCCCCGCGCGGACCAGCGGCAACTCCACGACCTGCCAGCCGCTCGTGCCGAGATCCGCCGCCGCAGCCCTGAGGCTCGAGTGATCACGGGCCGAGATCGCGACCACGCCCCCGCTCGATCGAGTGCCGTGAGGACCGGCGAGCCCCAACAGAGCCAACCGGTTGGCCTCGGTCGCGCCGCTGGTGAACACGAGCCGGTCACGGACCCCGCCGCCGACCCGCCCGCCAAGCGCCCCCAGAATCTGCTCGCGAGAGTCTTCCAGGATTCGCTTCGCCGCCCGGCCCGCCGCATGCGGGCTCGACGGATTGGCGAAGGCCACGCGGGCGGCTTCTGCCATCGCGACGGCGACCTCGGGATCGAGCGGCGTGGCGGCCGCATGGTCGAGATAGACCTGCTCGTTCGGCGGTCGCGAAGCGGGCATGGCCGGTGTCGCTAGCCGCGGGTGGCCCCGGGGTCGGCCAGGAAGGCGGCGATCCGGTCGAGGCCGCGGCCGAGCTGCTCGTCGCCGGCGGCGAAGCTCATCCGCACATGACCCTCGGCGCCGAAGGCGCTGCCGGCCACGAGGGCCACCTGCTGCCGCTCGAGAAGCGCCTCGCACCACTGCCCGCTCGTCGTGATCCCGGCCGCGCGGGCCGCGGCCAGTGGTTCACGGATGTCGAAGAAGGCATAGAAGGCGCCCCCCACGTCGGGCAATCTGACGCCCGGCAGCGCCCGCAGCCGGCCGGCGACCAGGTCACGCCGCTTTTGAAACACGTCCCGCATCGCCGCCACGCAGTCCTGCGGGCCGGTCAGGGCGGCGAGCGCCGCATGCTGGCTGATGCTCGAGGGGTTGCTCGTCTCCTGGCTCTGGAGATTGCCGATCGCCTTGGAGAGCGGCTCCGGCGCGATCGTCCAGCCGATCCGCCAGCCGGTCATGGAGTAGGTCTTGCTCACACCCGCCACGACGACGGTGCGGTCTTCGAGCCCCGGCCGCAGCGTCGGAAAGGAGGGGCTCTTGCGGCCGTCGAACACGAGCTGGTCGTAGATCTCGTCGGCCACCACGGCCAGATCGGCCTCGATCGCCACGTCGGCCAGGGCCGCAAGCTCCTCGGGCCGGTAGACCACGCCCGTGGGGTTGCTCGGCGAGCAAATGAGGAGCATCCGGGTCTTGGGCGAGAGGGCCGCCCGCAACGCCTCTGGCCGCAGCTTGAAGTCGTCGTCGATGCTCGTCTCGACGAGCACCGGCCGGGCGCCGGTGAGCTTGACGAGCTCGGCGTAGCTGACCCAGAAGGGGGCCGGCACGACCACCTCGTCCCCCTCGTCGAGCACCGCCGTGAACACGTTGTGGAGCGCGTGCTTGGCCCCGCAGGAGACCACGACCTGGGCGGGAGTGACGGCGAGCCCCGTGCGGCGGGTGTAATCCTCGGCGACGGCCTTGCGGAGGGCGGGGATGCCGGCCGCGGGGGTGTATTTCGTGTACCCCGCGGCGATCGCCTCCTGCCCGGCCCGGCAGATGTGCTCGGGCGTGGGGAAATCGGGCTCGCCGACCGAAAGGTCGATCACGTCGCAGCCGGCGGCCTTGAGGGCCCCGGCCCGGGCGGCCATCGCCAGCGTGGCTGACGGTTCGAGGGCCGCCATGCGGCCGGCCAGCTTCAGAGCGGGCTGCATGAAGATGGGAGGAGAAAGGTGAGGGGAGAGAATGACGTGTGAGAACAGCCGGCCGAGATGGAACCGATCGCCGCCGCCGCTTGCCGGTCGGCAGCTTGCTTGACGCGGCCGAATGCGGGCTGAATGATACCACCCCGCGGACGGTTTCACAGGCGGCCATGGCCGGCGCGACCGGCCCGCTTCGCCCGCACCGTCCTCCCAGGA
>JBIKXY010000237.1:0-4594 GCA_044355515.1 Pirellulales bacterium
GAGCTGGTTTTCCGGCATCAGCGACTGCGGCGAGAGGACGCGGGTCTCGATCTCGTCGAGCGGAATGGTGACCCGCTCGGTGGGCGTCTGGAGCGTGACGCTCGTCGGCGTCTCCTGCACCACGATGCCGGCGATCGACCGGCCGCCGTCGGTCACGATGATCGTGGTCTGATAGTCGCGACCGACGATCGCGCTCGGGTCGAGCAGGTTCGCGAGCAGGTATTCGAGGTCGGCCCGGTTCGAGCCGGTAAGGTCCGGCCCGATCCGTCCGCCCTCGCCATGCAGCTGGTGGCAGCCGCCGCAGGTCTTCGCGAAGGTCTGGCGACCGTTCGCGAGATCGGCCTGCTTCATGGCGGCCTCGCCGAGTTCGTATCGCCACTTGGTGAACTCGGCTTCGCGGCTGGCGGGGGTCGCCCGCACCGTTCCCCAGATCGCGGCCACTTTCTCGCGCACCCGCTCGTCGCCCGCCTCCGCGAGCCTGCCGACGGCGAAGGCCGAGAGATCGCCGCGAGGCATCCTGCCCGCCGCGACGGCGTCGAGCAGCGCGACCGCCCAGGCCGGCCGGGAGACGAGCGCCGCGATCGCCGCCTGCCGGCCGGCGGAGGCCATCGCCTCGTAGGCGCCGATGACCGCGGCCGGGGTGTCGTCGTGCGGCAGGGCCGCGAGGCCCGCGATCGCTTCGGTCTGCAGGGCGGGATCGGCGACCAGCTTCTGAAGCAGCGGCGGCAGCTGCTCGTCCTTCACACTCACCAGCGCCTGAAGGGCCTCGTGCCGCCGGCCACGTTCGGCGTTCCGATCGGCGACGATCGCCCGCAGCCTCGGCACGACCTGGGGGTCGCCGAGCCGCGCGGCCACCAGCGTCGCCAGCCTGCGAACCCGCTCGTCGGGATCGGCGAGGAGCGATTCCTTGACCCGCTCCCAGGCCGGCGGGGAGGCCAGTCCCCCGCGGGCGGAAATGGCCGCGACCACCTCCTCGAGCATCCACGTTCGCGTGCCGGAGTCGGCGACGGCGAGCCGGTCCGCCAGCGGCTCGTAGCCGGCCTCTTCGAAGGCGACGCGCCGGACGATGAACCGCGATACCGTGGGGATGCGACTGGCCGCCGCGAGCGCCAGGGCGCGCGGCATGTCGAGCGGCACGAGCGGCTCGATCGCGTACCAGTTCATCAGCGGCAGGTTGTGGTCGGCCGCGTCCTCCGCGTGCGAGACGAGCGCCGCACAGATCGGATAGCGTGCCGGCGGCGGAATCCGTTGGCAGGCCGCGGCGAGGGCGAGCCGGACGACGGGCGAGGGGTCGGCGGCGGCGAGCTCCGCGAACCGCTCGCGCAGCCGCGGCGACACGTTCCTCCGCTCGGCGGCGAGCTGGATCGCCCAGCCGCGGACGGCCGGATCAGCGTCGGTCAACAGGGCGGCGAGCCGCGGCTCGTCGAGGTGCCCTGTGACGTGCATCGCCCAGACGAGCCGCAGCTTCTTCGGGGCGGTCGTGGCGGCGGCGAGTTTTCGCTCGAGTAGGCCCGGCGTGTCGGCCGCGAGCCGGCCGGCCGCGGCCCGCTCCTGCAGCACTCGGCGGGCGTGTCGCACGAACCAGTCGTTGTCGTGGCCGAGCAGATCGACGAGCGCGGCATCGCTCTCGCGGGCGAGGTCCACCCGCACCGGCGACGGCTGCCCGTGGATCACCTTGAAGATCCGGCCGTTGCCGCGGTCGACGGCGTCCTGCTGCTGGTGGCACTGTGTCTGGTCGTACCAGTCGATGAGCACCATCTGGCCGTCGGGGCCCACCTGGAGCGAAATGAACTGCGACCACGAGTCGTTGGCGAACAGGAAGTCGGGCTCGCCGTCGCCCACGTAGCCCGAGCCCGAAGGCGTGAGCCGATCCTCGTTGAGCCGGGCGCCGTGGATGTTGTTCATGAAGAGCCGGCCGCGGTACTGCTCGGGCCACGAGCCGCCGAGATAGACGCAGGCGCCCGAGTGGGCGTGGCCGCCGCCGATCCCGTCCGAAACGGCGTGGCGAGCGTCGTGATGATGGCCGCCACTCCAGTGGCGGTGGCGGGCGATCGTCTTGATGTCGTCGAACGTGTAGGGGTTGAAGTGTTGCCCTGCCTGCCGCTGATACCGCGCCCCCGGAATCACGTGGTAGAGGTGCGGGATCACGCAGGCGGTTTGGAAGGCGTGGCCGAGATCGTTGAAGTCGACGCCCCAGGGATTGCTCGTGCCCTCGGAGAAGACCTCGAACTCGTGCCGCACCGGGTGATACCGCCAAATGCCGGCGTTGATCCGCACGCGGTCGGCCTCCGGCGTGCCGGGCTTGCCGACCGCGGAATGGGTGAACACGCCGTGGCACCCGTACAGCCAGCCATCGGGCCCCCAGATGAAGCTGTTCAGCGTCTCGTGCGTGTCTTGGGCGCCCCAGCCGTCGAGCAGGATGCGGGGCGGGCCGTCCGGAACGTCGTCGCCGTCCGCGTCGGGGAAGAACATCAAGTCCGGCGCCGCCCCCACCCAGACGCCGCCGAAGCCGACGGCGATGCCGCTGGCGAGATTGAGCCCCTCGAAGAACACCTTTCGCGAATCGAGCACGTGGTCGCCGTCGGTGTCTTCGAAGATGAGGATTCGGTCCCGCGCGTCGGCGGCGGGCACCTTGCTCGGATAGGCATAGCACTCGACCACCCACAGCCGACCGCGGTCGTCGAAGCACATGCCGATCGGCTGGCGGACGTCCGGCTCGGCCGCGAGCAGTTTCACGGAGAAGCCCGGGGGTGCTGTCATGGCCTGCGCGGCCTCCGCGGCCGCGAGACCGGCCGCCAACGGCCGGGGCGGGACGCCATCGCGGCCGCGGGCCGGCGGCACGAGGGCCAGCAGCGCGGCGAACACCCCGCCGACGCACGTCAGATCGCGACCGCGACAGGCATTCATCGTGAAGGACTCCTGGATCTGCTCGGCGCCATCCGTCGGCGCCGGCTTTAAGGCTTGGTGGTCAGAAACTTGACGAGGGCCAGGAACTCGTCTTCTGGCAGGCTTTCCAGGATCCCCGCGGGCATCAGCGAGACGGCCGAGGTCGTCCGCTCCTCGATCGCAGCGAGTGGCACCGTCACCGGGCCCTCGGGGGTGCGGAGCATGAGGGCTTCCGGCGTCTCCTCGGCGATGATGCCGCCCAGCGACCGGCCGTCGTCGGTGATCACCGTCGTCAGCTGGTAATCCGGTCCGACCACGGCGTTGGGGTCGACGAGGTTTTCCACGAAGTAGTCGGCGCCATTCATCCAGGCGCCGGTGAGGTTGGGGCCGAGCTGGCCGCCGCTGTCACCGTGCCGGTGGCAGTTGGCACAGGCCTTGACGAACACCGCCCGGCCGCGGTCGCGGTCGATCGACCACTGGGGCGCCCCGGCCCAGAGCCCCTTCAGCCGGGCCATCGTGGCCTTGGCCGCCGCCGGGGAGTCGTTCACCTTCCCGTAGACGCGGTCGAGGGCGGCCCGGATCTCGGGATCATCGAGGCCGCGGAGCTGCCGGAGCTGGGCGGCCGTGACGTCGTCCTTGGGAAACCGCCCGGCTTCGAGCGCCGCCACCAGCGGCCGGGCGAAGGCCGGCTTGCTGGCGAGCGTCGCGACCGCCGCCCGGCGATCCTGCTCGCCCAACGAGGCGTAGGCCGCCAGGAGCCTGTCGCCGACGGCAGGGTCGCTCGACCGGCTCACGAGCGGCAGGGCGGCGGTGCGAAACCCGGGATCGTCGAGCAGCGACACGAAGATCGGCACCGCCTCGGCGTCGTTGACGCGGGCCAGCACTGCGAAGGCCTCCTGCCGGTCCGCGAGCGGTGCGCCGCGGTCGGCAAGCGTGGCCCGCATCGCCGCCAGCACGTCGGCATCCCCGAACACGCCCGACAGCCGCCGGGCCTTGTCTTTCGCCGGGCCGTCCGGGAATCGGGCGACCGTGGCCGGCCAGCCTTCCGGCGTCGGCACGGCCCCGGAGTTCGCCAGGGCGAAGTCGAGGATCTCGAGCAGCCGCGCTGCCCGAGCGGGCGGCTCTTTTGCCATCTCGGTGACGAGCAGCCGCCGCCCCTCCGGCGACCGGCCCAGATACCAGTCGATCGAGTCGGCGAGCGGCTCGATCGGCGTCGCCGCGGCGAGCGCCGCGGCCCGGGGCAGATCGGCCTCCACAAGCGGGGCGATCCCGCTCCAGATCAGCTTCGGCAGGAAGCGGTCGGCCGCATCCTCGGCGTGCATGGCGAGCGCGGAGCCGATCGTCCAGCGGTCGGCCGGCGGCAAGGCCGGAAGCGCCGAGGCCAACGCCCGGCGGACGAGCGGCGAGGGATCCTTCTCGGCCGCCGCCAGGAGCACGTCGGCAGGGATCCGCGGCGTGCCCGGAGCCTCGGTCGCAAGCGCGACCGCCCAGCCGCGGACGCTATCGTCTGGGTGGGCGAAGGCCCGGGCCAGGCCCGCGTCGTCGAGGGCTTCCGTCGCGTGGAGCGTCCACAGGCCGCGGAGAGCCGTCACGGGGTCGGCGGACGCGGCCATCACCCGCAGGGGCTCGAGCGTGGCGGGGTCGAGCGTGCCGGCGGCGGCCCGCTCCTGGAGCAGCCGGCGGGCCGTGCGGACGAACCATTCGTTGC
>JBIKXY010000059.1:0-14005 GCA_044355515.1 Pirellulales bacterium
CAACGCCCTGCGGCTTGATGCGAGCCGTTGCGATACCCTGCGAAGAAAGCTCCCCGAGTAGGACTCGAACCTACAACCTACCGGTTAACAGCCGGCCGCTCTACCATTGAGCTATCGGGGATCGGGGATCGATCGAGCCCCTAGAATAGCGAGGGCCGGGAGTGAAAGCGAGGGTTGAGGGCCGGCTCATTCCGCCGGCTTGTCGCCCCGCCGCTTCTCCAGCACCACGCTGTTGCCCTTGGCGTTGTAGGCGATCCGCGTCATGAACGACCGCATCAGCATCACCCCCCGGCCGCTCGGGGCCTCGAGCCGCTCCTCGAGCGTGCAATCGGGCACGCTCGCCGGATCGAAGCCGGCGCCCTCGTCGGTCACCTCCAGCCGAAAGAACTCGGGCGAGACCTCGCATTCCACGTGCACCGTCTTCTTCGGGTCGAGTCGGTTGCCGTGGACCACCGCGTTGACCAGGGCCTCCTCGGCCGCGAGGTGAATGGCGAAAATGTCATCGGGCGGCCAGCCGTGCTGGCCGAGCTGCTCGAGCAGCTCATCGGTCACCTGCCGGCTCGAGCCCCGCTCGCTGGGCAGTTTGACCGTTCGCCGCCATGCCGTCGTCGAGGGTTGTTCCGCCATCCCGTTTCTCCGAATCCGGCCCGCACCCGCCCGGGCCGCCGCCTTCAGAAGGCGGCCAGGGCCTCGGCCGCATCGGGCCGAATGTCGAACACCTTGTTGAGCTTCGTCACCTGGAACACCTCGAGGATCCCCGGTGCGAGTCCGCAGATCTTGAGCCGGCCTTTCGCAGTCTTCAGCTTGCGGTCGAAGGTGATCAGTTTGCCGAGGGCCGCGCTCGAGAGAAACTCCACCCCGTCGAAATCCAGGAGGATGGTCTTCCGATTGTCGAGCTCGACTAGGGCGAACAACTCAGCGCCCAGTTCCTGGATCGCGACCTCGTCGAGAATCTTGCGGTCACGAAACCTCACGACCGAGACGTCGCCGGTCTTTGCCACGTCGATCCGCTGGGTCGCCATCCTCGGTTCCTCGCTCGGGGAGCCCTGCCGCATCGCGAAAACCGGCACCTTAGCGGTTTGTCCGCCCCTTCGCCACGCGGGCCGAGCCTCGCCGGGTCACCCTGGCCTTGAGATCGCCCCGGCTTAGTCCGCTGCCAATCTGGCAGCGGCGGCGCGGGGGCTGCGGGTCTCTGCCCGTTCCCGGTCACCAAGGGAATTTCAGGAGCGGAACCGCTGAATCGCCCTCTTGATCCACTCGGCGGTGCGTCCGGCGCGCGACTTGCTTGGAGCAGGGGAGCCGGCCGGTTTCAGGCCGGCGACGGCAGGCGGCCGTCAGCGGTTCCCCGTCCTCCGGGAAAGGGGGCCGCATCCGCCCCGTACGATCGAACCCCCACACCCGTCTCCCTCCGAGAGGTTCACCCACGCATGACAGCCACCGCCACCAAGCCCGCCCGCAAGAAGTCAAGCTTGATCCCCCTCGGGGACCGAGTCGTCGTGGAGCGTGAAGAGAGCGAGCAGAGAACATCCGGCGGCATCCTCCTCCCCGACTCCGCCAAGGACAAGCCGGCCCGCGGCACGGTCGTGAGCGTCGGCGAGGGCAAGTGCGACTCGAAGGGGGTCCGCCATCCCCTTCAGGTCAAGCCCGGTGATCGCGTCGTGTTCACGAGCTACGCCGGTGAGGCCTTCAAGATCGGCGACGACGAGCTGCTCTTGATGCGCGAAGATGACATCCTCGCGATCCTCGGCTGAGTGTGGCCGCGGCCCGCCGGCCGGTGATCCCCGACCCCAAGTGCACGAACCACTTCCGAACTGCAACCCCCAGCGACAGGAGAATCTGACCCATGGCCAAGATGATGGCATTCGACCAGGAGGCCCGTGAGGCGATGCGCCGCGGTGTCTCGAAACTCGCCCGTGCCGTGAAGGTGACCCTCGGCCCCAAGGGCCGCAACGTCATCCTCCAGAAGAGCTTCGGCTCGCCGACCGTCACCAAGGACGGCGTGACCGTCGCCAAGGAGATCGACCTCGAGGACGTCTACGAGAACATGGGCGCCCGGATGGTGCGCGAGGTGGCCAGCAAGACCAGCGACGTCGCCGGCGACGGCACCACTACGGCGACCGTGCTGGCCGAGGCAGTCTTCAACGAGGGTCTCCGCGCGGTCGTGGCGGGCGTCAACCCGATCCAGATGAAGAGCGGGATCGAGAAGGCCGTGACCGACATCACCGCCAAGCTCAAGGAGATGGCGATCCCGGTCAAGGGCAAGAAGGAGATGGCCCAGGTGGCCTCGATCGCCGCTAACAACGATCCCGAGATCGGCGAGTTGCTCGCCGAGGCGATGGACAAGGTCGGCAAGGACGGCGTGATCACGGTCGATGAGGGCAAGAGCCTCAAGACCGAGATCGAGTTCGTCGAGGGCATGCAGTTCGACCGCGGCTACCTCTCCCCCTACTTCGTGACCAATCCCCAGCAGATGCAGTGCGTTCTCGAAGACTGCTACATCCTGGTGTTCGAGAAGAAGATCTCCTCGGTCAAGGACATCGTGCCGCTGCTCGAGGCGGTGGTGAACTCGGGCAAGCCGCTGCTGATCGTCTCGGAGGAGGTCGATGGCGAGGCCCTGGCCACGCTCGTGATCAACCGGCTCCGCGGCACCTTCCAGGTGTGCGCCGTCAAGGCGCCCGGCTACGGCGATCGCCGCAAGGCGATGCTCGAGGATATCGCGATCCTGACCGGGGCCACGGCCGTGTTCGAGAACCTGGGCATGAAGCTCGAAAGCCTCGGGCTCGCCGAGCTGGGCCGGGCCAAGAAGGTGATCGTGGACAAGGACAACACCACGATCATCGAGGGGGCCGGCAAGGCCGCCGACATCAAGGCCCGGATCGAGCAGATCCGCCGCGAGATCGAGGGCTCGACGAGTGACTACGACCGCGAGAAGCTCGAGGAGCGGCTGGCCAAGCTCTCCGGCGGCGTTGCCAAGATCAATGTCGGGGCCGCGACCGAGAGCGAGATGAAGGAGAAGAAGGCCCGCGTCGAGGACGCGCTCCACGCCACGCGGGCGGCCGTCGAAGAGGGCATCCTGCCGGGCGGTGGCGTGGCCCTGCTGCGGGCCTGCTCGCAGCTCAAGCCCAAGGGGCTTTCCGACGACGAGCACGTGGGCTACCAGATCGTGGTCCGGGCCTCGCGGGCGCCCCTCTCGATGATCGCCTCGAACGCCGGCCAGGACGGCTCGATCGTCTGCGAGAAGGTGCTCGAGGCCACCGGCAACCACGGCTACAACGCCGCCACCGGGGTCTACGAGGACCTCGTCAAGGCGGGCGTGATCGACCCGGCCAAGGTGACGCGGACGGCGCTGCAAAACGCCACCAGCGTCTCGACTTTGCTCCTGACGAGCGATGCCCTGATCGCCGACAAGCCGAAGGAGCAGAAGGCCAAGGCGGGCGGCGGCGGCCACGGCGGCGACTACGACATGTATTGATTCAAGCCCCGCGTGAGCAGGCCTGAATCGATGCTGACGCCGCCGACGCGATGACTCAGCGATCGGGGCGGCCCGTGGGCCGCCCCGATTCTTTTTGCTCGGGGAGCGACAGCGAGTCGAGCGGCACGAAGCCGTCGCTGCCGGGCGGGCCGGCCGGCGGCGGGCCACAGCCGGGTCGGGCGAGCCGCCGCCAGAGCGTGCGACCGAGCCAGAAGGCGGCGGCCAGGGCGATGGCGATGGCCAGGATGTCCTGCATCGCTAAGAGCCCATCCAGGTGGCGAACTGGTAGGTCGCGAAGGCGGCCAGCCAGGCGAGCACGGTCATGTAGGTGAAGGTGACCACCGGCCAGAGCCAGCTCCGGGTCTCACGGCCGATCACGACGAGCGTGCTCGCGCACTGGGCGCAGAGCGCGAAGAACACCATGATCGAGAGGGCCACCGGCAGCGTGAACACTGGCCGGTCGGTGCCGTCCCAGCGGGCCGCCTTCAGCCGCCGCTCGAGGGCCGTGCCCTCCGCCTCCTCGGGCGGCAGCTGATAGAGCACCGCCAGCGTGCCCAGCACCACCTCGCGGGCGGGAAAGCTCGCGATCGCCGCACAGCCGAGCCGCCAGTCCCAGCCCAGCGGGCGGACGACCGGCTCGACGAACCTGCCGGCGCGGCCGAGGATGCTGCCCCGCTGGATCGAAGCCCGGCGAATGGCCTCGACTTCTGCCTCGGGCTCGCCGGCCGCCACGGCCGCCTCGGCCTCGGCGGCGATCGCGGCCTCGTCCCGCGGATAGTTCGACAGAGCCCAGACCAGGACGCTGACCGCGAGGATCAGCGTGCCGGCGTTTTGCAGGAACGACCAGACCGCCTCCCGGGCCCGCTCCAAGACGACCGCCGCCTGCGGCCACCGCCAGCCGGGCAGCTCCATCACGAAGGGCTGCGGCGGCCCGCGGAAGAGCGTGCGGGAGAGCACCCAGGCCACGGCCGCCGCCACAGCGACGCCCAGGGCATACATCCCCGCCAGCACGACCGCCGGCAGCCGCAGCCAGGGAATACCGACGGCGACATCTGGCACGAAGGCCCCGGCGAGCAGGAGGTAGACCGGCAGCCTGGCCGAGCAGCTCATCAGGGGAGCCACCAGGATCGTGAGCAGCCGGTCGCGGCGGTTCTCGATCGTGCGGGCCGCCATGATCCCCGGGATCGCGCAGGCGAAGCTCGAGAGCAGCGGGATGAACGACTTGCCCGAGAGCCCCACGCCCACGAGCAGCCGGTCCATCAGATACGCCGCCCGGGCCAGGTAGCCGCAGCCCTCGAGCGCCGCGATGAACAAAAACAAGATCGCGATCTGCGGCACGAACACCACCACCCCGCCGACCCCCGCCAGCACGCCATCGACCAGGAGCTCACGAATCGCCCCCTCCGGCAGCCGCGCGGCGACCCACGCCGACAGGCCGTCCATGCCGGCCGAGATCAGGTCCATCAGGGGCGCGGCCAGCCAGAAGATCGAGCTGAACACCGCGAGCATCACCGCCGCGAACGCGAGTGTGCCCCAGAGGCGGTGGGTGAGCAGCCGGTCGATCCGCTCCTCGGGCAGCCGGCCGGCCGGCCGGGATTGCCTCGTGATGCCCGCCAGCAATCGCTCGATGGCGGCGTAGCGGGCGATCGCCGCGCGGGCCGCCTCCGAACGGTGGGCGTGGGCCGGATCGGCCGGGAGCGGGAGCGGCCGCGGCGGCCCGGCGGCGGGCGCGGCGAGGATCGCGTCTTTGAGCGCGGCGAGCCCCTCGCCCTGCGGTGTGGCCACGGCGATCACGGGGCAGCCGAGCCGGCGGGCGAGGGCGGCCGAGTCGAGCGAGCGGCCCTGGCGGCGGCCCACGTCGGTGAGCGTGAGCGCTACCACCAGCGGCAGCCCGAGCTGGGTGGCCTGCGTGGCCAGGAACATGTTCCGCTCGAGGTTGGTCGCGTCGGCGACGATCACGACCACGTCGAGCGGCGGCACCCCCGGCTGCCGGCCGTGGAGCACGTCCACGGCCACCTGCTCGTCGGGCCCCTGGGGAATGAGGCTGTAGGTGCCGGGCAGATCGACCAGATCGATCTCGCGGCCCCGGTGGGTGAGCCGGCCGAGCTTCTCCTCGACCGTGACTCCGGGATAGTTGCCGACGCGGGTGGGAATCCCGGCCAGCGCCGAGAACAGCGTGCTCTTGCCGGTGTTGGGATTGCCGAGCAGGGCCACGGTGAGCCGCGCTGGTGCTCGATCGCTCGGGGGCATGGTCGGGAGTCGCTGGTGATGCCGGGGAAGGGACGACTGTGGCCCGGGACGGTCGTTCAGGATCGCGCGACGGTCACGCGGGCCGCCTCGGCCCGGCGGATCGAGAGCCGATAGCCGCGGAGCTCGAGTTCGAGCGGATCGCCGAACGGGGCCCGGCCGAGCATCCTGACGGCGACACCGGGCGTGAGCCCCATCTCCAAGAGCCGGATCGCCACCGGATCGTCACCCTCGATGTCGAGCACGCAAGCAGAGTCGCCGACGGCGACGGTGTCGAGGCTGGTCGAGGGGACGGGCATGGGGCTCGGGCGGAGGATCGGGCGGTGTTGCGGACGGGATCGCTGAACCTGAGAATCGATCTCCAGCATAGTCGGGACGCCGAAGATGGGCCGTCTTGGACGTGGGTCTCTTCCCCGTGGAACCTCCCTCCGTGCCGCCCCTGACCGACCCGCCGCGACGCGGCCTGTTCGTGGTCGGCACCGACACCGATGTCGGCAAGACCGCGGTCGCGGTGGCGATTCTTCGCGAGCTCGTCGCGGCCGGCCGGCGGGTGGCCGCCTACAAGCCCGTGGCCAGCGGGATCGCGGCGGCCGCCGAGCCCGGGGGCGACCCCGAGCGGCTCTGGGAGGCGGCCAACCGCGTCGGGGCGATTGCGGACGTCTGCCCCCAGTGCTTCCAGCCGCCCCTGTCGCCGCCGCGGGCCGCTCGTGGCGTGGGCCGTGCGGTCGATGAGTCGCTTCTGCGCACGGGACTCGCAGCCTGGCGGGACCACGAGCTGGTCGTGGTCGAGGGAGCCGGCGGGCTGTTCTCGCCCTTGGCCGCGGCGACGCTCGGCGCGGACCTGGCCCGCGAGTTCGGCTACCCGCTGGTGGTCGTCGATGCCGCCCGGCTGGGCGCGATCGGGCGGTCGCTCGCCACGGTCCGGGCGGCGCGGGCCGCGGGGCTCGCGGTCGCGGCCTGCGTGCTCTCGCAGGTGACGCCGCCGCGGGGCGGTCCCGACGATCCGGCCGGTGACGCGGCGATCGCCGCCGCGAACACGGCTGATCTCGGGGCACTGCTGGCCGACGTGCCCGTCACGCTGCTTTCCCACGGGGCCGCTGAGTTCGCGCCGCCGCTCGACTGGTGGGCCCTGGCCGGCGGGCCTGCGTCGCGATGAAGCGTCACGCGTCCCGGAGTCGCGCCGCGGCCTCCGCGGCCGGCAGCGGGGTGATGTGGCAGCCGGTGCCGAGCTCGAAGCCCGCGAGCTGGTTCACCCGCGGCAGGATCTCGAGATGCCAGTGCCAGCGGTCGGTCGCCACCGGGGCCGCTGCGGCCTGCCAAGCCGCCTCGTGCAGCCACCAGTTGAAGTCGGCCCCGGGCAGGATCCGCGCGAGCCGGCCGACCAAGTCGCGGGTCAGATCCGCGAGCGCTCTGGCCCGCGCCGGCGACGCGGCATGAAAGTGGGGCTCGCGGATGGCGGGCACGATCCAGATCTCCCCCGGCTGCCGCAACGCAGCCGGCACGAGGGCCATGAGCCCGTCGGCTTCGGCGACGATCCGCCGCTCGCCCGCCGCCTCCTCGAGCAGCGTGGCGAACGGCTCGGTCTGCCCCGCGGCCGCTGCAAACTCAGCCGCCACCGCCGGCGGCAGGAAATCGACCGCCACGAGTTGGCTGTGGACATGCTCGAGCGACGCCCCGGCCCGAGGCCCCGAGTTCTTGAACACCGTGCCCCAGGCGAGGTCGTCCCGGCGGGCGAGGTCGGCCAGCCGCCGCTGCACGATCGCCCACGAGGCCCGCCAGGCGGCCGGGTCGATCGTGGTCACGTGCGTGTCGTGCCGCGGCGATTCGATCACCACCTCGTGCACACCGTGGGCCGGCCGGGTCGGGCCCTGGCCGATCGGATCCGCCGCCGGCGCCACGAAGGGATAGCGGTTGGGGATGATCCGAGCCTGCCACGGCGCCAGGTCGTCGGCCGGCGCCCGCAGCACGGCGGACGGCGTGAGCGACTCGTTGCCCGCGCAGAACGGGCACCACCCCGCCGCATCGGCTCCGGCCGCGCCCGCCGCGAGCTCCGCGTCGGTGGGCCGCTCGTCACGACCCGGGGCCACGAACACGGCGCGGCCGGTGCGGTCGTCGTGATGCACGAGCGGCGGGCGAGGCGCGGCGGCGGCAGGCGGGATCATCGCTCCCAGTATGCCCGCGCCCGCCACGGCCGGCTTTCATGTTGAACCGCCCCTGCCGCCGCCGTAAACTCTGCGGCGACCAGTCCACCGTTTTCCGGAGGAATCCGCATGCTCACCGTCGGCGACCCGTTTCCCCAGTTCTCCTGCCAGGCCTGCGTCGGCACCGGCAAGGACGACGTGAAACTGCTCTCGAGCGCCGATTATGCGGGCAAGTGGGTGGTGTACTTCTTCTATCCCAAGGATTTCACCTTCGTCTGCCCGACCGAGCTCGCCGAGTTCAACAAGCAGTTGGGGGCCTTCGCCGACCGCGACACGAGCGTCGTGGGCGGCAGCACCGACAACGAGTATTCCCACCTCGCCTGGCGGCGGAGCCATCCCGACTTGGAGAAGCTCGGCTACCCGCTGATCGCGGCCCAGAAGCTCTCGGCCGAGCTGGGGATCCTGGAAAAGACCGAGGGCTACTGCCTGCGGGCAACCTTCATCGTCGATCCCCACGGCGTGATCCAGTGGGTGGACGTCAACCAGGGACGCGTCGGCCGCAATGTCGCCGAGGTGGTCCGCGTCCTCGACGCCCTGCAGAGCGACGAGCTCTGCCCGTGCAACTGGAAGAAGGGCGATCCCTACGTGAAGGTCGGCTGACGCCCGGCACGCCTTGTCCCTTGAAACCGCCCCCCCGCACCTGGCTCGGGAAGTTCGCCGACGCGTTCCGCGGACTCTTTCTTTCCGTCGCCACCGAGTCGAGTTTCGCCGCCCATATCCCGGCGGCACTCGCCGCGGTGGCGTTGGCAGCCTGGCTCGGCATCTCGGCGGTCGAGTGGTGCCTGGTGGCGCTGGCCATCGGGCTGGTGATCATGGCCGAGGTCTTCAACACCTCGATCGAGGCCCTGGCCCGGGCCGTGGGCCGCTATCCCGACGACGGGATTCGCGACGCCCTCGATCACGCCAGCGGCGGCGTGTTCGTGGCGGTGATCACGGCGGTGGTGATCGGCTGCATCATCTTCGGCCCCCGGCTCTGGCAGCTGGCGTGGGAATAGTGTCGGGAATCGTGGTTGACGCTCGCCGGCCGGCCCCCCTACGGTAGCGGCCTCGTGCGGAGCCGGCCGGACCGGGCCGCCCACCGAGAGGCGGCAGACCAACACTCTTCTCAGGAAGGATCCATTCCCATGATGGGCAAGCTGGCGGCGGAAGCGATCGGGACGTTCTGGCTCGTGCTCGGGGGCTGCGGCAGCGCGGTTTTGGCCGCGGGCTATCCCGAACTCGGCATCGGCTTCGTCGGCGTCTCGCTCGCCTTCGGCCTGACGGTGCTCACGATGGCGGCGGCGATCGGTCACATCTCGGGCTGCCACCTGAATCCCGCCGTCACGGCCGGCCTCGCCGCCGGCGGCCGGTTTCCGATCAAGGACGTGATTCCCTACTGGGTCGCGCAGGTGATCGGCGGGATCGCCGGGGCCGGCGTGCTTTATCTCGTGGCCAAGGGGCTGCCGGGCTTCGACGCCGTGGCCGGCGGCTTCGCCAGCAATGGCTATGGCGAGCACTCGCCCGTCGCGGCCCTGGGGAAGGGGGGCTACCCGCTGGCGAGCTGCTTCATCATCGAGGCCGTGCTGACCGCGGTGTTCCTGTTCGTGATCCACGGAGCCACCGACAAACGGGCCCCGGGCCTGATCGCCCCGATCGCGATCGGACTGTGCCTGACGCTCATCCACCTCGTCAGCATCCCCGTCACCAATACCTCGGTGAACCCCGCCCGGAGCACGGCCACGGCGGTGTTCGTGGGCGGCTGGGCCCTCCAGCAGCTCTGGCTCTTCTGGGTGGCGCCGATCGTGGGCGGGGTCGTCGGCGGCCTGGCCTACCGCGGCGTCGCCGAATGCGCCGGCGAGTGACGTGACCCCGCGGCGGATGCCGCCGGCGGTCACTTGGCCCGAATGTCGTAGCAGAGGATCGCGTCGCCCTCCCGGAGGTAGAGGCGGCCGTCCACGATCACCGGATGGGCCCAGCTCGGCCGGTCGCCGCTGCCGGGCACCTTGAAGCTGCTCACCTCCTGGTAGGCGGCCGGGTCGGCCTTCACCAGTGCCAT
The DNA here is from genome assembly GCA_044355515.1 of Pirellulales bacterium. GTDB lineage: Bacteria > Planctomycetota > Planctomycetia > Pirellulales > UBA1268 > QWPN01. Next base: position 9,956 of record JBIKXY010000059.1, read on the forward strand.
GGTCCCGTCGGAAAACTTGACGTACACGTGCCCGTCGCCGGCGGCGACGCAGGCAGAGTCCTTGCCGCTGCCCCGCTCCTTCCACACGATCTTGCCGGTCTCGAGCTCCGCGCAGAAAGGAATCCCCCGGTCGTCGGAGTCGCCGTAGAGATGGTCGCCGAGGAGCACGATCCCGCCGTGCTTGTTGGCCAGTTCTGGTTTGAGCGGGTAGATCTCCTCGATCGCGAGCGATCCTCCGGGACCGGGCACCTGCCGGAGCAGAGCGCCCCCCCGCTTGTAGCCGGCCGAGAAGAAGACCAGGTCGCCCTTCACGATCGGCGTCGGGATCACGGCCGTGGTCCTCTCGATCGGGTAGGTCCAGAGCAGTTTGCCGGTCTTGGCGTCGACGCCGATCGCGCCGCCGGCGGTCGTGGTCACGTAGACCCGCCGCCCGCCGACCGCCGCGGTCACGATCGAGGCGTGGCCGGCGCCGGGATCGTTCGGCACGGGGCAGGCCCAGATCAGGCGGCCCGACTTCTTGTCGAGCGCGACCACGGTCGCCTGCGGGCCGCCGGGGATGCAGACGAGCTTGTTGCCGTCGATCGTCACGCTCTCGCTGTAGCCCCAGGAATCCCCCTTCGTGCCGCCGAACTGCTGGGCGAGATCCACTCGAAACACCTCGCGGCCATCCTTGACCAGACAGGCCACGACCTGGCCGAAGGGCGTGAGCACGTAGACCATCGCCCCGTCCACCGTGGGCGTGCTGCGGGAGCTTTGCCATGACTCTTGGCCGCTCGTCCAGGGCTCGCCGGTCTTGGTCTTCCAAAGCTGCCGGCCGGTGCCGCGATCGAAGCAGGAGAGATACTCGGCACCATCGGCGGCCGTGGAGAGGCCGTCGCCGAGCGTGAAGATTCTCTCGCCGGCGATCGCGGGGCTCGCGTAGCCGCGGCCGGCCCCGGCCGTCTCCCAAACCACGGGGGGGCCTTCGGCCGGCCAGACTTCGAGCAGGTCGGTGTCGGGGGCCACGGCCGAGCGGTCGACGCCGCGAAAGGTCGGCCAGTCGGCCCGGCAGGCGAGCGGCAGGACGGCCGCGAAGATGGCGACGAGGGCGGACAGGCGCATGGCAGCACGGGCTCCGGCAGTGGTGAGGCGTCCGGCCGCCGAGGGTATGGCCCCAACGCGAACTCGGTCAACCGGCGGTCGGCGGGTGGGCCCGAGCGACGCGTTCGCGGCGCGGGTATCATCGTGGGCGGTTCGCAGCCGCGTCACAGGAGAGAGGCAGTGAGTTCGTCGGCCCGGGAAAACACCGTCGGTCTGTTCGGCAGGCGGGAGACCATCGAACAGGTGGAGGAGGGGGACGAGCTGGCCCCCAAGTTCGACGAGCACGGATTCATTCCCTGCGTGACCACCGACTACCACTCGGGCGAGGTCCTGATGGTCGCCGTGATGAACCGCGAGGCGCTCGCCAAGTCGATCGAGACGGGCGAGGCCCACTACTTCAGCCGCTCTCGGCAGGTGCTCTGGCACAAGGGGGCGACCAGCGGCCTGGTGCAAAGAATCGTCGAGATGCGGATCGACGACGATCAGGACTGCGTCTGGCTGCGGGTCGAGGTCGCCGGCGGGGCGAGCTGCCACGTGGGGTACCGCTCCTGCTTCTACCGCAAGGTGCCGGTCGGGCCCGAGCGGCAGACCGGCACGACGCTCGAGTTTCTCGAGTCCGAGAAGGCCTTCGACCCCAAGGCCGTCTACGGCGACGCCCCGAACCCGACGCAGCTGTAGGCCGGTCAGCCGCCGCCGCCCTCCTGCCCGCGGGCGAACTCGAGCGCCTCCCGCATCCCGGCGGTCCGCAGCGGCTCGGGCACGTCTTCGATCACGGCGATCGCCTCGGGGAGCCGCTCCGCCTCGATCAGGGCCATGACGAGGTTGTGGCGGAGTTCGACCCGGTCCGGGTAGCGGTCGGCAGCGATCGCGAGGATGTCGACGGCGTCGTCGAGTCGCCCTGCCTGGGCGTACGCGGCCCCCAGGTTTTGCAGCACGTACAACCGGGCCGGGTTGGCGGCGAACGCCTGTTCGAAGCAGGCCGTCGCGACGGCGAGGTTGCCAAGCCGCCGCTCGGCCTCCCCCTCGAGAAAGGCGATTGGAACGGCCAGGGGGTCGAGCGTCTTCCACGGCGTGGCGGCTCGCCGGGCGGCGTCCCGCATCGCTTCCCAGTCGCCGGCATGCTGCGCCCGGCGGGCATCCATCACGGCGCGTTCCTGCCGGAGCGCCGCCCAGCCATAGGCGGTTCCCAGGGCCGTCGCCGCGACGACCGGCGGCACCACGACCCAGCTCGGCAGCCGGCTGCTCGAGGTGGCCGCGGCCGGCCGCGCCCCCCGCCGCACGAGCACGAGCACCGCCAGATGCACTGCCAGCACGATCTGGTGACTGACACGGTCGAGGGGGAAGTCGAATGACGAAAACACGACGTAGGCGCTCAAGGCGGCCAGCGCTGCGATCGCCAGGCGGGCGTCGGTGGGCGACGGTGATCCTGCGAGCACGCCGCAGGCCGCCGCCAGGGCCAGGGCGAACACGGCGCCGAAGGCGATGATCCCCGGTAGCCCCTTCTCGGCGAACACCCAAAGAAAGTCGTTGTGGGGCTGGATCCAGTTGTCGCTCGAGAGGTTCGCGAAGTCGAGTTGGCCGCCCAGTCGGTCCGAGCCGAAATAGTCGTGCATTCGGAGCGTGAAGTTGCCTGCCCCTACGCCCGTCAGCGGATGGTCTGCGATCATGGCCGCGGCGATCTCCCAGACCATCGAGCGGCCGCCGTCGCTCGGGCCCCCGACCTGATGCGGCCGCGAAATGACAAGCCCGTTGATCGCCCGGCCGAGAGCCGTGTCGGTCAAGGCCAGCCCGCCGCCGGCCACGGCCGCCAGCGGCACGGCTGCCAGCCCCGCGATCAGGGCCCGGCGGCCGGCCGTGTGCAAGCCGAGCAGCTGCCGATGGCGCAGGATCGCGATCCCGCAGGCCACCACCGCCACCGCCGTCGCCAGCCACGCCGCCCGCGACTGCAGCACCGCCACCGTGCCGATCCCGGCGGCGCCGGCCACGGCCGCGACGCCCCGCCAGGCTCCGGTGAACTCCACGGCCGCGCACACGCACCAGGGCACGATGAGGAGCAGGTATCCGGCGAACAGATTCACGTTCGACATGATTCCGTCCAGGAAGGCGTTCTCGAGAGCGCGGCGGCTGGGCGGGCCGGCTGCCACGAGCGGCGCGATCACCCAGGCGGCGACGGCGACGGCCACGATCGTTGCGACCACGGCCGACTCCAACAGCCTGCGGCGCCAGCCCGGATCGAGCGGCAGCACGAGCAGGCAGAGGCAGAGCACCAGGAAGGCTCCGAGGGTCCGGAACCCGTCTGTGAACCCGGCGGTCGGATTGGTCGCCGCCGCGAGCGAGAGCCAGCAGGTGGCCAGATAAGCGGCCGTCGCCACAACGACCGGATCGGCCAGGGGCGACCAGTCGAGCCGCCGGGCGATCGCCGGGACGGACAGCACCACCGGAATCGTCACCGTCAGGAGCGCCATCACCATCACGAGCCGCGGCAGCTGCGAGACGTCGTAGGTGGCCGGATCGACGCAGACGTGGAGCGCGACCAGCAGTCCGCCCAAAAGCAGCGTCGGCAGCGTGGCGACGGCTCTCGACCCCACCTGGCCGCCCATCGGCAGGGGGAGTTCAGGGTGCCGGCGGCTGTCGCTCATCGCTCGTCTCGTCATTCGTCAGCTTGCCCGCCGGCCGGGATCGCCCCGGATTCGAGTGTACCGCCGCCGGGAACGAACGGCCGCGGGCGGAAGCCAAGATCCCGCGTGGCGGCGGCATGGTCGGCGGAGAGGTCCTCGTTCATCCGCTGTCCCATGGCGACGGTCGCGCCTCCGGCGAGCCCCAGCCCCCGGGCGATCGTGGCGGCGACGCTCCAGACCCGGGGAGGCAGGCTGACAGGCCGCGGCACGAGGCCGTGGGCCCGACAGGTGCGGATCACCAGTTCCCGAAACGTCAGGGTCTCGCCGCCGGAGATCAGGTAGCGGCACCGCG
>JBIKXY010000238.1:0-4580 GCA_044355515.1 Pirellulales bacterium
AGAGCGCCTCGCGAAACTTGTGGGCAAAGATCGTTTCCGCGCGAGCGGGCAAGGTCAGCAGGAGCCGGGCCTCCGGCGAGCGATACATGCCACCGTACAGGAGGATGCCCGTCGAGAACACGAGCATCACCATCAGCGAGGAGAAGAAGGCATTGAAGAGCAGCGAGATCACATCGGCATGGAGGGCCGCCAGGAAGGCGAAGGCCTGCGAGAACAGCCCGTAGAGGGCGGCCCAGAACAACACGCTGAGCGCCGCCACCAGCGAAAACCGCAGCCGCGAGCCGGTGGCCATCGAGCGGAGCGTTTCCCAGATCAGCGTGGCGCGAAGCCGGAAAAACAGCCTCCCCTCCTGCTCGAGCGACAACAGGCGGGTCGCTTCCCGCGAGGCCGGCGGCCGGTTCATGGACGCGGTCCTCGGGCGCTGGTCAGTTCCAGGTACAGCTGCTCGAGCGAGGGGGATTCGAGGGCCATTTGCGTTCGGAGTTCCGTGACCGTGCCGAGAAACCGCAGTTGGCCGCGAACCATGATCCCTACCCGGTCCGCCATCTCCTCGGCCATCGCCAGCGTGTGGGTCGACATGAAGACCGTCATCCCCTCGCGGGTTCGGGCAGCGAGCAGATCCTTGACGATTCGCACGCTGCGCGGATCGAGACCCACCATCGGCTCGTCGAGCACGAGCGCGCCGGGGTCGTGCAGCAGGGACGCCGCGAACACCAGCCGTTGCTTCATTCCCAGCGAGTAGCTCTCGGCAAGATCGTCGGCGAACTCGCCGAGCTCGAAGCACTCGATCTCGCGATCGATGCGGTCGCGGGCCAGATGCCGCGGGATGCCGAACATGTCGGCGATGAACCAGAGAAACTCCCGGCCGGTCAGCTTGTCGTAAAGACAGGGCTCGTCGGGAACGTAGCCGACGTGGAGGTGGGCGGCCCGTGGGTCGGCCACGACGTCGTGGCCGCAGATCCGAATCACGCCGCGGGAAGGGTGGAGGAGGCCGACGAGCATCTTGATGCTGGTCGTCTTGCCGGCGCCGTTGGGGCCCAGCAGGGCGAACAGTTCTCCCCGCGGGATCGCCAGCGAAAGATCGGCGACGGCGGTCTTGGCCCCGTAGGTCCGGGAGACGTGATCGAACTCGATCATGGCGGCATCCTCCTGGGGTGCGGGTTGAGTCCGGCAGGGGGGGCCGGGCGGGGATCCGATGGCGGTGACGCACCGGGGGACCAGGCGGCCTCGGCAGCCGCCATCCGCGCCGCCTCTTCGTCCGATCGCCGCACGAAGGCGACCGCAGCTCCCAGCAGGGCGGCCTCCTGGCGGAGCACGCGGCCGGCGGGATCGACCCACAGCCGACAGCGAGGTTCCCGGTCGCTCGATGGATCGTCGCGATAGCTGACGACCTTGGCCTGAACGAAGCCGTCTTCCCAGTACATCGTCTCCTCGCCGCCAACTTCCGCGTGCAGGACCTCGATCGGCGACCGTCCCGGCCGCAAGGGGCTGTAGACCGGCACGGTCCAACGGCGCCCTGCGTGCAGGTCGGGCAGCGTGGCCTGAGGCGAGAGCTCGTCGCCGAGCATCGCGGTGGTCGGAAGGTGCCGAGTCGCCTCGTATCCCAGCTCGCCGGCGGTGACCTTGATGGCAACCGTGCCATCCTCGACGGTGCCCGTCAGCACCAGCGGCTGGTCGGTGCCGGGCAGATGAACCACCGAGGAAAAAGACCGCAGGTCACCCGCCTCGTCGATCGCCAGCCGGCCCCGGGCGTCGAAAGTGCCCGGGTCGTTTCCCGGCACGAGCCGTTGTACCAGCAGCGTCGCCCAGCCGGGCAGCATTTTGTCCCAGGGCAGCCGATCGAAGTGAAGGTGGCTGTCGACGAAGACGCCGCGGTCTGCGGAGCGAGTGGTCCGCGTGATCGCCCACCCGACCGGCTGTTCGTTGCAGAACACCGTCCAGGCGACCGGCAGCAGCCTTTCGCCCGACGCGTACAGGGTTTGCTGACCCGGCGGACTGCCTGGTTGCCAGTCGGGCAGGATCTTCGCGATCGTCAGCCACCCGGTCGTGACGAACCAGAGCGCGATGACGGTCGGTGTGAAAAACGGCCGCTGGAGCATGTCGGTCGATGACTCCGGTCGCTGAACCCCTCCCCGATTCTACCAATTCCGGCTGCGGCGCATGGCAGTGGGCTTCCCCCCGCCAATCGCCGGGGTTTGACGGGCAACGCGGCTCTCGCGGCCCGGCGCGTTGTCAACCCGCGTGGCGATGCGTACACTCGGCTGGCCGCGATGGGCTCCCGTGCCCACCGAGGCATGCCGGGGTTAGGGATCCCCGCGGGGAGGTGTCCTGGGGAGGATGGTCGGGTCTCGGCGGTGCGAACTCGCTTGACTGGGTGGACTGAAGCGATGATCAGAGACGTTTATTTTCTGCAACACTGCCCCGTCTGCGGTCGGATGCTCCAAGTGCGGGTGAGTCTGCTCGGCCAGCGGGTTTATTGCCAGCATTGCGGCGGCGGTTTCGTGGCCCTGGACGAACGGATGTCGCCGGCCTTGGGCGACGGCTCTCGGCCGGTTGACGATAAGGTCGACGAGTTGCTGGAGCGGGCGGCGGTCGTGCTGGGGCAGACTGAAGCTGGTGCGGGCGAAGACTGAGCCGGCGGTCCGGCTCGCGGGGCATGCCCTTCGCTTCCTTCGGCCCGTGCTACCGGGCCGCCAAGCAACCTGCAGCCGGGAAAACCTGGAGCCGGGCATCGGCGTGCAGCCCCCACACCGGGAGAGTTTCAGTCAGCAGGGAGGCTGAAACGTCCGCGGGAGGCAGGCCAGGGCGGCGAGCTCCCGCCAATATGCCGGAAACGTCTTGCCGACACAGGTCGGGTCGGCGATTTCCACGCCGGCCACCCGCAGCCCGACGAGCGCCAGGCTCATCGCCATCCGGTGGTCGTCGTAGGTCTGGATCTCAGCGCCGCGGAGCGGCCCGGTAGCGCCCCGGGGCCAGATGGTCAGCCCGTCGGCCCGCTCCTCCACGTCGGCTCCCAGTCGCCGGAGCTCGCGAACCAGATCTCCGATCCGATCGGTTTCCTTGTCGCGGACGTGCGCCACGTTGGTGATCCGGGTGGGCCCTGCGGCGAACAGCGAAACCACCGCCAGCGTCGGCACCGTGTCGCTGATCGCGTTCATGTCGATCTCGATGCCCCGGGCCGCCCGGCCGGAAACGGTCACATGGTCGCCGCCCCAGACCACCTCGCAGCCCATTCGCTCGAGCGCGTCGCAAAAAGCCACGTCGCCCTGGAGGCTGTTTCGCCCGAGGCCCTCGATCCGAACCCGACCGCCGGTAATCGCGGCCGCCGCCGTGAAGTAGCTCGCCGCCGAGGCGTCGGGCTCGATCGCGTAGTCGCGGCCCGTGTAGCCGGTCGGCCCGATCTGCCACGACCGCTCGCCGAGCACGTCGCAGCGGGCCCCGAAGGCCTCCATCACCCGCCGTGTCATGTCCAGGTAGGGGAGCGAGACGAGCCGGCCCTCGAACTGGAGTATCAGGCCGCTCCGGGTGCAGGGTGCCGCGAGCGCCAGGCCGCTGGCGAACTGGCTCGACGTCTCCCCGCGGATCCGGGCCGTGCCCCCTGCGATGCCCCGCGAGCGGATGACCACCGGCGGGCAGTCACCCGGACTCTCCGCCTCGGCCTCCACGCCGATTTCCCGCAGGGCGTCGAGCAGGTCGCCGATCGGCCGCTGCCGCATCCGGGCGGTGCCGTCGAGCCGGTAGGTGCCGTGACCGAGCCCGCACGCGGCCGAAAGAAACCGCATCGTCGTGCCGCTGGCCGCGCAGTCGATCGTCGCCGCCGGCGCGGGAATCGTCCCCGCTCCCCCCTCGATCCGGATCTCGCCGGCGGGCCAGTCGGCGGCGAGCGCGATGCCCAGGGCGTTCAGGCCCGCCGCCATCACCCGCGTGTCCTGGCTGTCGAGCACGCCGGTGAGCAGGCTCTGGCCCCGGGCCAGCGCCGCGCAGACGACCGCCCGATTCGTGATGCTCTTCGACCCCGGCGGGCGGGCTGTGCCGACGATGGGACCGGTGATGGGAGGGATCGGCAGCGGCGCGGTCATGGCTTGGGGCGGCGGACGATCCGCCGGATGATGGGGTCGTCGAGCAGGGCCAGGAGCGGGGCCACCTGTTCTCCCCCCGCCCCGGCGGTCTGCCACTCGGCCCGTGCCCGGCCGACGTTCGGCGGGTCGAGACAGAGCCAGCCTGCCCCGAGGAACAGATGATTGGCCGCCCGTCCGTCGGCCGCGAACCAGCTCTCGACGATGGCCAGTTCGATCCGAGGATCGATCCGCGCGCGGGAAGTCCGCACGATCCGGCCGTCGAGCTTGTAGATGAACAGCTCCGGCGTGATCTCGATGACGGAGATGGTCCGGCCGTCCACCGCGTAATCACGGCCCTGATTCGCCGCGGCGAACGCCCGGTCGCGGTAGCCGGGGAACTCCCTCGCGTAGGCCAGCAGCAGCCGCCATCCGTCGATCCGCGTGGCCGCCTCGACATCGTCACCGACCTGTTTGCCGGCCGCCGCGAGGGTGCGGTCGGCGGCTTCGAATTCGCCCCGCCGC
>JBIKXY010000239.1:0-4575 GCA_044355515.1 Pirellulales bacterium
GTCAACGAGATCATCGCCTCGCGGTCGAGTGGGCTCGCCCGCGTGAACGTGTTCGGTGTCGATCCGCTCGCGGTCGATCCGGTGGCGAACGTGCCGATCCGCACGTTCGTCGGCATTCCCGGCATCTACCGGAACGGGGCGGTGATCACCGCCGGCGACTACGGTACCTTCACCAACGGGATGATGCTCTCGGCCACTCCCGACGGGATCGACGAGATCGCCGTGGGCAGCAATGCCGGCATCCGGGCCCAGGTTCGCGTGTTCGACGCCTCGCTCGCGCCGCGGCAGGTGGCGAGTTTCGTCGCCATCCGGCCCGGCTTCCGCGGCGGCGTCACGCTCTCCTCGGCCCGCTGGGACGGCGACACCGCCGACGACATCATCGTGGGGGCGGGAGTCGGCGGCCAGTCGATCGTCGAAGTCTACGGGGGCGGAGCCTTCTCCCAGCTCGCCCGGCTGGCGGCCTTCTCGTCGTTCGGTCGGCCCAACGCGGCCGTCAACGCCGCGGCGCTCGACATCGACGGCGACGGCATCGCCGACGATCTCTACGGCGTGCAGGGCCGCGGCGGCAGCGGTGGAACCCGGGGCGTGAGGCGGTTCGATCGGATCACGACCGCCACCTCCACGCTCCCGAGTTCCACCAACCTCCTGCCGCCGCTGCGGATCGCCCCGATCACGCTGCGGATTCTCGGGGGCTGACCGCCCGCCAGTCGCGGAGCACGGTCTGGTCGCTGCGCCCGACGCCCGATCTGCGGCTGGCAGCCGTGCTCGTCCGCGCCGTGTCGCTTTCACCACAGACCGCCGGCTGCGACCGTGCTACGCTCGGGCCGGTTATTCCACCATGACACCCCGTCGCTCCCACCACCTGATCGGTCTGGTCCGCGGCCAGTTTGGCGACATTCCCGAAGCGGAGTGGCTCGACTGTATCGCCAGCGCCGGCTTCGACGGCTGGGAGGAGGCGGCCTGGGAGCTCGACCTGGCCGCGTGCGACACCGCCGCCGGCGTGCAGGCGACCGCCGCCGAGCGGGTGGCTTTGGCCCGCGACCGCGGCCTCGTGATCCTGAGCGTGGCCACGCATCTGCTCGGGCAGGCCCTCGGCGACGAGCCGTCGGCCAAGACGCTCGCGTTCGTGGGAGGCGAGGCCGTGGAGGCCTACGTGGCCTGGCGGCGCAGCGGCCACGAGCCGCCGCGGACCGATCCTTATCATGTGCCGGCGGAGGTGGGGCGGCTGATCCACGCCCAGGCGCAGCGCGGCCTGCTGCGATCGGTGCGGCTGGCCGGGGCGGTCGGCAGGCTGCAGGGCCGCCGCGTGCCGGTGACCGCGTTCGTCGGCTCGCCGGCCCACTGCTGGAGCCACTGGTTCGAGTTTCCGCCGCGGCCCCGCGAGATCGGCGGCTGTCCGATTCCCGACGTGCTCGATGTGAGCCTCGAACTCCTGCTCGAGCGGTTCGGGCCGGTGTTCGACGCCTGCCGCGAGGCGGGCACCACGTTCGACCTCGAATGCCATCCGGGGGAGCGGGCGATGGGGGATCTCGAATCGGCCGGCGACTACATCCGGTTCCTGGAGCGGGCGGGCTACGGCAGCGATGTGGTGGGCTTCAACCTCGACCCCAGCCACATGGTGTGGCAGGGCGTGTCGCCGATCGAGTTCATCCGGGCCTACGCCCCATGGATCCACGCGGCCCATATCAAGGGCGTGCAGGTCGTGCCCCCGCCGACGCGGGCCGGCCTGCTCGGCGGCCACCGCCCGATGGGGCATCGCTTGAACGGCTGGAACTTCGTCACCGCCGGCAGCCGGCGGGACGCGGTGCCCGTGGAGGAGGTGATCGTGGAGCTCAACCGCGCGGGCTATTCCGGCGGGCTCGTGATCGAGTGGGAGGATAACGACGCCGAAAAGTGGGCTGGCGCCTTGGCGGCGCTGGCGGCCGTGCGGGCAGCCGACCTGCCCCCGTCGGCGGGCCGGCACGACGACGCGCTGCGTGCCACCCGGCAGAAGGAGCCGGCAGCAGCATCATGACGCGGCTCGCCGGCAAGATCGTGATCGTCACCGGCAGCGCCACCGGCATCGGCCGGGCGATCGCCGCGCGGTGCGTGGCGGAGGGGGCGCGGGTGGTGGTGCACGGCCTCGAGGCCGAGCTCGTGCCCGAGGTCGTGGCGTCGCTCGGGGCCGGCGCCGCCGGGCCGCGGGCCGTCGGCCACGTGGAGGATCTCACCGCCCCCGGCTGCCCGGAGCGGCTCGTGCGGCTGGCGGTCGACTCGTTCGGCCGGCTCGACGGCCTCGTCAACAACGCCGCCATCATCACCACCGGCGACATCCGGTCCACCGACTCCGCCTCGTTCGACCGCACGCTGGCCGTCAACACGCTCGCGCCCCTGCGTCTCATCCAGGCGGCCCTGCCGCACCTGCGGGCGGCCCGCGGCAGCGTGCTCAACATCGGCAGCGTCAACGCCTGGTGCGGCGAGCCGAACCTGCTCCCGTATGCGATCTCGAAAGGCGGGCTCATGACGCTCACCCGCAACCTCGGCGACGTCTTGTTTCGCGAGGAGGGCGTGCGGGTCAACCAGATCAACCCCGGCTGGGTGCTCACCGAAAACGAGGTGGCCCGCAAGCGGAGCCACGGGCTGGCCGACGACTGGCCGGCCCACCTGCCGCGGGAGTTCTGCCCCGCCGGGCGGCTGATCCGCCCCGAGGAGATCGCCGCGGCGGCGGTGTATTGGCTGGCCGACGAGTGCGGCCCGATGAGCGGGCAGGTGGTCGACCTCGAGCAGCATCCGTTCATCGGCCGTAATCTTCCCAAGAATGCCTCGACGGTGCCGCCGCCGCCACGATGACCAACGCCCGCCCCTTGCCCAGCCCCGCCGCCCCGCGCCTGGCCGCGTTTCCCAAGGCCTTCATGCAGCCGCTCTGCAAGGACGGCGGGATGAGCGTGTCGGACTGGATCCGGCTGGCCGCGCCCCTGGGGCTCGACGGCCTCGAGTGGTACGCGGGATTTCTGGAGATGGCCGACGAGGCCAACTGGCCCCGGTTTCGCCGCGAGGTCGAGGCGCACGGGATGACGATCCCGATGCTCTGCTGCTCCCCCGACTTCACGCACCCCGACGCCGGCTTCCGCCGCCGGGAGATCGCCAAGCAGAAGCGGTGGATCGAGATGACCGCGGCGCTCGGCGGCTCCTTCTGCCGCGTGCTCTCGGGGCAGCGGCGGCCGGAGCTTTCGCCGGCCGAGGGGATCCGGCTCGCGGCCGACTCGATCCGCGCCTGCCTGCCCCACGCGGCCGCGCATGGCGTGACGCTGATCCTCGAAAACCACTACAAGGACGACTTTTGGGAGTATCCCGAGTTCGCCCAGAAAATCGATCTCTTCTGCGCGCTGGTCGACGCGATCGACGACCCGCACTTCGGGGTCAACTACGACCCGAGCAACGCGTTTCTCGCGGGCGACGATCCGCTGGAGCTTTTGCGCCGCGTGTCGCACCGCGTGGTCACGATGCATGCCAGCGACCGCTCGCTCGTGTCGGGCACGCTCGCCGACCTGCGCCGCGAGGAGGAGGGCTCCGTGGGCTACGCCCGCCGGCTGAAGCACGGCGAGATCGGCCGGGGGCTCAACGACTACGACGCCATCTTCACCGAACTTGTCGGCCAGGGCTTCTGCGGCTGGATCAGCATCGAGGACGGCGTGAACGGGATGGACGAGCTCGAGCGGAGCGTGGCCTTCCTGCGGCGGAAGATCGCCGCCCACTGGCCGGCCGGCCGCCCGGCCCCGCAGGAGTGACCCTGTGCCGCGATTCATCGATCTCAGCCATCCGCTCGCCGACGGGCTGCCGAACTTCCCGAACGACCCGCAACTCTCCGTGAAGGTGCACACGACGGTCGCCCAATCGGGCTACAACCTCTCGCACCTCGCGCTGTCGAGCCACCAGGGCACGCACCTCGACGCGCCGTTTCACTTCTACGACGATGGCGCGACGCTCGATCAGATTCCGCTCGCGCGGTTCTGCGGGCCGGCGACGCTCGTCGATCTCGTGCCGGGCGGCGCGCTCGCCGCCTCCACGCCCCTCACGGTCGACACGTTCGCCCCGCATGCCGCCGCCTTCATGCCCGGGGCCCGCGTGCTCTACCGTACCGGCTGGGATCGGCAGTTCGGCACGCCGCGATTCTTCACCGAGTTTCCCACGCTCACGCTCGACGCCGCCCGGTGGATCGCCTCCCGCGGCATCGGCTTGCTCGGCATGGACACGCCCACGCCGAGCACCGACTGGCTCGAATGCCATCACATCCTGCTGGCCAAGGGGGTCGAGATCGTGATCGTGGAGGGCCTCACGAATCTCGACCGCCTGCCGCCGACGTTTCGCTTCATCGGGTTTCCGCTCAACATCACCGGCCGCGACGGCTCCCCGATCCGTGCCGTCGCGGAGATCGACTGATTCCTGCCTCAGGCCCGCAGTGCGGCCGGGATCGCCGGGGTGGCGCCGCGGTGCCCGCACACGAAGGCGGCCAGCCGGGCCGCGTGGTCGTGGATCGCCTCGAGCGATTCATCGCGGAGCAAGCCCACGATCACGGCCGCCGTGAAGGCGTCGCCC
>JBIKXY010000060.1:0-13933 GCA_044355515.1 Pirellulales bacterium
ATGGCGGCCGTGCTCTGGGCGGCGCTGCTCAACCGCGGCCCCGTGCTCGCGGGGCCGGCTGACGACTGCCTGGCGGTGCTGCTCTGGTGCCTGGCCGTTGGGCCGAGCGGCGGCCGCTGGTCGCTCGACCGTTGGATCCGCGACCGCCGTGGCTCGCCGCCGCCGGCCGCCTCCCCCTGGGCGGGCGTGGCCCTGGGCCTCGTGCGGGTCCATGCCGCGGCGATCACCGGCGGCATGCTCCTGGCCCAGCTCAAGGGAGACGTCTGGTGGGACGGCACCGCGGCCTGGTGGCTCGCGGCCCGGTCGGAGTCGCGGCTCGTCGATCTGACGGGCCTCTCCCGGGGCTCCGAGTATCTGATGAACCTCGTGACTCACGCGATCGTGGGCTTCGAGATCCTGTTCGCCGGCGGGCTGTGGTTCGCCGTGACCCGCCGGCTCATGGCCCGGATCGGCCTCGTGGCCTGGCCCGTGATCGGGATGCTCGCGGGCGAGCCGTTCTTCGGCCTCGCCCTGGCGATCTTCTGCGTGCCCGACGCGCTGCGGGGCTGACCTCGCCGCCCGTGCCCGGCGTCACGAGCCTGCCAGCAGCCGTTCGAAGGCCGCCTCGTCGATCACCGCGACGCCGAGCTTCGTGGCCTTGTCGAGCTTGCCGCCCGCCTCGGCGCCGGCCACGAGGTAGTCGGTCTTCTTCGAGACGCTGCCGGCCGCCCGGCCGCCGGCGCGGCGGATCGCCTCCTCGGCCTCCTCCCGCGTGAATCGCTCGAGCGTGCCGGTGACCACGAGCGTCTTGCCCGTGAGCGGACCCGCCTCGATCCGCTCGGCCTGGGGCACGTCGAGCCGCACGCCGGCCGCCCGCAGGCCGGCGATCGTCTGCCGCCCATAGTCCCCCGCGAGCCACTCGTGAACGCTCGCCGCGATCGCCGGGCCGATCTCGGGCACCGCGGCCAGTTCCTCCTCCGAGGCTTCGGCCAGTTCGTCGATCGTGGGAAATCGGCCCGCCAGGAGCGCCGCCACCCGCGGCCCGACGTGCCGGATGCCCAGGCCGTTGAGCACCCGGACGAGCCCACGGCCCTTGCTCTGCTCGATCTGCTCGACGAGCGAGGCCGCCGACTTCTTCCCCATCCGCTCGAGCGGCTCGAGCTGCGGGGGCTCCAGCGCGTAGAGGTCGGCGTACTGCCTCACGAGCCCCGTCGCCACGAGCTGCTCGACGAGCTTGTCGCCGAGCCCCTCGATGTCCATCGCTCCCCGCGAGGCGAAGAACCGGATCCGCTCCCGGCACCGGGCCGGGCAATCGACGTTGGGGCAGCGGATGAAGACGCCCTCGGGATCCTTGACGAGCGCGGTCCCGCACTCGGGGCATTCCGTGGGCGGGTGCCAGACGGGCAGCCGCTTCGCCCGGAGGTGCTTCTCCACGCGAACCACGTGGGGAATCACCTTGCCGGCCTTCTCCACCACCAAGACGTCGCCCACCCGGACGTCCTTGCGGGCCACCTCCTCCGCGTTGTGGAGACTGGCCCGGCGGACGATCGTGCCGGCCAGCTCGACCGGCTCGAGATCCGCCACCGGCGTGACCGTGCCGCCGCGGCCCACCTGCACGCGGATCCCGGCCAGCCTGGTCGTGGCCTCGAACTTCTCGAACTTCCAGGCGATCGCCCAGCGGGGGCTCTTGGCAGTCGCCCCCAGCAGCCGCTGCTGGGCGAAGTCATCGACCTTGACCACGAAGCCGTCCACCTCGAAGTCGAGTTCGTGCAGCTCCTCGATCAGTTCCGTGCCCCGCTCGACGAGGGCGTCGAGCGAGTCGAACACGCTCGTCCACAGCGCCACCGGCAGCCCGGCCCGCCCGGCCCAGGCGTAGAGGCCGGTCTGCGACTCGACGCCCAGGCCTGTCGCGTCGCCGACGCCGTGGCAGAGAAACTCGAGCGGCCGGGCGGCGCACTCCCGCGGGTCGAGCAGCCGGATGCTGCCGGCGGCCACGTTCCGGGTGTTGGCGAAGGGAGCGAGGCCGGCCTCCGCCTGCCGCTCGTTGAGCGCGACCAGGTCGGAGTTGGTCATGTAGACCTCGCCGCGGATCTCGACCAGCGGCGGCGGGTCGGGGATCGCCAGCACCAGCGGCACGCCGGGGATCGTGCGGGCGTTGTGGGTGATGTCGTCGCCGGTCACGCCGTTGCCCCGGGTGGCGGCCAGCAGGAGCCGGCCGGCCTCGTAGGTGAGCGACACGGCCACGCCGTCGATCTTGAGCTCGAGCACGTAGCGGGGCGGCCGGGCGTCGCCCGCCTCCGTGAGCAGCTTCTCGACGCGGCGGCCCCAGGCCCGGAGGTCGTCCACCCCGTAGGTGTTGTCGATCGACATCATCGGCACGCGGTGCCGGACGCTCGCGAGCGACTCCACCGGCGCGTCGCCGACCCGCTGCGTGGGGCTGTCGGCCGTCACGAGTTCGGGATGCTTCTCCTCGAGCGACCGCAGCTCGTCGACCAGCCGGTCGTATTCGAGATCGCTGATCTCGGGCGCCGCTTCGACGTAATACTTCCGGTCGTGGTGCCGGATCTCGTCCCGCAGGCGGGCGATCCGGGCGGCGGCCGAAACGCTCACGGCCTGTCGGCTCCGGAGTCGGCCTCGCGCCTGGCACGCTCCCGCCGGGCCTTCTCCCCGGCCACGTGGTCGAGCCAGATGGCGGCCACCGTCGCGACCGCCAGGACGGCGATCTCCCCCACGAGCAGCTGCGTGCCGTAGCGGGCGAGCAAGACGTCGAGCACATGAGTGCCCCCGGTGGCCGAGGCGGGTCGCACGCCCCGGAGCACGGTCACGCAGGATGCCGCTGCGGTGATCGTGAAGGCGAAGCCCACGATCCCGAGCACGGCATAGAACGGATTGCGTGGGGGGCGTGGCATGAGCGCTAGGCCTGCGAGCGAAGCCCGCATTATACCGCGGACTCGGGGTCGCCCGTGCAGCGCCGCTATGCGGCGGCGCGGGCGCGGGACAGGAGGTCCTCGACCGCGGCCACCACCCGCTCGACCTCGATGCCGGCCATCGAGAGCGTGTCGGTCTTGCGATCCTCCCACTTCGGCCGCAGGGCCTCCGGTGGCTCGACGCAGATGTGCTGCGATCCGTAGGGCCCGTTGCGGGCCGCGGGCACCGGGCCAAAGAGCCCCACGCAGGGCGTGCCGACCGCCGCGGCGAGGTGCAGAGGGCCCGTGTCGCCGGAGATCACGAGCCGCGCGAGCCGGAACAGTTCGCCCAGATCCTGGAGCGTGGTCTCCGGCGCCACGATCGCCTCGCCGCAGGCGTCGGCGGCGATCTGGTCCGCCGTGGCCCGCTCCGCCGCTCCGCCCCAGACCACCAGCGGGCGGATGCCGTGGCGGCGGTGCAGGCAGCGGGCCAGGGCGGCGAACCGCTCGGTCGGCCAACGCTTGCTGGCCCAGCCCGCGCCGGGGTTGATGATCACCGGTGGCTCCGCGAGCCGCAGGCCCGCCAGCCACTGCCTCACCCGTTCTTCGCTCACCGGCCAGTGAGGCATCTCGAAGGACGGCCGGCCCTCACGGATGCCCAGCGGCACGAGCAGGTCGCAGTTGCGGTCGACGACGTGGGTCGCCACGGGCTTGACGCGGTTGGTGAAGGCGAGCCAGGAGTACTCGCGGGCGACGGGCCGGGCGAACCCGATTCGCATCCGGGCGGCCGAGAGCCAGGTCGCCACGCCGCTCTTGAGCAGCCCCTGGAGATCGATCGCCACGTCGGGTGCGAAAGCCCTCAGCTGCCGGCGGAGGGCGAGCACCGCGGCGGGGGACTCGAGCCAGCCGCGGGGCAGACGAAACAGGTGGTCGATCGCGGGATGGCCGGCGAGCACGTCGGCGGCCCGCCCCTCGACGGCCCAGCCGATCCGGGCGGCGGGAAACGCCCGCTTGAGAGCCACCGCCACCGGCACGCCGTGGAGGACGTCGCCGATGGCGGAGAGTTTGACGATGACGATCGAGCGGGGTGCGGACATGGCAGCCATCCCGGGACGCGTCTGGAGAGGATCGCGTCGGCGCGCCCGGGCAACAAGGCCAGTTTCGCGGCCCGGGGCATGAGTTTTTCGTGAGGCCGAGCCTCAGCTCCGGGTCATCTCGCAGAGCAGGGCGTCGGTCACGGCCGGCGGGCAGCTCCAGACCAGGAAGAAGAGCGACTCGCGGACGAGCCGCTCCGCCGGATGGCCCGCCACATAGCCGGCCCCCTTCGAGGCGGTCAAAGCCGCCTGCCCCGCGCGGAGCACGAGATCGGTGGCGGCGGCCCGGAGGCTGTCGCGACCGTCGGGCTCGAGCCCCGCGGTCGCCGCGTGCTCGAGCCGGTTGAAGAGTTCGCCGAGCTCCAGCTCGAGCCGGGCGGCGACCGGTGCGAGTGACTCGCGGTGGGCGGCCTCCCCGCCGATGACCGCGATCGCCGCCCGGGCCGAGCCCAGCGCCAGCGCGGTCGTCGCCAAGCCGCCGGTGCGGGCGGCATTCCGCTCGGGCGGCTCGATCAGCCAGGCCGGCCTGACTCCCTCCAGCCGAACGACCGCGGTGCGGCTACCGGCCAGCGCGAGCAGCGGCAGCGGCGGCTCGATCGTGACGCCCGCCGCGGTCGTCGGCACCAGGACGAACAGCTGACCCCCGGCGGCCGTCGCCGCCCCGGTCACGATCATCTCGCAGGCGTCGGCGCCGGTCACCCAGGGGCAGAGCCCGTCGAGCTGCCAGCCCTCGGCCGACCGCTCGGCCACCACGGCCGGCCGGCCCAGGTGCCGGCGGCTCGTCGTGAGCTGGGAAATGCCCACGGTCGTGAAGCATTCGCCCCGGGCCAGCCGCGGCAGGAGGGACGCCCGCAGCTCGGCCGGGCCGGCGGCGATGATCCTCACCGCCGCGGCCCACTGCGACACGGCCAGGGCCGTGGTCAGGCAGGCGGTCGCCAGGGCGGCGAGCGTGGTCACGAGCGTGGGCTCGTCGGCGCCGGTGCCGCCGCAGTCGGCGGGGACGAACCTGGCCAGGATGCCCCGGCGGGCCAGTTCGTGCATCGCGCCGCTCGCCCAGGGGCCCTCCGTCGCGGATCTCTCCGCCAGGCCGGCCAGCTCCGCGCAGCCCGGGAGGACCGAGGCAACCGCGGGGAAGTCGGAACGAGAGTTCATGGAAACCCCGCAGCATAACTCACCCCGAGCCTCCGCCGCACGCCTCCGGAAGTGAGGCTATACTGCCGCCACTTCTGGCAGGCGGTCCCTTCCTCTCCGATTCCCTCCTGGAGCCTCTCCCATGAGCCAAGCCGAAGACATCGCCCAGGGCACGACCGTCGCCCCGACCCCTGCCGCCTCCGCCAACGGCACGCCGCCCGTCGGCCTCCTGCCCCCGCGGCTCGACGAGCTCTCGCCGCAAAACCTCTACGCCAAATGCATGGCCCTGGCCCGCAACCTGTGGTGGAGCTGGCACCCCGAGGTCACGAACCTGTTTCGCGAGCTCGACCCCGTCCGCTGGCGGCAGCTCGACCACAATCCGATCGCGCTGTTGGCGGAGTTCACGCCCGAGCGGCTGGAGTCACGGGCGGCGGAGCTCGTGCTCTACAGCCGGATCAACCAGGCCCACCGCCGGATGAAGGAATACCTGGCGGCGGAGAACACTTGGAGCACCGTCCACGCGGGCGTGCTCGGTTCCAAGCCGGTGGTCTATTTCTCGGCCGAGTTCGGGATTCACGAGTCGGTGCCGATCTATTCCGGCGGTTTGGGCGTGCTCGCCGGCGACCATGTGAAGAGCGCCAGCGGCCTGGGCATCCCCCTGATCGCGGTCGGGCTTTTCTACACCCAGGGCTACTTCCGCCAGCATCTCGACGTCGATGGCTACCAGCACGAGGAATACCAGCCGACCAAGGTCGATCTGCTGCCGATCGAGCCGGCCGTCGGCACCGACGGCCAGCCGATCATGGTCCGCGTCGACACCCGCGGCGGGGCCCTGCATGCCAAGGTCTGGAAGCTCGCGGTGGGCCGCTGCAGCCTCTACCTGCTCGACTCCGACGTGCCGGAAAACGCTCCCGAGGACCGGCCCCTGACGAGCCGGCTCTACGGCGGCGACACCCGCACGCGGATTCGTCAGGAGATCATTCTCGGCGTGGGCGGCGTGAAGGCGATCCGGGCCCTGGGGATCGTGCCGGGCGTCTACCACTTGAACGAGGGGCATTCCGCCTTCGCCACCCTGGAGGCCGTTCGCGGCCGGATGGAGCGGGACGGCTACCCCTACGACGACGCGATCCGGCGGGTGGCCCGGCAGACGGTGTTCACCACCCACACGCCGGTGCCGGCCGGCCACGACCGGTTCGACTCCGGGCTGATGGAGGAGCACCTCGGCCCGATGCGGGACGCGCTGGGCATCTCTCATGACCAGTTGATGGGCCTCGGCCGGGTCGAGCCGCACAACCACCACGAGCCGTTCTGCATGACCGTGCTGGGCCTGAAGCTTTCGCGACGGGCCAACGCCGTGAGCGCCCTCCACGGTCATGTGAGCCGGCGGATGTGGTCGAACCTCTGGCCCTGGAAGGTGGAGGAGGAGGTGCCGATCGGCCACATCACCAACGGCGTGCACGTGCCGAGCTGGCTCTCCTGGCAGATGCTGCAGCTCTACGACCGGATCTTCCCGGCCAACTGGTTCCGGCAGATGGGCGGGCCCGACGTCTGGCAGAAGATCCACGAGTGCGACCCCGGTGAGCTCTGGGAGACGCACTACGCCCTCAAGAACCTGCTCCTGCAGTTCGTCCGGCGGCGGCTGGCCCGGCAGTGCCGGCGGCGGGGGGAGTGCGACGAGGCGGTCGAACAGGCCCGCTCCGTGCTCGACCCCAACATCCTCACGATCGGGTTCGCCCGGCGGTTCGCCACCTACAAGCGGGCCGATCTCGTGCTCTCCGACCTCGACCGGCTGCATCGGCTGATCAGCGATCCCGACCGGCCGATCCAGATCATCTACGCGGGCAAGGCCCATCCGGCCGACGAGCCGGGCAAGGGGCTGATCCGCAAGATTGCCAATCTCCGGCACGACCCGCGGTTCGCCGGCCGGCTGGTGTTCGTCGAGGACTACGACATCAACGTGGCCCGGCATCTCGTCCAGGGAGTGGATGTGTGGCTCAACAACCCGCGCCGGCCGCTCGAGGCCTCGGGCACGAGCGGACAGAAGGTGGTCCTCAACGGCGGCCTCAACTGCTCGATCCTTGACGGCTGGTGGGCCGAGGCCTTCGACGGCCGCAACGGCTTCGCGATCGGCCGGGGCGAGACCCACTCCAACGACGAGATCACCGACCGCCGCGACGGCGAGGCCTTGGTCGAAACGCTGACCAAGGAGGTGATCCCGCTCTTCTACGAGCGGGATGCCGACGGCCTGCCGCGGGCGTGGATCCGGATGATGATGAACTCGATCAGTTCGCTCGCCTGGCGGTTCAGCGCCCATCGGATGGTGATGGACTACGCCCGCGTCAGCTACGTGCCGGCGGCGGGCGGGATTTCCTGCGACATGGCGAGCCGCTGACGACCGCCGATGAATCCGTCAAGTGGCTTGGGCCTTCCTCCCGCGATATCGCGGCGTGACCCCCTCCCCCAATCGTGATCCAGGTCTTGTGAGAGAATCCTCGTGCCCGTGGTGGGGCTGACAAGGGTTGTTCGGCGGGATGGATCCGAAGCTGGCCAAGGAGCTCCAGGAGCACAACTCGAGGCTAAACAGTGTGCGCACACCACAGCCACTCTTGCAGCCCCTGATAGCCTCGGCCGGCGGACCTTTTCCATCGGTAACGGAGGCTGGACATGGGGCGCGGAGTGGATCGAAGGAAGCTGGCGGCGTGGCGCCGGCGGCTTGCCCGGCAGGAGGCGAGCGGGCTGACGGTGGCCGCGTTTTGCCGGCGGGAGCGGGTGAGTGTCTCGCTCTGGAAGTATTGGCAGCGACAGGTCGAGCGGGAGGCGACGAGCGCCCACGGCACGCCGCCGGTTCGGCCCGCGATGCCCTTCGCGGCGGTTGAGATCATCCCTCGCCGCTCGGTGTTCCTGCGGTTCCCCGGGGGCGCGACCATCGAGATCCCGGACGATCGCATCGACCTCGTGCGATTGGCCATCGATCGGATGGCATTGCAGGGGGAGGCGGGTCCATGCTGAGCGTTGCCTCGGTGCCGGTGATCTCCATGCACGCCGACGCCACCGACATGCGGAAGAGCTTCGCCGGTCTGTGCGGGATCATCCGCGGCGTGTTCGGTGACGACCCCGCCGACGGGAGCCTGTTCCTGTTCGTCAACAAGCGCCGCGACCGGATCAAGGCACTGCGGTGGGAGGGGGATGGGTTCATGATCTGGTACACGCGGCTGGAGCAGGGAACGTTCGAGGTCATGCCGGCGGAGGGCCGTGAGAAGCGGGTGCGGATCGACGCCACGCAGTTGGCGATGATCCTGGGCGGGGTCCGGTTGGAGTCGGCGCACCGCCGCAAGCGGTACCAGCGAATCGGCGCCTGAACAAATCCTCGCGGCTGCCAAAATGGCGCTTGCGCTTTGCGTGGAACATGTTTATGGTGCGCGCATGATGAACGACATCCTGCTGCCGACCGACCTCGAGGCCTGCCACAGGCTGCTCCGCGAGCAGCAGGGCGTGATCACCGAGTGCCAGACGGTGATCACCGAGAAGGATGTCGTGATCACGGAGTGCCGCACCGCGCTGGCTACGAAGGACGCGCTCGTCGCCCAGCAGAACCAGCAGCTGGTCGAGCAGAAGGACAGGCTCGTCGAGATGCAGCTGCGGCTCAACGCCGCTCTCCAGGCGGCCTTCCGCAAGCGGATCGAGCGGTACCTGGCCGACCCGCATCAGCTGGTGATCGACTTCGGCGATTCGCCCGAAGTCGCGGATGCCGCGGAGGGAATCGCCGACGCCGCCTTCGAGGCGGTCGCAGGCTATGAGCGGCGAAAGCAGAAGCCGGCCAAGGCCAGGAACGAACAGCTCCCGGCCCATCTGCCCCGGATCGAAGTCCTGCTGCCAGTTCCCGAGGACCGGAAGTCCTGCCCGGAGCACGGCGAGCGGGAGGTGATCGGCTACGACTGGCAGGAGACGCTGAAGATCGAGCCCCCCAAGCTCGTCGTCATTCGCACGGGCATCCCCAAGCTCGCCTGCCAGGGGCACGACGAGTGCGGCGTCGTGGAAGCCCCGCGGCCAGTCGGGCTGGTGGAGGGCAACCGCTACGACGCGAGCGTGGCTGCCCAGATCGTGACGCACAAGTACAGCTATCACCTGCCGATCTACCGCCAGCAAGACATCTTCGCCGCCTGCGGCTGGACGCCCGCCCGCAGCACGCTGCTGAACATCCTCCGGGCCGCCGCGGAATGCGTTGCGGCGTTCGTCACGCACCTCCGGGAGGTGGTGCGGGCCGGGCCGATCATCGGCACCGACGACACGACGGTCACGCTCGTGACGCCGGATGATCTGCCGCCGCTCGATCCGCTCGACCCGAAGTCCGCCCGAACCCGCGAGGTGATCGCCGCTGCGCATGCCGAGGCGCGCAAGAGCATCACCGCGCGCATCTGGGCCTATCGAGGGATCACGGCACCGATCAACGTCTTCGACTTCACCGTCAGCCGTCATCGGGACGGTCCGGAGATCTTTCTGGACGGGTTCACCGGCAAGCTGATGGCCGATTGCTACTCGGGCTACGACGCCGTGCAGACGGCAAGCGACGGGCGGATCATCCGCGCCGCCTGCGCGGCACATGCCAGGCGCCGATCTGGGAGCGGATGCGCGAGTACATCCACGGCGACGCCGTGCAGGACGTGCTGCCGAAGCACTCCTTCGGGCAGGCGCTCACCTATCTCCGGAACCAGTTCGATCCGCTGCTCGTCTATCTCGACGACGGCCTGATGCCGATCGACAACAACGAGACCGAACAGCTGATGAAGCAGGTGGCGATCGGCCGGAAACACTGGCTCTTTATCGGCGATATCGAGCCCGGCTATCGGGCTGCTGACCTGCTCTCACTCGTCAGCAGCGCCGTGCGAAACGACCTCGATGTCTTCGTGTACGTCAAGGACGTGCTCGATCGCCTGCTCGCCGGGGAGGCCGATTACCACGCGCTCCGCCCAGACGTCTGGAAGGAGTTCCATCCCGAAGCGGTGCGTGTTTACCGGGCCGAGGAACGGGCCGCCCGAGCCGATGCCAAGGCGACCAAGCGGGCCCGCCGACGGGCAGGCCGCAAGTAGCCGGGAACAGGCTCCGCACAGGATTCACGCCGGCGGCCGGGGGTGGTTGTGCTGTGCGCACACGCATAACATCCGCAATCAGCGGCTCGCGACCAAACGATCATCCGCACCGCTTGGTTTCATCGCGAGTCCGCTGCATCGCCTGGTTCTGCGTCCCCTGAACTGCCGTCGTCGCTCCGTTACTCTTTTGAATCTTCCGTAAGCATTCGGATTATT
The DNA here is from genome assembly GCA_044355515.1 of Pirellulales bacterium. Taxonomy (GTDB): domain Bacteria; phylum Planctomycetota; class Planctomycetia; order Pirellulales; family UBA1268; genus QWPN01. The sequence goes on from JBIKXY010000060.1 coordinate 10,414, forward strand.
CGCCGCGCAAGAGGCTCCTTGACCTCACGGTGGCGAGGCACTGGCTGAGAGACGCCTGTGACTGGATTGCGATACCAATCATGCCTGCCACCGTGCCTCACCAACACGCAACCGCTTGCCTCGATTACCTTGATCAGATCGACACGCTTCATGGCATGACGAGCTCACCAACCTTGCGAGCGCCTGGAATATGTCCGCTAGACAGATCGAGATAGAGGTCCTTCAAGTGCTCGACCAAATCTTGCAAGGTCTCGCCTTGCGTCCAGTAATCCGGATATTCCTCCAGGTAGCCGAGCCACCAGTCGCCTTCTTGCCAGTGGACGTACTTAACCGAGTGCATGGGACACCTCGCCAAACGTCGTGACGGAGATCACCGACGCCTCAAGTCTACCGCGATGTTTACGTAGAAGGCCAGCTTAGGCCCCACGGCCGAGCCGCGGCGTACTTGCCGCAGAACGGCCGCGATCAGCGGCTCGCGACCACACGCGAACCACACCGCCCGATTTTATTGCGAGTCCGCTGCATTGCCTTGTTCTCCCTTTTCTTCGGACTCACCCGGAGCCGGAATCCCAAGGTCACGGCAAATCTTCTTCACGAGGTTGTCGGGGATCTCACGATGTCGCGGCACGGCGGACCGTTGATTGAGCGCCGGATTACCCCACCACGAATGGTTTCCACCTTCACGAACCAACTCGCAACCATGATCCACCATGTGACGAACAACGTCTCGCCGCTTCACGGCTGCAGCGCCACTTCTTCGAATTGCTCGCCAGCGGCCTTTCGTGCATCTTCACGATTCATCTCGATTGCCTCGGCCAGGGCTTCGCGCAAGTTCGAGAGAAGCTCCTCGCGCGTCTCGCCCTGCGAGTTCACGCCAGGCACTTCCTCAACCCAACCGATCCACCACCGACCGTCGCGCCGAATAACGGCAGTGTAAGGGGTTGCGGTCATTAAAGGCTCCAGTTGCGGGACTGAGAAAGGACGATCCACTGTCGATTTTAGATTACCACACAGGGCATCGCTCCCGCACGGGAGAACGGCGGCGATCAGCGGCTAGCGACCTCGGGCCTTACATCAGGACCGATTTTATCGCGAGTCCGCTGCATCGCTTGGTTCGGAATTGACCTGACTTCATGGTCTCGGATGAACCGTAGCCTCATTCGTAGTGCGGAGACGCAATGACGCCCGCTTTTGTTTTGCTAGCCCTAGATGGATCAGGGGGCGATTGACTTCGTATTCAGGCCGACAGCCACAGTCGTGCGCCATGGATTGCGAGGGGCAAAAGGGACAGCGACCACACCTTTTGCCTTCAGCCAGGATTTGTATGGGGACTGATTGTGGCCAACGCTGCCGAAGTCACTGAGACGGAGCGTTTTCCCATCCGAGTCGGTTACATCGATCATGAGCAGACAGCCAACAGGCCGTTCAGGCGGTTCGACCAACGTGACGTCGAGGCGTGCCAGATCCAAAGGAGGCGATTCTCCTGCGCCCGTTTTCAATGCGAGCAGAATTGGACCGCGGTAGAGCGAGGCTTTCCCATCGCATTCGCGCTCGCCAACCCAAACCCGCGGCCGCATGTCGAATTCGAGCGCAATCAGATCGCCGCGATCCCAGCGACGGTCAAGGACGCAGTAGCTACCGGCTTCGGCTTCCACAGCCTGCCCATTGATGGAACATTTCGTTGAAGTCGACCAGTGCGGGATGCGCAACTTTAGAATAAAAGGCGTCGCAGCCTTCGGCTCGACATGGAGGGCGATACTGCCTTGCCGAGGGTAGTCGGTCTCTTGGCGGAGCGTCACCGCAACGTCATTGATGACGGTGGAGATCGTCGAGGGTCCATACCAATTCAGGATCAGGGCCTCTGTAGACTGCTCCTGCATCACGGCCCAGTCACTGATCATGCCAAATCCTCGGGCGCCATTCACCGAACAGCAGTTCAGTTGCTCGGATCCAGGCCGTTTTTGAAATGCGATCGCCGTGGTACTGGGAACACGGGTGCCGTCCATAGGGGTGTCATATGTACACCACGCACCGTCCGGCGAGTGCATTCCAACGACGGAGTTCAATGTCGAGAGTTCGATTTCATCGGCAACAATCGGATCGCCCGTGAGGCGTAGCATCTCGATACTCATCGCGATCCATGCAATCGTGCAACATGTTTCGATGGAACCGCCGGCATAGGGGTTGCCGGTGGCTTTCTCACCCGAACTGAAGCCGCCCGTGTTGTGCCGATCTGCCCGCACGATACTCCACCACAGGTGCTCGAATGCCTTGCCGTACGGCTCCTTCCCCGTTAAAAGATGGAGTTCGCTCAAGCCCATGATGGGGTGCAGACTTTCCCATCGCGGCTTCGGCGTCTGCCAAAACTCCTTGCCAGCAATCGCCGCGTTCAGGTAGTCGCCTGCCGGTGGAACGGCGAACTCCGTGACGATCTGCTCCGCCATGCGGAGATAACGGTCCTTACCAGTAAGGCGGTAGAGCAACGCGAGAGAATGAACCGGGGCCTGGTTCATCTCATGCGCGCCGGTGTCGTGCAGCCGTTCTCGCGGATTGTCGAGGAACCGATCGCAAAGCATGTCGGCGATCCGCGTCGCACAAGCCAGGGCCTTTGGATCTGCTGTGGTTTGATGCCACAGCAACAGGCCGACCATGGCGTGGTAGTGCCCCCACGCATCCCATGGTTCCGCATGAGGCAGGCCAAACAGCTCGCAGTTGGGAGCTCCTTTCCGGAGGCGGAACTCCTTTGGCCATGGACCCAAATAGCCGTCCTCGGCTTGAAGCGTCACGGCACGGGCTACAAGTTTCTCGACAGTCGCCTGGAGCCTTGGGTCACTGGTCAGCCGGATCATCTGGGTCGAAGCGGTGAGATATTTGCCGAAAAACTCACCGGACCATGGAAGCAACTGTCGATAGGGCTGCTTGTCTTGGTCGGTGAACATGTCGAGCATCGCGGGATTGTCCCGCGGCGCCGGAATCAGCCAGTTTTGAACAACGCCCTCGATCTGCTTGCCCAGGGGGCCGCGAATCTCGAATCTGGTGCGGGGATGGCGTTCAAATTTTGCGGTGACACCCTGGCGGGAAGACGACTCCTGCCTCACATCGACAGCAACGGCGCAATGCTGGCCGATGGCGCTGCTTGCGACGACGGAAACAAAGGCGAGGACTTTGAGTGTGCGTATTTTCATTTTTTCCGAACGGTCCCGATCAATGGCTCGCGATCGCAGGATTATCCACACCACCGGGCTTCATCGCGAGTCCATTGCATCGGGTGGTTCGCAATCAGCCCTTCGCTGGCTATTGGATCCCTTAGCCCGAGAAGGCGATCCAAAGTGATGCCGCATGGAGCGCACTGATAACCAGATTCCACCACGGAACGGGGTTTTTCCAATCCGCGACAAAAAACAATGTCAGCGTTTTGTAGAGAATCTGAAGCGGAAAGAGCACAACGACAATACCCATCCGCAGCGGCACGATTAGCAAAGCCACCGCGCTTACTGCAGCGATTGCCAGATAGAGACAA
>JBIKXY010000240.1:0-4539 GCA_044355515.1 Pirellulales bacterium
TGTAGACGTTGGCCCAGCACATCCCAAACAGCACGAACACGCACAGCGCCCCGCAGATCATGTCGAACACGATCTGCTTGGCCGCCAGCACGTCGACCAGGATCAAGGTGCCGACCGTCATGATCGGCACGATGAAGGTCACCGCCCGGGCCGCCGGCCAGAGCCATGATTGCTCCGTTGGCAAGGATTCGGCCGTGACCGCGGCCGCGAGCGTGAGCACGCCGGGGATCACCAGCGGCAGGCCGAAGAGGAGCATCCGCCGGCCCCCGAGCGCCGCGGCCGCCCCCAAGAACACGAGCTGCTCGGCCACCAGTGCGAACAGCTCCGCCCGCGGATGCCCCTCGGTCACCACCGAAAGCAGCGGCATGAGCAGGAGATGGACGAGCAGGATCGCGTAGCGGTCGAAGTGCGGCCGGCGGACGAACCGGGCCAGCTCGCGGAAGGGATTGATCTCGGAAAGCATGGGCCGGACGGTAGCGGCGGCCGGCCGGGGCGGGGGAGAGCAGTTGACCGGATTTTCGGGTCCGATGCCCCCGGAAACCGTGAACTATGCTTCCCGTGACGGCGCCGCCGCCCCCGGGCCGGGGCGTTCTGAGCCCCGCTTCCCTCGTTGCTCCCCCTCGTTTCCCAAAACCTCCTGCCAGAGCCTCGCCCATGCCGCCCATGTTCATGAGCCGCCCTGTCCTGACTCTCCTGGCCATCTGTTTGTCGTTCGGCCCGGCCCGAGCCGATGAGCCCACCGCCGCCAAGGAGGCCGACAAGGCTCCGGCGGCCAAGCAGCCGGTGGCGACCCTGCCCGATGCGAGCAAGCCGCCGGTGGTGACCGAGCATGCGATCACGATCGGCGGCCGGGAGCTCGCCTACAAGGCCGAGGCCGGGATGCTGCCCTTGCTGAAGGACGACGGCGGCCCGCGGGCCAGCATCTTCTACGTCGCCTACACGCTCGTGACCGAGGCCGATGCCGCCCGCCGGCCGATCATGTTCTGCTTCAACGGCGGCCCCGGGGCCTCGGCCGTGTGGCTCCACTTGGGCGGCCTCGGCCCCCGCCGGGCGAAGGTCAACCCCGACGGCTCGCTGCCGCCGCCCCCGTTCGAGCTCGTGGCCAACGAGCACACGATCCTGCCGGCCTGCGATCTCGTGTTCATCGACCCGGTCTCGACCGGCTACAGCCGGGCCGCCAAGGACGAGAAGCCCGAGCAGTTCTTCGGCAAGGATCCCGACATCGCCGCGATGGCGGAGTTCGTCCGCCTGTACACCACCAGGAACGCCCGCTGGCGGAGCCCCAAGTATCTCTGCGGTGAGAGCTACGGCGTGTTCCGGGCGGCGGGCCTGGCGGCCGAGTTGCAGGATCGCCAGGGCATGTTCCTGAATGGGCTCGTGCTGGTCTCGGGTCTCGTGGACTACGGCACGATCATCCCCGGCCCGTCGAACGATCTGCCCTATTCGCTGTTTCTGCCGAGCTTCACGGCCGTCGCCCACGCCCACGGCCGGCTGTCGGATGATCTCCAGGCCGACCGTGCCACAGCGCTCGCCGAGGCCGAGGCCTTCGCGGCGGGCGACTATCTGACGGCGCTCTACGCGGGAGCGGCGCTGCCGGAGGCGACGCGGCAGGCGGTCGCGGCAAAAATTGCCCGCTTCACGGGGCTGCCGGAAAAACTCGTCCTCGACCACGATCTGCGGGTCGACCCCTCGACCTTCCGGGAGAAGCTCCTGGCCGACGAGCGGCTGATCCTGGGCCGATTCGACGGCCGGATCACCGGCCGCGACGGCGACCAGGCCGGCGGCGACCCGCGGTTCGATCCCTCCTACGACGCGGCGCTCGGCCCCTTGGCCGCCACGATGAACGCGTATGTCCGCGAGGAACTGAAGTTCGAGAGCGACCTGCCCTACCGGGTGCTGACGGGCGTGGGGCCCTGGCCGCAGGAGCAGAACCGCTACTCGAGCACGGCCCGGCAGCTCGGCGAAGCGCTGAGCCGCAACCATCATCTGCGGGTGCTCGTGCAGACGGGCGACTGCGACCTGGCCGTGCCCTTCCTCTCGATGGTCCACTCGATCGATCACCTGGGCATCGACCCCCACCTGCGGAAGAACGTCACCTACGCCCGCTACGAGTCGGGCCACATGATGTATCTCAAGCTCGAGGATCTGGCGAAGCTCGAGCGGGATCTGCGGGCCTTCCTCGAGCCCGCGGCCCCGGTCACGCCTCCCGGCGAGTGACGAGGCCCGGGTTGCCCGTGGGCGTGGCGGCCGGGGCTACGGTGATGCTGGCCCTGCCGCACGGGATCGGTCACCGGGAGCGACGGGGCGATGACCTCCGAGTTCCAAACCATACTGCGGCCAGGCACGGTGGACCGTCCCGCTCGTCCTCGGATTCGGATTTCATGCCACTCACGCGTCGCATCATCGCTGAGCGAATCGCGGCCCTCGGACCGGAGTTGCAGCAACTCGGGGTTTCTCGGGTGGCGTTGTTCGGCTCCTACCTTCGCGACGCGGCGATACCCCATAGCGACGTCGATCTGCTCGTCGATTTCAAGCCCGGCCGCAAGACCTTTCGTAGTCTGGTATCGCTGACCGAGAGGCTGGAAGGCGTCTTGGATTGCCGCGTCGAGGCAGTGACGGTCGAGAGCCTGTCGCCGCATATCGGCCCCAGGATTCTCGCGGAGGCGGTCGATGTCCTTCGGGCCGCGTGAATACATCGCACACATCCTCGACGAGTGTGATTTTCTCGTCCGCTCCCTCACGGCTCTCGAGGTGGAGCAGTTTCTGGCCAGCTCCGTCCTGCGGCGGGCCTGCCAGCACGTGAGTTCGAGAACTCGGGCCCGAAACCCCGGCATCCGGCCGGCCATGACGGGAAAGTGTAGCGACACAGAGCGACGGGGGGCCAAGCGGCCGGATCGCGTTCGCATCGGGGCCGGCGGTGCAAGAGTGGACGGGCGATCACATTCCCCGTCCACCCGCCGGTCCGCCCATGATCGCCGCAGTCACAGGGTTTCCACTGCGGTCCTGCGTCGGCCCGGGCCGCGGCCGAAAGTCCACGCGGCCGGGAGCGGACGGCGTCGTCGAGTTCTCGCCGTTTGAGTTCCTCACACCGGCGCGCCGATCTCGTCCCGCCGCCGCGGAAGCACCGGCATCGGTATCCCGGGGTGTTTGCACCGAATCACCGGCTGCGAAAAGCCGTCACGGCGCTGGCGATCGGGAACATTGGCAAGCGGCGCGAGGCCGCGACCGGCGGGCACGGCGACGGTCACGGCACCGCAGGCTGCTGCGACGCTCATGCAAAGCCGCGCTCGCGCGACACCTCGCGTATAAGCCTGGGCGAAACTGATGGCCCGGGTAGGGGAGGGGTTTCCGCTCGAGTGCCCGGTGTGCGGCGGCGACATCCGGCTGATCGCGTTCATACTGCTTTACGAGTGCGAAACCATCCCTGGCCTTCGCACGCTTGGCAACCTCCGGTTGCTGCGGACCTCCTGTCCGCGAGCCAGGGCCGATCCGGAAGATCCTCACACACCTCGGTGAACCGCTCGAGCCGCCGCCCGTCTCGCCGGCCCGCGACCCACCGTCGGACTGGGGCGAGCTCGTGCAGGCCCATGATGACCGCGACGTCTTCCAAGCCTCGCCCGAAGACCAGCCTGTGATTGACATTCCCTGCCTCTGACCGCGTCCGGACGCGAGGCATCAACGAAGCCGTCAGGCGGCCGGACTCGCAGAACGTCTGAGCCGAGGCGAGAAAAACGCCACTCCAGGGGGGAGAGCAGGCGATCCGGGAACCGCCCGTTGGGGCCCTGGGAACGGAGCACGCCACTCACGAGCCGCTCATCGACCGGGCAATTGCTGCGTGGTTGCCTTTGACCGGGCTATCCTTCGGCAAGGGGATTGGATACCACCTACTCACACTGCTCGCACCGGCCTTTGAGCAGCACCTCGGTGACCGAGCCGATCCGGCCGCCGGGCTCCCGCTTGGCCCGCTTGCCAACGCCCGGCCGGGGGGTGATCGCCACCTCGACGTCGTCGAGGCAGGAGACCTCGCCGCAGGTGGTGCAGACGAAGTGGGGATGGTCGTCCCCCTTGTGGCCGCCGCCGGCCCGCTTGGCCTCGAACCGCCAGACGTGGTCGCCGAGTTCCACCCGCGAGGCGAGGCCCGCCTCCGTGAGTTCGGTGAGGTTGCGATAGATCGTGGCCCGGTCGAAGCCGAGATGGTGCAACGACTCGGAGACCTCCGCATGGGTCAGCGGCCCCGGGGCGGTCTCGAGGTGGTGCAGCACCGCCACCCGGGCGGGCGTGCACCGCATCCCGGCCCCGCGGATGCGGTTCCGCACGGCGTCGTCCTGGAGCGGCTTCGAAACCGGCTTGCTGCGACCCATGGCGGAGAGTCTACACCACCTCCACGCCGGCGAGGAGTTCCACGATCGCCCCCATGAAGGCGGGCAGATCGGCCGGCTTGCGGCTGGAGACGAAGTGGCGGTCGACGACGACCTGGGTGTCTTCCCAGATCGCCCCGGCGTTCATCAGATCGTCTTTGATGCCCGGGCTGCCGGTGAC
>JBIKXY010000241.1:0-4477 GCA_044355515.1 Pirellulales bacterium
CCGGATCCCGCGGCTTTCGAAGCCGCCGACGCAGCCGCCGAACTTGCCCGAGCCTTTCCCCGGTTCGCCGAGATCCACGATCGCCTGCTCGCCCGTGCCGAGGCGGCGGCGGGCGGTGGCGGCCGGGCGATCGCCTTTCAGTGCAGCCTGGCCGAGTGGTGGCGACTGGTCGGAATCGAGCCGGCCGGGATCGAAGCGCAGGGCCGCGGCGGGTTTGCAGCCGCGGTGACGGCCGGGCTGCTAGCAATTGAAGAAGCGGTCCGCCTGGAAGACCGCGGGGCGGAGCCGCCGCCGCTCCCGGAGCAGGCTCCGGGACTGGAATCATCTCCCCGGCTCGTTTTCGGCGATCTCCGCGCGCGGCCCGCCGGCTGCCCGGCCCTGGCGGCGGTGGGCCCGCCCTCCCGCGCAGGCGAGGAGTTCTGGGGAGAGTTCTGGGAGGAGTTCTGGGCGACAGTGGCCCGCGGGTTCTGCGCGGGCTCGAGCCTCGACTGGGAGCTGCTCTTCGGAGGCCGCGTGCGGGTGGACGGCCTGCCGAACTATCCCTTCGAGCGGCAGTCTTGCTGGTTCCGCCGTGAGCCCGCCGCGGTTGCGGCCGACTCGTTGCTTGGCCGCCGGCTCGACGTGGCCGGCATGACGGCGGTCTACGAGACCGATCTGGGCAGCTGCCCCGAGCTTGCCGATCACCGGGTCCGCGGAGCCGCCGTGCTCCCGACCGCGGCCTATTGCGTTTTGGCCACGGCGGTCGCGGAGGCCGCGGGCTGCGGGCCGGTGGTCATGGAGGAGCTCGTCATCGACGCGGCGCTCACCTGGCGGCCGGAGGTCGCCACCCGCATCCAGATCGCCCTCGTGCCGGACGCTCGCGAGCAGGCCGGCCGCGGGCCGTGGCGGTGCGAGATCTCGGTCCGCCGCGAAGCCGGCTGGCAACGCTGCGGAACCTGCCGCCTCGTGCCGGCCGATCAGGCGGCATCCGCGCGGCCGGCAGCTGGTTCGTCACCCGCCTCCTGGCAACCGGCCGGCGTCAAGGTCGACGTCACGAACCACTACCAGCGGTGCGCCGCGGCCGGGCTCGGCTACGAGGGCCTGTTCCGCTGCCTGGAGGCGGTTCACGCCGCCCCCCGCGAGGCCTGGGCCGAGGTCTCGCTCGCGGCAGCGACACGAGCCGGTGGGGCAAGGCCCGACGCGGTGCTCCGAACGGCCCTCTTGGACGGCTGCCTGCAGAGCATCGCCGCGATCGGCGACCTGCCGGCCGGCCTCCACCTGCCCGTCTCGGTGGCGAGATTCCGACTCGACCGTGCGCTCGAGACGCCGGCGATGCGAGTCCACGCTCGGCTGGTGGACCGCGACGAGCGGGGCGACCTGGTCTGCGAAGTCACTCTCTTCGACGGGGACGGCAGCCCCTGCGGGCTGATCGAGGGTCTGCGGCTCAAGTCGGCCTCGCCCGAGGCTCCGGCCCCCGCGGCCCCGCCGAGCGAGATCCACTGGGCGGAGAGCTGGGAGCTCGAGGCCCGCACCGGGGCCGGCGACGGCCCGCCGCGGCTTTCGGCCAGCCAGCTCGCCACGGTGCTCAGTAGTCACTCCCCCGAGCCTCGGGCAGCGGCGGCCATCGACACCGACTCCCGCCGCTGTTTGGGCGTGGTCGCCGCCGCGTTCGCGGGCAACGCCTTGTGCGATTTGCTCGCCCACCCGCCGGCCGGCACGGTCGTGCTCGAGCAGGAGGCCTGCGACCGGGCCGGAGTCGTGGCGGCCAAGCGACCACTGTTCCGGCGGCTCCTGGAGATCGTGGCGGCCGAAGGCTGGCTGCGACCGGCGGCCGGCGGGTGGGTGGTCGAGCCGGGGCTTGTCGAGCGGGACGCCATGGCGGCCGGCAGGGAGGCGCTCGCCGCCGAGCCCGCCTTGGCCCCGGAACTGCGGCTTGTGATGCGGTGCGGGCCGCACGTGGCCGCGGTGCTGCGGGGGGACGAAGATCCGCTGGGACTGTTGTTCGGGGGCCGCGGCTCGTCGCTGGCGGCCGACGTGTATGCCCTCTCCGCCGGAGCGAAGACGCTCAACGAGCTCGTGGCTCGGGCTGTGGCCGAGCTGGCGGCCGCGCTCCCGACGGGCCGCCGGCTGCGGGTGCTCGAGGTGGGCGGCGGCACGGCGGCGACCACGCGGGCGATTCTCGCGGCGGTGCCCGCCTGGAAGATCGACTACACGTTCACCGATGTCGGGCAGGCGTTTCTCGCCGCCGCGGCCGAGGAGTTCTCCGACCTGCCGTCGTTCGCGGCCCGCCGGCTCGACATCGAGCGGGCTCCGGCCGCGCAGGGGTTCGAGCCGGGCGGCTGGGACGTCGTGGTGGCGGTGAACGTCCTGCACGCCACCAGCGATCTCCGCGAGTGCGTGAGCCACGTGCACTCGCTGCTCGCCCCCGGCGGGCAGTTGCTGCTCGTCGAGGGCACCCATCCGGTCGCCTGGATGGACCTCACCTTCGGACTGACCGACGGCTGGTGGAGGTGCCGGGAGCGGGACGACTTCCGCGACTACCCGCTCGTCGAACCCGACTGCTGGCGGGCCTGTCTGGAACGGGCCGGCTGCGGGGAGTTCGCCACGGTCGCGCCGGGGCGGGATCCCGCGGCGAGCGCGGAAAATGTGCTCTGCATCGCCACGGCCGACCGGCCGGCCGGCGAACCGGCCCCGGGGGCCGAAAGCGAGCGCCTCAACGAGGTGTTGATCCTGGGCCTGGAGGGCTCGGCGGGGCACGCCCTCGAGACCGCCTTCGCCCGCCACGGCCGCAGGGCCAGGCTCCTGGAGGTGCCGCGGCGGCCCACGGCCGAATGGTCCCGAGCGCTGGCCGCGTCGCTCCGCGGCGGGGAGTCTGCCGAGGTCGTGGTGCTGTCGGCAGCGGCGGCCGGCCTGGAGCATGAGGGCCGCTCGTTGCCCGATGCGGCGGCTGAACTCATCGACGCGGTCCGCGTCGTGCTCCAATCGCTGCTGGGTGCCGGCGGCGGGCCGGCGGCGGTGAGCCTGGTCACGAGCGGGGCGCACCGCCTGCCGGGCGATCGGGCCGTTTGCCCCACCCAGGCCGCCCTCCACGCGGTCTTCCGCACCCTCGCGCTCGAGCGACCCGAGTGCCTGGTACGGTTGCTCGACCTGTCTGGCGATGAGCCGCTCGACGCCGCTCTGGTCGTGGCCGAACTCGCGCACGAGCAACCGCACCGCGAGGTGGCGGTGCGGGGGGACCGGCGGCTGGTCCGCCGGCTCCGCCCCCAGGCGATCGCGGCGGGAGGCCCGGCCAACCGCCGGCTTGCGATCCGTCACCGCGGCGGCAGCGACGGCCTGCAGCTGGTGACCGAGCCGCGCCGACCGGTCGGGCCCGCCGAGGTGGAGATCGCCGTCGAGGCCGCCGGGCTCAACTTCCGCGACCTGCTCAACCTGCTCGGCCGCTATCCCGAGGAGGTGCCGCTCGGGGCCGAGTGCGCCGGCGTGGTGACCGGCGTAGGTTCGGCGGTCACGGGCCGGCGGGTCGGCGAGCGGGTGCTCGCCGTGGCAGCCGACTGCCTGGCAAGCTTTGCCACGGCCCCCGCGGCGGTCGTGCTGCCGCTGCCGGACGAGCTCGACGGGATCACCGCCGCGAGCCTGCCGGTGGCCTTCCTGACCGCGGCGGTCGCCCTCGACTCCCTGGCGGGCCTCCGCCCGGGGCAGCGGGTGCTCGTCCATGCGGCGACAGGGGGCGTGGGCCTGGCGGCGGTCGCCCTCGCCAGCGCCCGGGGGGCAGCGATCTTCGCCACGGCCGGCACCGGAAAGCATGCCCAACTGCTGGCCCGCGGCGTCACCGACGTGTTCGACTCGCGGACGACCGGGTTCGCCGCCGCGATCCGCGGGCGGACGGCGGACGCCGGGGTGGACGTGGTGCTCAACACGCTCGCCGAGTCGTTCGTCGGCGAGAACCTCGCGGCCCTGGCGACCGGCGGCATCTACGTCGATATCACGAAGCCGACGACGGACGTCGCGGCCCGAGTGGCCCGGGAGCGGCCCGACGTCCGCTATTGCCGGTTCGACCTGGCGGCCCTGCTGCGAGCGGATCCCGAGCCGCTCCGCGACCGCTTGGCTGTTCTGGTCGGCGATGTCGCCCGAGGACGGCTGCCGCGGCTGCCCACGCGGGCGTATCCGCTCGCCGAGCATGCCTGTGCCTTCCGCACGCTCGAGCGGGCCGAGCACGTCGGCAAGCTCGTGCTCCGGCCCGAGCCCGTGCCGGCGGCGGTCGCGGGAGCCCGCCCGGTCGCCGTGCGGGCCGACGGGGCTTACCTGATCACTGGAGGCACCGGCGACCTCGGTCTGCTGACCGCTCGGCTGCTGGCCGAGCAGGGGGCCGGCCTGGTCGTGCTGGTCGCCCGTCGGCCTCCTGAACGGCGGCAGCAGGCGGCGATCGAGGAGCTCCGCGTCGCTGGCCACCGGCTCGAGGTGGCGGTCGCCGACGTGGCCGACCGCCGGCGGCTGGCGG
>JBIKXY010000061.1:0-13643 GCA_044355515.1 Pirellulales bacterium
AGGAAGAGAAGACGGCCACCTACAAGGTGATGGTGCCCTACACCGAGGAGCGGACGGCCACCTACAAGGTGAACGTGCCCTACACCGAAGAGGTCCAGCAGACCTACACGGTGAAGGTCCCCTACACCGAGGAAATGACCGGTTACCGGACCGTGGCGAAGCGGGTTGCCGTCAAGGGCACCAAGACCGTCACCTGCCGGGGCGGCCACTGGGTGACCGAGGCCAAGGAGATCTCGGCCAATGGCAAGTATGACGCCGAGGGCAACCCGTGCTGCCCGAAGGTGGTCTGCTGCCGCAAGTGGGTTCCCACCTGCGAGACCAAGGAGATCGAGACCACCACGTGGAAGACGGAGTGCGAGCAGGTGCCCTTCACGTACTGCGTGAAGAAGTTCCGTTGCGAGGAGCGGACCCGTACGGTGTGCGTGCGGAAGAGCCGTTGCGAGGAGCGGACCCGGACCTACTGCGTCAAGCTCCATCGCTGCGAGGAGCGGACCCGGAACTACTGCGTCACGAAGATGGTGCCCGAGACCCGGACCAAGACGGTCTGTGTCAACAAGTGCCGCTGTGAGACTCGCACCCGCGAGATCACGGTCAACAAGTGCGTCCCCGAGACCCGCACCCGCGAGGTCTGCTACACGGTGATGGTCCCGGTCCAGAAGACCAAGACCTACTCCGTCTGCGCCTGCGACATCGTCGAGGAGCAGAAGACGGAGTCGTACACGGTCCGCGTGCCGAAGACGGTCACCAAGAAGGTGTGCGTCCAGGTGAAGAAGTGCGTCGAGGAAGAGGTTCCGGCCGGTGACTGCGGCAACGGCAACGGCCGCGGCCACGGCAAGAAGGGCCTCTGCCGCAAGGGCTGCTGAGCCTGATTCGTGTTGCGGGCGAAAACCGACCCCCTGTGTTGTGAACGCGGCGGGCCGGGTGGGCAACCACCCGGCCCGCTTGCTTTTTCCCGGCCCGAGCTCGGTGTGGTACGCTCCCGCCGACGAGGCCCGGCGGCAAAGCGGGCCCCCGATCATCCAGCAACCATCGGCCAGCCTCATGAAAGACCCAACCGTCCGTGGCGTCGTCCACCTGATCGAGGAGACCAAGACCTTCGGGCAGAAGGGGTTTCGCAAGCGGCTGGTGGTGCTCGAGCAGTCCAAGGGCACGTTCACCAACTACGTGCCCGTCGAGTTCGTGAAGGACGGCTGCGACGCCGTGGACGAGCTCGGCGTGGGGGACGAGATCGAGGTGACCTACCGCTTGAGCGGCCGCCGCTGGCAGCGGGACGAAGCCAGCGAGGTCAAGTTTTTCTTGAGCGCCGAAGGGCTCTCCTTCCGCCGGCTCGCGGAGAGCGGGCGGGATGACGCCGGCCCGAGCGACAGGCTCGACCCCAACGACGCCTTCGCCGAGGCCGGCGACGACGACGTTCCCTTTTGACGTTGCCCAGCCCGCCCCCAGCCACCGAGTGAGTCGCCATGACCTGCTGGCTGATCAAGAGCGAACCGGCAACGTTTTCGATCCAGGACTTGGCCAAGGCGCCGAAGAAAACGACGTCGTGGGAGGGCGTGCGGAACTACCAGGCCCGCAACTTCCTCCGGGCCATGAAACAGGGGGATCTCGCGATCTATTACCACTCCAATGCCGAGCCGCCGGCGGCCGTCGGCATCGCAACGATTGTCCGCGAGGCCTACCCCGACCCCACCGCCTGGGATCCGGAGAGCGCGTACCACGACCCCAAAGCCTCGCCCGCCAATCCCCTCTGGTCGATGGTGGACGTGCAGCTGGTCGAGATCTTCCCCCGCGAGATTCCCCTCGAGGAACTCCGGGGCGTGAAGGCCCTCGAGGGAATGGAGCTCTTGCGCCGCGGCAGCCGGCTCTCGGTCACGCCGGTCACGCGCGCCGAGTTTCGCACGATCGAGAAGCTCGCCCAGGCCAAGCCTTCCGCCACGCCCACCCGGCCGGCCAAGCCCGCCCGGGCGAAGCCGACGAAAAAGCGGGCCCGCTGACGGCATAATGGGTCCATGCCCTGCCGGATCGAACCAGCCGCCCCCCGGCCTCACGCCGCCGCCCCGCTCCCCGCGGCCCTCGGCTGGATCGACGAGGACCTGGCCGACCTGGCCGCCGGCGATCTGATCCGCCCGCACCGCGTCCGCTCCGGGCGGCAGGGGGCGAAGGTCGTCCTCGACGGCCGGGAGCTCGTGAACTTCGGCTCCAATGACTACCTGGGCTACGCCGGCGACGTGCGGCTCACGAAGGCCGCCTCCAAGGCCGCCTGCGCCGAGGGCTTCGGGGCGGGGGCGAGTCCGCTCGTCAGCGGCCACTCCCAGGCCCACGACAACCTCGAGCGGGCGATCGCCGTGTTCCTGGGCGTCGAGGCGGCCCTCGTGTTCCCGAGCGGCTTCGCGGCCAACTCGGCCACGATCGCCGCCCTCGTCGGCCCGGGCGACGCGATCTACTCCGACGAGCGGAACCACGCCAGCCTGATCGACGGCTGCCGGCTCGCCCGGGCAAGCGTGCACGTCTATCCCCATCGCGACCTGGCGTTCCTCGACCGGCTGCTGGCGACCACCGCCGCCCGCCGCAGACTCATCGTCACCGACACGCTCTTCTCGATGGACGGCACGATCGCGCCCCTGGCCGACCTCTGCGACCTCGCCCGGCGGCAGGCCGCGATCCTGATGGTTGATGAGGCCCACGCGACAGGCGTGTTCGGCGAGCGGGGCAGCGGCCTGGTCGAGCAGACGGGCTGCGACGACGGCGTGCACATCCGCGCAGGCACGCTCTCCAAGGCCCTGGGCGCCGCCGGCGGCTTCGTGGCCGGCCACGGCCGCCTGATCGAGTGGCTGCGGCACAAGGCCCGGGCCTGGATTTTTTCGACCGCCCATCCGCCGGCCGTGGCCGGGGCGGCCCTACGGGCCATTGAACTCGTCGGCCGGGAGCCCGAGCGGCGGCGGGAGCTTTTGGAGCGGGCGGCCGCCTTCCGCGCGCGGCTCACTGCCCGGGGCATCGAGATCGGCGGGGCGGAGGCCCAGATCGTGCCGATCCTCGCCGGTGAGGCGGCGGCGGCCGTGGCCCTGGCCGGGCGGCTGGCCGAGGCGGGCTTTTTCGTGCCGGCGATCCGGCCGCCGAGCGTGCCCGCAGGCAAAAGCCTGGTGCGGGCGAGCCTCTCCTGGCTGCACTCCGAAACCGACCTCGCGAGGCTCGCCGATGCCCTCGCCCGCTAGCGATCCCTGGTGCGTGATCGGCGCCGGGCCCTCGGGCCTGGCAGCCCTGCGGCACCTCCTGGCCGCGGGCCTCGACGCCGAATGCCTGGAACGCGAGCAGGCCCTCGGCGGCAACTGGCGGTTCGGCTCGGGCACCAGCCGTGTCTTCGCCTCGACGCGGCTGATCAGCTCCAAGCGGCTGACCGAGTTCGCCGACTTCCCGATGCCCAGGCATTTTCCGGCCTATCCCGATCACCGGCAGTGCCTGGAGTACTTCGAGGCCTATGCCCGGCACTTCGAACTCACGCCCCACATCCGCACCGGAGTCAGGGTCGTCCGAATCGAGCCGGCCGGCCCGCCGGGCGCAGGCTGGGTGGTGCACGCGGGCGGCGAGCCGCGTCGCTACGCCGGCGTCGTGATCGCCAGCGGCCATAACCACGTGCCCCGCTGGCCCGAGATCCCCGGCAGCTTCGCGGGCCACCTCGTGCACTCGGCCGACTACAAGAGCCCGACCGGGCCGGTCGCGATCGCCGGCCAGCGGGTGCTCGTGATCGGCGCGGGCAACTCCGGCTGCGACATCGCCGTCGAGTGCTCGAAGCACGCCGCGGTCACGGTCCACTCGACCCGCCGCGGCTACTTTGTCGTGCCCCGGTTCGTGTTCGGCCGGCCGGCCGATCTCCGCGGCGAGCGGCTCCTGAAGATGCACGCTCCGCTCTGGCTGCGGCGGCTTGTCGCCCTGCGGGGCATCGCCCGCACCGTCGGCCTGCCCTGGAAGCACGGCCTGCCGCGGCCCGACCACCGGCTCTTCGAAACCCATCCGATCATCAACTCGGAGTTGCTCGGGCAGATCGACGCTGGAGCGATTCGCCCCGCCGGCGACGTGGCCGCCTTCGAGTACAAAAGCGTCGTCTTCCGCGACGGCCGCCGCGAAGCGTTCGACGTCGTGATCTGCGCCACCGGCTACCAGACCACGCTTCCCTTCCTCGACTGCCGGCTGCTCGGGGCCGACAAAGCCGCCGGCGTGCCCCGGCTGTTCATGAACCTCTTGCATCCCACCCGCGACGACATCGCGGTCGTGGGCCTGATCCAGCCCGACAGCGGCCAGTGGGGGATCACCGACGTGCAGGCCCGGCTCGTGGCGGGCATGGCGGCGGCCGCCCGCAGGGCGCCCAAGGCCGCCGCCTGGCTCTACGCCCGCCGCCAGCGACCGGCACGACCAAGTCCGATTCGCTACGTCGCCTCGCCGCGACACGCGCTCGAGGTCGAGCACTTTTCCTATCGCCGCGAGCTCGAGCGGCTCGCGGCCGCCGTCGAACGGCGGCTCCGCCGGGCGGCCCACCGAACGCGGATATACTCGGCGCGATGAGGATTTACCTCGACATGTGCTGCCTGAAGCGACCGTTCGACGACCAATCCCAGCCCCGGATTCGGCTGGAGACCGAGGCGGTGCTGTCGCTGCTTACCGCGGAGTCCGCGACCGTGGACTTCATTCGCTCCGCAGCGCTTCGCTTGGAGAACAGGCAAAACCCGGTCATCATGCGTGCGGCCCGCGTGGACGTGTGGCTTGAACAGAAGCCTGTGTCAGTTGCTGATCCCGCCGCGATTCGCTCTCGCACCGCAGAGCTGATGAAGTGCGGCCTTGCGAACTTCGACGCGCTTCACGTCGCTTCGGCTGAACTCGCCGGTGCGGATGCCTTTGCAACCTGCGACGACCGCCTGCGGAAGGCCGTGGAGCGATGCGGGCAGGTCAGAGTGCGAGTTCTGGGCGTCGCGGAACTCGCGGAGGAGGTGCTCGCATGAGCGGAGTCTTGCTCGAACCAGTGGAGCTCAGGGCCAAGGGTTTCGAGGCCCTCGTCGCAGCGCTCGGCTGGGTGAACGCCGTGCGGTTTTTGCAGCAGTACGAGACAAGCTCGCTCGATTACACCCGCGAACGCCAGCAGATCCTGCCCGACTGGAGCGCCGAGGAACTCGTGCGGCACCTCCAGGCCCAGGAAAAAAGGTGTCAGGAACCTTTTTCAGCTACTTCTAGACCTGAACCGTTTTCGGGTGGCGAAAAAGGTTCCTGACACCTTTTTCCCGGCGTCACCGCGGAAGCGTGAGCGGGGCCGGAGGCGACGGCGGTGCAGGTGGCCGACCGAAGATCGCCTCGAGCCCCCGGCTGAGCCCATCGTCGAACACCCCCCGGGCTGTGTTTTCGAGCACCCGCTTGAGCAGGATGTCGATGGCGGCCGCGTCGAACTGCGGCCGGGCCAACGTGCCCTTGAGCGGAATCGCGATCGGCGTCCGGGCGAGCGTGGCCACCACCGGCGTCTGCCCGACCAGGTCGCCGCGGAAGGCCACCTCCACGAGCATCGCCAGCGACCCGTCGGCCGCCACGCTCCCCTTCGAGGTCAGGACCAAGGCACCTGAGTCCATCACGAGCCCTTCGTGCCAGAGCCGCCGCTCGGCCAACCGGACGCGGACCGGCTCCGGCCGCACCCGCACCAGCACCGGCTTGTCGGAGACGGCGAACCGCGGATCGACGGCGGCCTGAAGTTTCCCGAGCAGATTCACCAACGGCTGCATCGGCCCGCTGGGCGACACTTCGAACTGCTCGAACACCACCTGCACGGCAGCCTCGCCGGCGAGCGGGTCACCCAGCGGCAGCCGCGCCCCGGCCGTGTCGATGCTGACCACGCCCGTGGTCTCGGTGGCCCGGGCCAACAGCGGCGAGATCCAGCTGGCCAAGCGATTGCCGAGGTCGCCGGAGAGCTGCATCCGTTCAGCGACCCGGCCGGGCGGCACGACCAACTCGCCCGGGGCCGGTACGAGGGCGATCCAAGGCGCGCCCCGGAGCCGTCCGCCCCCGGCGGCGAGGTCGAAGGGGCCGAACGCCAACTGGCCCTCGACGAGTCGGACGGCCAGCTCGCCGGCGGCGAGCGGAAACCCCTCGATCTCGGCGGCCGACCAGGCAACCGAGGTGTCGAGCGACACCGCCTTGAGTCGCTCGTCGAACCGACGGTTCGCGGCCGGCGACTTCACCGGCAGCGTGACGGTAGGCCGGCTCGCGTTCCCCCCGTCGCCACGCCCGCGGGTTGCCGCCAGCCAGGCCTCCGGGAGCGGGAGGGTGCCGGGGGCAGGGTTCGAGTCCACCGCCACGAGTGAGTCGGAGCTCGCTTCGGTGGCCGCCTCCCGCAACACCGCCCGCACCGTGAACGGCCGGTTGACCGCCCCGGCCAGCCGGATCCGGCCGCCGGTCCAGGGCGTGGCCAGCCGCGACAGCTGCGCCCAGTCATAGGCGATCGACCCGCTGAATTCCGTCCGCCGCCGTGACGACCACTCCTCGATCCCGCCCCGGCCGGCGATGGCCACCGTGGACGACTCGAGGCTCGCCCGCTCGATCACCAACCGGTCGGCGACGGAGAACCCGCCGGTCGCGGTGCGGGCATAGGGGCGAGTCAGTTCGACCGCGATCTGCGCCTGCGGCTCGACCCAGACCCGGCTCGGCTCGGCCTGTCCCGCCCGGCGGCGGGCGATCACCAGGTCGCTGCCGGTGGCCTCGGCCAGCAGATTCAGGCCGAGTTGCGTCTCGGCCACGTCGAACGTGCCCCAGGCGCGGCCCGAAAGCGGCCAGCCCTCCGCGACCTCCCGCGGCACGATCCAGTCGGCCAGCCTCGCGAGGTCGGCCTGCCACTGCACGCGGCCGCGAACCTGCGTGAGCAGCGAGTCGAGCAGCCCCGCCGTCGCGCCGCCCGGCAGCCAGGTCGCCCCGCCACTGCGAAGCGAGAGCGAACTCGACAGCAGCTCGGCCGAGGAGATCTCGATTGCCCCGGTCGCCGGCCGAACGAGCCCGGCGGCGGTGGCCACGATCCTGGGCTCGGCGACCCGGCGGTCGGCCAGCGCGAGGGCGAACCGTTCGATCTCGCCCGTCGCCTTCGTGATCCGCCAGGCATCCCCCCCCGCATCGGGCGCTGGCGTCACCGCGGCGGTCGCCTGCACGGTGCCGCCGAGCTCGAGGCCGGCGACTGCCAGCTCGGGCACGGCCGCGGCCAGCCGGCGGTACCAGCGGCCGAGGTCGCCGACCAGTCCGCAATCGGCCGTCACTTCCCCGCCGACCGCGGCCGCCCGGATCCAGGGGGGCGCTCCGCGGATCTGGGCTGGCGCTCCGCGGATCTGGGCTGGCGCCGGCCCGCGGCGGCCCTGGCCGGTCACGACCGACGTGTCGACCAGCACGCCCCCGGCGAGCGTGACCTCGAGGGAATCGCCGCCGGAAGCCAGCACGCCCCGGGCCCGCTCGATGGCGGCAAGCTGACCAGAGAACGAGCCGATCAGTTCCGCATCGACCGCGAGCGACTCGTCCCGCCACACCGGCCGGCCCGGCGGCGCGAGTTCGAAGTCGGTGATGGCGGTCGCCAGCTTGACCGCGGTCACGCCCCCGCCGGCCCGCTCGGCCTCGAGCCGCCCCCGCGCCTTGCCGGCCATGGTCAGCCCGCCGAAGTCGAGCACCTCGGCCAGTTCGCCGACGATTCCCCCGAGGTCGATCGTCCACTGCATCCGCAGGGCGGCGGGCGTGCCGGTGGCCGAGAGCTCGGCCGCCGGGGAGGCCAGGCGGGCCTCCTCGATCCGCAGGCCGGCCTCCCGGCCCGGGCCGCGTCGGCCCCGCAGCCACGCGGTCAACGGCTCGCTCCAGCGTAAAAATCGCTCACCCTCGCCGCCGGCGGCCGCCCGCACCGCGGCCAGGTTGCGGGCATCGAGCCGCACTTCGAGCACCCGTTCCGCCCCGTCGGCGCGGGTGACCGCCGAGAGCTGCAGGCTGCCGCCGGTCAGCCTGACGTCGTCCCGCACGACGAGCCCTCCGGGCAGCGACCGGGCCGCAGCCGCCAGATCGATCCGCGCCGCGGCCACGCAGTCGGTGAGCACCGCCGCCTCGAGCCAGGCCCAGGCATCATCGCCCGGCGGCGGCAGTCGCCCCGACAGTTCGGCCTCGGCTACCGGCGACACCGCCCTCAGCTCCCGGATCGCGATCCCGCGGTCGTCGACCACGACGTCGAGCGGCAGCTCGACCCGCTCCAGCGCGAACTTTTCGCCCAGCGTGGCGGCGTCGCAGACCGCGAGCTTTTCGATCACCGCCCGTCCTTGCACCTGCGTGGCGGCGTCGCCGACCGCGACGTCGAGCCGGACCTCGGCCAGACCGTCGGCGACCTGCGGCAGCCCGAACCGGGTCGCCGCCACGCTCGAGATTCCGAGCGGCAGCCGATGGGTCGTGACCGCGAGCACACGGCTGCCGCCGGCCGCCGACGCAGGCGCCGACACCGACCAGCCGCCATCCCGCGCGAGCGCCGCGGCGGCGGCGGCGGGGATGGTCGTGCGGTCGAGCCGGGGTGGAGGCTCGGCATCCCGCGGAACCAGCGCCTCCGGCGGGCGGGCGGCCGCCGGCGGATCGAGGGGCGACCCGGCGGATCGGACCTCGTCCGGCCGACCGGCATGCCGCACCCGGCCGGCCGCCGTCCAGCCGGTGAGTGACCCGTTTCGAGCGACCTCGCCGGCTGCGAAGAGATCGGTGATCCGCCAGGCATCGGACCGGGTCGTATCGACGACCTCGATCGTGCCGCCGACGAGTTCGAGTTCGCAGGCCATGCCAGCGCCGTCTGCATTCGTCGCCAGCCAGGGGGCGAGGATGTCCTCGAGTGAACTGCCCCCGGGCCGGACGGCGACGACCGCCTCCGCGCCGGAGAGCCGCACGGTGCCCAGGTTCCGCGGATCGAGGGCCAGCCCCAGAAGCCCCTTTTCGATCACCAGCGATGGCACGATCACCGCCGGCCGGCCGGCCGCATCGGCCACGACGACGTCGCGATACTCGATGCCGCCGAGCCACCGCCAGCGGGCGGCGCGGCTGGTGATCCGGCCGTCGATGCCGGCCAGCGCCGCCTCCAGCGGCCGGTCACGCAGGCTCGTGTGCACCAGCACCGTCGGCGCGAGCCAGGCTAGGGCGGCGAGCACGGCCAGCGCCGCCAGCGCGAACACCCCCAGCCGCCGCCGCGGCCGCACCGTCTGCTCGCGGGTTCGTCGCCTCGCCATGAGGGGGGAGTATAGGTGGGGCCGGGCGATCCTAAGAAGGTGAGTCCGGTAGCGGAGGCGGCGAATCCGAGCGGGTCCGTGTCGTTTGCAGCCGCGCGAGGTCGGCGGGCGTGTCTACATCGGCGAACGAGGCCAGGCTCGGGTCGATGCCGCTGAGCTCGGCCTCGGCGATCTGGTGCACGGCCTTCGGGTCGGCGGCCACGAGAGCTGCCAGCACCGCCCGCGGACTCGCGAGGCCAGCCGCGACTGCGTCGCTGAGGTGGTCGAGCAGGCTCGTCGCCATGGCTGACAGGAGCACCTGGGGGTGGCCGCCGACCTGTGGCACGACCCAGAGGACGCCCGGCTGCCGGGCCCGTTCGATCAGGAGCCGGACGACGGCCGGATGCACCGTTGGCAGGTCGCAGGAGGCGATCAGGGCGATTCGGGCGGCCGGATGCACCGCCCGCGCGTACCTGAGCCCGTCTGCAATCGCCGCCAGCGGGCCTGCGCCGGGCCGCGTGTCGCGGATCACCTCCACGCCGGCGGTCAGCGGCGGCAACGGCTGCCCCGCGGCCGCCACCACGATCACCCGGGCGGTCTCGGCCGCAAGCGTGCGGCAGACCCTGCCGAGCAGGCTCTCACCGCCGAGCTCCAGGGCCGCCTTGCCCCCGAGTGGCGTGGCCCCGGCGAGCCGCTGTGAACGACCGCCGGCCGGCACGATCGCGATCACGTCGGCGGGCATGTCCACTCGTGGGGGAGGAGAGGGTTCGGGTTCCGCGGCCCGGCTGTTGTAGCCGATGGCCGGCGGCACTTGCCTCGCCCCCCTTCCGGCGCGAAGAGTGTCTGCGGACGTGCCGCAGCCCGGCGGCAGAGCCCCTGCAGCGGATGCACCTCCCGGAGTTCCGCTCTTGCCTGCCGCCCCGACCGCCGCGATCGAGTTCGAGCCGCTTTCCCGGGAGAGCCTGCGGCCGCTGCTCGAGCCGCACGAGCCCCCCTGCCTCTCGCTCTACCTGCCCACCCATCGCAACGTCCCCAGCAACACGGTCGATCGGCCGGCCTACCGCCACCTGCTCGAGGCCTTCGAGCTCGCGCTCGGCCTGTCGCACGCCCGCGCCGAGATCGAGCGGCTGCTGCATCCCTTCCGGGTGCTCGAGGCCGACCGCCGCTTCTGGGAGCACACCCGCGAGGGGCTGGCCTTGTTCGCCGCCGCCGGGGCGGCCCGCGGCTTCCTGCTCCAGCGGCCGGTCGAGCCACTGGCGCTGGTCACGCCGCGGTATCACCTCTCGCCGCTCGTGCGGCTGGTCGCGTCGCTCGAGCGGTTCACGATCCTCACGCTCTCCAGCCGCGCGGCGGCCGCCTACGAGGCCACGGCCTGGCCCGACGTGGCCGCGAGCAGGGCGGCCCGCGACGTGGCCGTCGGCCCGCTCGATCCGCTGCCCTTGCGCGAGGGGGGTGCGGCCGAAGCTGCGGCGGCCTTCACGCGCGACCTCGTGGTCGAGGCGGAGATCCACGAGCCGCACCGGGTGCACGTCGGCACCGGCCCGCGCGGGCGGGCCGCCGTCCGGGTGGTCCACGGCGGGGCGGGAGCCAAGCAGGACGACATCGACGACGACACGGAGAGCTTCCTGCGGCAGGTCGACGCCGTGGTCGAGGCGCGGGTGTCGCGGCCCACGGGGCTGCCGCTGGTGCTCGTGGCCGCGGCCCCGCTCGCGGCGACGTTTCGCGGGCTGTCGCACAATCCGCTGTTGCTCGAGGAGCACGTGCCGCTCGATCCGCACCTGATGGCGGCCGAGGAACTCGCCGCGGCCGTCGCGCCGGTGTTCGCCGTCGCCCATGCCCGGCGGATCGCCGAAGAACTGGCCGCCTATCAGCAGGCCCGCGACCGCGGGCTCGTGGCCGAGGATCTCACCACGATCGGCACCGCCGCCGTGGCCGGCCGGATCGCCACGCTGCTCGTCGAAAGCGATCGCTTCGTGCCGGGCACGGTGGATGCCGTCACCGGCCGGATCGTCTTCCGCGGCGAGCCGCCGGGCGACCTGTCGCGGTCGGGCGACCGCCCCGCCGCGACCACCCAGGACGTGCTCGGGCTCCTGGCCGAGGCCGTGCTCCTGCACGGCGGCAGGATCGTGTCGCTGGCGGCCATGGCGATGCCGGGGCCGAGCCCGGCCGCGGCGATGCTTCGGTACTGAAGCCGGCCGCGGCGGCCCCGGCGTGACCGGACTCCCAAGCGGCGAGGCCGCCGGCTTTTGCCCGCCCGCCCCGGCCCGGGCACAATCGGGGCTTTTCCCGCCCGGTGTCGCCGATGCCGAACGTGCCTTCTGATCAGCAGCCAGACCCGCTGTTCGCCACCGCCCCCGACCGCCGCGGCACCGGCAGCGAGAAGTGGGACCGCTGGGCGGACCGCGACCTGATCCCGACCTGGGTGGCCGACATGGATTTTTCCGCGCCCGAGGTGGTGCTCGACGCGATCCGGGCCCGGGTGAACCACGGCGTGTTCGGCTACACCGACATGCCGCCGGGCTTCGCCCCGGCGCTCGCGGAGCACCTCGAGCGGCGGCACGGCTGGAAGATCGAGCCAGCGTGGGTGACGAGCACGCCGGGCGTCGTCAACGGCCTGGCGATCACCGCGCGGCTGTTGGCGAAGCCCGGCGACGGGATCCTCACCTTCACGCCGGTCTATCCGCCGTTTCTCTCGCTCCCGGGGCTCGCCGGCCGCGAGTGCATCCGCGTGCCGCTCGCGCAGCAGCCCACCGAGTGGACGATCGACTGGGATCAGCTCGAGGCATCGGTCACCCCCGCCACGAAACTCTTCTGGCTCTGCCATCCCCACAATCCGACGGGCACGGTGTTTCGTGAGCCGGACCTTCTGCAAATCGCCGAGTTCGCAGCGCGGCATGACCTCACGGTGATCAGCGACGAGATCTGGTCGGACCTGCTTCTGGACGAGGACCACGGCGGCCCGCGGCACGTGCCCTTCGCGAGCCTCGATCACGACACGGCCCGCGACGCGATCACGCTCGTGGCGCCCTCCAAGACCTGGAACCTCGCGGGGCTCGGCTGCGCCGCCGCCATTTGCCGCGACCGGGCGCTCCTGAAGCGGTGGCGGCCCGCCGGCGGCGGCCTCGTGCCGATGATCAACCCGCTCGGCTACGCCGCGGCCGAGGCGGCCTGGCTCCACGGCGACGCGTGGCGGCGGCGGCTGATCGCGGTGCTCCGGCACCACCGCGACCTCGTGCTCGAAACCGTGGCCACGATCCCGGGTCTCTCGTGTGCGAATCCCGAGGCGACCTATCTCGTCTGGATCGACTGCCGCGCCTCGGGCCGCGCCGACCCGCAGGCCGCCTGCGAGGCGGCGGGCCTCGGCCCCTCCGACGGCAAGGATTTCGCCTTCCCTGGATTCATCCGCCTCAACACCGCCTGCCCGACCGACCGGCTCCGGGAAATCCTCCGCCGACTCACGCAGGCATTTTCAAGAGAGCCGCGCTCGACAGCGCCGCGCGCATGACGCGAGCGAAGGGTGGCCCACGCTCACCCCCGAACCCAGGCCCGATCGACATACCGCCACGGATTCCCAGCCGGCGTTGCGTCCCGCAGGATCTCCGGCAGCCGGCTTTCCCTCCAGCCGTCGAAGCAGATCCGGCGGGCGAATCGGAGGATCGACCAGGGGAAGCCGACGGCCGAGAAGAACGGCGGCCCGGCCGAGGGCCAGGGGCCGCCGTGCTGCATCGGGGGCGTGACGGCCAGGCCCGTCGGCATCCGGTTCTCGATCACGCGGCCCGCGCGGGCCAGGAGCAAGGCCGCAATCTCGTTGAAGGTGCCGTCATCGCGGCCGTCCTTGGCGCAGTAGAGGCTCGCGCCGAGCGAGCCGTGGGCACAGGCGACCGCTGCAGAAAGCTCCGCGCGCGATCCGCACCGAACGAGCAGGGTCGCGTTGCCGAAGGCCTCGACCACGAACGATTCGGGCCGCGCGACCAGGTCGCTGCCGGCCACCTCGAGCAGGGTCGGCACGTGGCTCGTGGGCCCGGCCGCCGCAGCCTGGCCCGCCAGCAGCGCGGCGCCGGCCTGCACGAGCCCCTCGATGCCGCGCGAGAGCCTCCTACAGCCCGCCGCGCTCAGGAGCACCTGCGGCCCGATCGCGGCGAACTTTTCCGTGACGGCCGCCGCGAACTCGGCCCCCGCCGAGTCGCTCACATAGAACACGAGGCCCGGCTTCGTGCAGAACTGCCCGGCCGAGCCGGTCACGCTCGCGGTGAGCTCGCCTGCGATCTCGCCGGCTCGCTCGGCGAGCGCCCCCGGCAAGAGCACGACGGGGTTGATGCTTCCCATCTCGACCCAGATCACCTTCCCGGCCGCGCTCGCGGCCGCGAACAGCTTTCGGCCGGCCGCCTCGCTGCCGGTAAAGCCCGTCGCGCCCACCCG
>JBIKXY010000062.1:0-13614 GCA_044355515.1 Pirellulales bacterium
GAAACTCGCCGCCTGCGGAACGCCCGCTGACCGCCTGCCGAACTGCGAGAGGCGGGAGTCGAACCCGCACGCCTTGCGGCACTGGAACCTAAATCCAGCGCGTCTGCCAGTTTCGCCACTCTCGCCCGCTCGGCGACGATTGTAGCGGGCCGTTGGCGAGGGTCATTCGGTGCGGGGGTGCGTCTGGTGAACGCCCTCTGATTGGAGAAATCGCTCCAGGTTGCCGGCTCCGGCCGCGTTCCGGGCCGGCCAGGAGGCAATGATGGCGTCGCGAATGGTCCCGTCTCCGCCCCGCACCGTTTGAATGCCGATCCGGATCTCGAGGGCGACCAGTTGCCGGCCGCCGTTGTGCCGGGCGTTCCAATCGCGGGCCAGCGCGGCGGCCGCCGGGCTCGCGAACACGCGCATGCGGGGCGTGGGCAGCACCCAGAAAAACTTGTGCCAGCGATGGTGCGGCAGCGTGGCAAAGCCGCCTGCCGGTCGTTCCTCCTCCAGCGGCCGGCCGCCCCGCAGGAGATCGACGAGCGAGCCGTCGGCCAGGAGGCCACGGCCGTAGACCCACTGCTCCTGGGGCGACACGCCCCCGAACATCGCCCACTCCTGCGGCAGGCAGCAGAGGTTGATGGCGGCGACCAGCGGCCGGGGGAGAGGCCGCTCCGCCAGCGGCGTCACCTGGTGGAGAAACGAGGCCAGCGCGACCAGCCCTGCCGCGCCGCAGGCCCACGTCGCCGCCCGGCCGAGCCCGAGCGGGGCCGGCGCAGCCTCGGCCCGGCCGCCGGTCCAAACGGCGGCGGGGATCAGCGGCAGCCAGGCCACGATCCCGATCGCCGCGAACAGGCCCACGGTCATCACCAGCCAGATGGTGGCATGGAAGGCGATGAACACGGCGACGATCCCGCCGCGGACGGCTGGCCGCGGCAGGGCCACGAGGATCAGCGGCAGGCCGATCTCGGCCAGCAGCACGCCCCATTGCAGCGGCCGCGTCAGCCAAGGGAGCGAGCCCACGATCATTCCCAGTGGCGTGCCGTGGTCGTGCACGGAGAGCGCGACGGCCAGGGCGTCGCCGGCGAACCAGTCGGCGTTGCACTTGGCCAGGCCGGCCCCCAGGTAGACCGCGACCAGTTGCAGGACGAGCGCCGCCGAGGCGACCGAGCGGACGGCGCCGACCGGCTGCGGGGCCCGCTCGCGGCTTCCCGCCCGCCGGGCATCGACCGACCACCGCTCCCCGAGCGGCAGGAACATCGACCAGAACAGCTGGCAGGCCAGCCAGATGTCGCCGGCATTCACCGCGGGCGAGGTCCGCCGGATCACGCTCACCAGGGCGAGCCAGCCGCAGAGCGTCGCGATCCGCGTCCGGTAGCCGGCCGCCAGGACCAAGCCGGCGAGTCCCTCCGTCGCGAGCACCAGGCCACTCCACCAGTCGGCATCGATCAGGAAGGCCGCAGACCAGACAGTGGGATCGGCGTGGTAGCGGGCGAGGGTCTCCAGCGGAAACATTCCGTCCGCGGCGAACATCAGCCGGAAGTCGCGGGTCCGGAGCAGGCAGTCGGCGGCCAGGAGGATCCCGAGGCCGATCCGATAGACGGCCAGGCTGCGGGCGTCGAGTGTGAAGGTCGCGGCGGCCCAGCCGCCGAGGCTTCGGTCTGGATGCTGATCCGGCATCGCGATGCAGGCTCGGGAACTCTCCGGGCGGGCTGCGGGCCGCCGGAGGTCGGTTCGTCTCGGCGGCCCTTAGGCGGCATTCCTTGAATGCCCGGGTTCCCGAAACTACAACATCGCCGGCTCCGCGAGCGATCCCAGTTCGACCCCAGTTCGACTCCAGTTCGATCGGAGCCGGCCCGCCGGCCCTGCCGGCCCCCGCAACCCCGCGAGCGAATCGATGCACGTTCCCCTGGTGGTCTTGGGCGGCGGTCCCGGCGGCTATGCGGCGGCGTTTCTGGCGGCCGACCTCGGCCTGGAGGTGGCGATCGTCGAGCGGGACGAGCGGCTCGGCGGCACCTGCCTGCTCCGCGGCTGCATTCCGTCGAAGGCGCTCCTGCACGTCGGGCGGGTGCTGGCCGAGTCGCGGGAGATGGAGGAGTGGGGGATCCATTTTCAGAAGCCCACGCTCGACCTGGCGGCGCTGCGAGCCCGCAAGGACAAGGTGATCGGCACGCTGACCGGCGGCCTGGCCACGCTCGCCCGCCGCCGCAACGTCACGCTCGTCCGGGGCGAGGCCCGGTTCACCGGCTCGACCGCGCTCGAGATCACGGAGCCGGGCGGCGGCAAGACCACGCTGACGTTCGACCACTGCATCCTCGCCAGCGGCTCGCGGCCCGCCCGGATTCCGGCCTTCGACATCGGCAGCGAACGGGTGATGGATTCGACCGGTGCCCTCGAACTTCGCGACATTCCGGAGTCGCTGCTCGTGGTGGGGGGCGGCTACATCGGCCTGGAGATGGGCACGGTCTACGCCGAGCTCGGCTCGCAGGTCACGGTGGTGGAACTCACCGACACGCTCCTGCCGGGCGCCGACCGCGATCTCGTCAAGCCGCTGCAGCAGCGGCTCGAGAAGCTGTTCAAGGCGATCCATCTGCGAACCAAGGTGGCGCGGCTGGAAGACACCGGCGCGGCGGTGCGGGTGCACTTCGAGGGGCCGGATGGCCCGTTCACGCAGGAGTTCTCCCGGGTGCTGGTGGCGGTGGGCCGCCGGCCCAACTCCGACGGCCTGGGGCTCGAGCAGACGGGCGTCGTCGTGAACGCCAAGGGCTTCGTCGAGGTCGATGACCGGCAGCGGACGGCCGACCCGCAGATCCTCGCGATCGGCGACGTGTGCGGCGAGCCGATGCTGGCCCATCGGGCGAGCCATCAGGGCAAGGTGGCGGTCGAGGCCTTGCACGGCGAGCCGGCTGTCTTCGCCCCGCGGGCGATTCCCGCCGTCGTATTCACCGACCCCGAGATCGCCTGGGCCGGGCTGACGGAGCAGGAGGCCACCGCGGCCGGCCGGGTCGTCGAGATCAGTCGCTATCCCTGGGCCGCCAGCGGCCGGGCCCACGCGCTCGGCCGCACCGACGGGCTGACCAAGATGCTCGTCGATCCCGAGACTGACCGGGTGCTGGGCGTGGGCATCGTCGGCCCTGGAGCCGGTGAACTGATCGCCGAGGGAACCCTCGCCATCGAGATGGGCTGCTCGGCCCGCGATCTCGTGGACACGATTCACGCCCATCCGACGCTCGGCGAGACGGTGGCATTCTCGGCCGAGAACTATTTCGGGCTGGCGACCGAGATCTACCGGCCGCGGGCGGAATCGGCCGCCCGCTGAACGGCCGCCCGGGACGCGGCCGCTGGAAGCCCCGGGCGGGGCGAACCGCCCTAGACGGCCCCGGCGTGACCGGAATAATCTGAAAAGCCCCTGCTTTCCGGAGCCCGCCATGCCCAGCCCCGACATCGATCAGGCCACCCGCACCGTTTCCCAGGCCGGCGATGCCGACGGCGCGTCGCTCCCCCGTGGGGCCCATGCCCCGATGGCGATCGGTCAGGTCGGCGAGGGGGCGTCGGGCCAGCCGGAGATCACCGACGGCGTGTCGTCGGTGGATAGCGACCCGACCGAGACCCGCGAGTGGCTCGACTCGCTGCGGTATGTGATCAACAGCCGCGGCGGCGACCGGGCGGCCTACCTGCTGCATGCGATCGAGCAGGAGGCCTACCGGCTCGGGGTGCCGATCCCGTTCTCGGCGACCACGCCCTACATCAACACGATCCCCGTCGATCGCCAGCCCCCCTTCCCGGGCAATCGGGAGATCGAGCGGCGGATCAAGAGCATCATCCGCTGGAACGCGATGGCGATGGTGGTCCGCGCCAACCGCGAAGACAAGAGCATCGGCGGCCATATCTCCACCTTCGCCTCGTCGGCAACGCTCGTCGAGGTGGCGATGAACCACTTCATCCGCGGCCGGGGCGACGACTACTCGGGTGACCAGGTCTACTTTCAGGGCCACGCCTCGCCGGGCATCTACGCCCGGGCCTACCTGGAGGGGCGGATCTCGGAGAAGCAGCTGGAAAACTTCCGCCGCGAACTGGCCGAGGGGGGCGGCCTCTCCAGCTACCCGCACCCCTGGCTGATGCCGGGCTTCTGGGAGTTTCCCACGGTCTCGATGGGTCTGGGGCCGCTGATGGCGATCTACCAGGCGCGGTTCAACAAGTATCTCCAGGACCGCGGCATCAAGGACACGAGCCGGCAGCACGTCTGGTGCTTTATCGGCGACGGCGAGACCGACGAGCCCGAGACGCTCGGCAGCATCTCGCTGGCGGCGCGGGAGCAGCTCGACAACCTGGTGTTCGTGATCAACTGCAACCTCCAGCGGCTCGACGGGCCGGTGCGGGGCAACGGCAAGATCATCCAGGAGCTGGAGGGCGTGTTCCGCGGGGCCGGCTGGAACGTGATCAAGGTGATCTGGGGCGAAGACTGGGAGCCGCTGCTCGACAAGGACGACGAGGGGCTGCTCGTCAAGCGGATGAACGAGATCGTGGACGGCCAGTACCAGAAGTACGTGGTCATGCCCGGCGGCTACATCCGCGACCATTTCTTCGGCGCCGATCCCAAGCTCCTGGAGATGGTGGCCCACCTCTCCGACGAGAAGCTCAAGAAGCTCAAGCGGGGCGGCCACGACCCGGAGAAGGTCTACGCCGCCTACGCCGCCGCGATGCACTGCCACGGCAAGCCGACCGTGATCATCGCCAAGACGATCAAGGGCTATGGCCTGGGCGAGGTGGGGGAGGGGCGGAACGTCACCCACCAGCAGAAGAAGCTCAACGAGGACGAGCTGCGGGCCTTCCGCTCGCGGTTCGGGATCCCCATTTCCGACGAGGAGGTGGCCAAGGCCCCCTTCTACCGGCCGGCCGAAGACTCGGAGGAGATGCGGTATCTCCGCGAGCGGCGGCAGGCCCTCGGGGGCTACGTGCCCACGCGGCCGCTCGAGTCGCCGAAGCTGCAGACGCCGAAGCTGGCGGATTACCTCGGCTTCATCGAGAAGAGCGCCGGCCGCGAAGTCTCCACGACCACCGGCGTGGTCACCCTGATGGCCTCGCTCCTCAAGGACAAGCACGTCGGCAAATACATCGTGCCGATCGTGCCCGACGAGTCGCGGACCTTCGGCATGGATCCGCTCTTCAAGCAGTGCGGCATCTACGCCCACACCGGCCAGCTCTACGAGCCGGTCGATTCCGATCAGCTCCTCTACTACCGCGAGGCGAAGGACGGCCAGATCCTCGAGGAGGGGATCACCGAGGCGGGCAGCATGTCGAGCTTCGTCGCCGCCGGAACGGCCTACGCCAGCCACGGCGTGCCGATGATCCCGATGTTCATCTACTACTCGATGTTCGGCTTCCAGCGGATCGGCGACCTGATCTGGGCCGCCTGCGACTGCCGGGCCAAGGGCTTCCTGCTCGGCGGCACCGCCGGCCGGACGACGCTCGCCGGCGAGGGCTTGCAGCATCAGGACGGCCACAGCCACCTGTTCGCGATGGCCTATCCGACCGTGAAGGCCTACGACCCGGCCTTCGTCTACGAGGCGACCGTGATCATGCTCGACGGGCTCGAGCGGATGTACGAGAAGGGCGAAGACTGGATCTACTACGTCACCGTTTACAACGAAAACTACGAGATGCCCCCGATGCCGCCCGGCTGCGAGGAGGGCATCCTCAAGGGGATGTATCGGCTCGAGGATGTGCCGGCGAAGGCCGCGCCGGTGGCGGCCGGGCTGCCGCCGGTGCACCTGCTCGGCTCGGGGGCGATCCTCCGGGAGGTGATCCGGGCGGCCGCCCTGCTGGCCGAGCACTGGGGGATCGCCAGCACCGTCTGGAGCGTCACGAGCTGGAAAGAACTGCGGCGGGAAGCCCAGGCCTGCCGCCGCTGGAACATGCTCCACCCCGAGGAGTCGCCCAAGCGGAGCTACCTCGAGTCGCTCGTGGGCGGCGCCGAGGGGGTGTTTGTGGCGGCCAGCGACCATGTCCGGGCCGTGCAAGAGCAGCTCGACCCCTGGATCCCGGGCGGGATCTTCGCCCTGGGCACCGACGGCTTCGGTCGGAGCGAGACCCGCGGGCCCCTGCGGCGGCACTTCGAGGTCGATGCCGAGTGCATTGCGATCGGGGCCCTGTGGCGGCTGGCTGAGACCGGTGCCCTCGGCCGCCACGTCGTCGCCGAGGCGATTCGGCGGCTCGGCGTGAATCCGGATAAGATCGACGCCTCCCTGGCCTGAGCCGCTGCGGCCGGCCGGGCCGGGCCGGTGTCCCTGGTTTCCTCTCCCTTCCCTCCAGTTTTCACGCATGGCAACCGAGTTCACGCTTCCCGATCTGGGAGAAAACATCGCCTCCGGCGACGTCGTCACGGTGTTCGTTTCGGAGGGCGACGTCGTCAAGCCGGGGCAGGCGCTGCTCGAGGTCGAGACCGACAAGGCGGTGATCGAGGTGCCCTGCCCGCCGGGCGGCCGGATTGAGAAGGTGCTGGTGAAGAAGGGGGAGACGGTCAAGGTCGGCCAGGCACTCGTGGTCCTCGGGGCCGCCGGCGCTGCTCCGGCCACACCGCCGCAGCCCGCCGCGCCGGCCCAGCCCGCGGCACCGCCCAAGCCGGCGACACCGCCCCCGGCCGCCGTCGAGCCTGCGGCGGCGGCCCCTGCTGCTCCGCCGGCCGCTCCGCCGGCGCGTCCCCAGCCGGTCGCCGTGGAGCCGGAGCCGGTGGCGGCCACGGCCACGGTCGAGCCCGCCGGGCCGGCGGTGCGGCGGCTGGCCCGCGAGCTGGGTGTGGATCTCGCGCGAGTGCGTGGCAGCGGCCCGGCGGGCCGGATCGTGCGGGAAGACGTGATCACCGCGGTGCGGCAGGCCAGCAGCGGCGCGGCGGCGGGGCCGCGGGCGACCGCCGGCACCGAGCGGGATGACTGGGGCCCGATCCGCCGCGAGCAGATGTCGCGGATGCGGAAGACGATCGCCGCCAACATGGTGCGGAGCGTCTCCACGATCCCCCACCTCACCAACTTCGACGACGCCGACGTGACCGAGCTCGAGCGGCTCCGCAAGGAGAGCGCCGCGGAATACGCCAAGAGCAGCCTCAAGCTCACGGCCCTGGCCTTCGTCGTCAAGGCGGTCAGCCTCTCGCTGCGGCAGCATCCGGGGATCAACGCCTCGATCGACCCCGAGAAGGGGGAGATCACCTACAAGGAATACGTCAACATCGGCCTCGCGGTGGACACGCCCCGCGGCCTGGTCGTGCCGGTGCTCCGCGACTGCGACACGCTCTCGATCCCGCAGATCGCCCAGGCGATCGCCGACACGGCCGAGAAGGCCAAGAACGCCCAGTACGGCGTCGAGGATCTCCGGGGCGGCACCTTCACGATCAGCAACCTGGGCGCCGTCGGCGGCGCCTATTCGACCCCGATCATCAACTGGCCGGAGGTCGCGATCCTCCTCCTGGGCCGGTCCCGGAAAATGCCGGTCGTGCACGAGGATCGCATCGAGCCGAGGCTGATGATGCCGCTCTCGCTCTCCTACGACCATCGCCTCGTGGACGGCGCCATGGCGGCCCGGTTCCTGAGCGAGGTGATCGGCTACCTGGAGAGCCCCGGCCGGCTGTTGTTGGCCAGGTAGACGCCACTGGAAACGATCGTGACACCCACCGCGAGCATCGATTCTGCCGGGACGGCGAGCCTGGCCTTCTTGGAGGAGCTCTTCGACCGCTACCAGGAGGATCCGGCCAGCGTGCCGGCCGACTGGCGGGCGTATTTCGAGGCCTGGGCGGCCGGTGGGCTTCCTGGTCCGGCGGGCAACGGCCAGCCGGTGCCGCCGCCGCGGCCGGCAGCGGGCAACGGCGTGGCCCATGCGCCGCCGCGGCTCGTGATGCCCGACGGGATCGCGACCGGCCACGCCGTAGCCGTCGCCAATGGCGAGGTTCGGCTCCCTGCGGCCCCGGCCGGCGAGGCCAAGCCGCTGCCGCTGCCGGTGGCGACGGGCACGGCGGGCGAGGAGCGGGTCGCGTTCCTGCAGGATAGGGTGGACCAACTCGTGCGGGCCTACCGCGTCCGCGGCCACCTGATGGCGGAGATCGACCCGCTGGGCCGTCCCCGGCCCGGGTTGCCGGAGCTCGACCCGCAGTTCTATCACCTCACCGAGGAGGACATGGACCGGTCCTTCTCGACCGACACGATCGAGGGGCCGCAGTCGATGTCGCTGCGGCAGATCATCAAGCGGCTGCGGAACACCTACTGCCGCTCGATCGGCGTGCAGTTCATGCACATGGACGACCTCCGGGTCCGCCAGTGGCTCCAGGTGCGGATGGAGGGCTGCGAGAACCGGATCCAGCTCGACCGCCGGCAGCAGCTGCGGATCTACCGCCAGATGACCACGGCGGCGGTGTTCGAGGAGTTCATCCAGAAGCGATTCCTGGGGGCCAAGAGCTTCTCGCTGGAGGGCTCGGAGAGCCTGATTCCGCTGTTGGAGATGGCGATCGAGCGGGCGGCCGGGCAGGAGATCCAGGACGTGGTGCTGGCGATGGCCCACCGCGGCCGGCTCAACGTCCTGGCCAACATCATGGGCAAAAGCCCGCAGCGGATCTTCCGCGAGTTCGCCGACATGGATCCGGAGCTCCACGTCGGCCGCGGCGACGTGAAGTATCACCTCGGCCACTCCACCGACTACCAGGCGGCCAACGGCCGGAGCGTGCACCTCACGCTCTGCTTCAACCCCAGCCATTTGGAGTTCGTGAATCCCGTCGCCCTGGGGCGGATGCGGGCCCGGCAGGATCGCTCCGGCGACCAGGCCCGCCAGCACGGGATGGTGATCCAGGTGCACGGTGACGCCGCCTTCGCCGGGGAGGGGATCATCCAGGAAACGCTCAACCTCTCGGAGCTCGAGGCCTACCGCGTCGGCGGCACGCTCCACGTGATCGTCAACAACCAGATCGGGTTCACGACCGGCCCGATGGAGGCCCGCTCCTGCACCTACGCCACCGACGTGGCGAAGATGCTCCAGATCCCGATCTTCCACGTCAACGGCGAGGATCCGGAGGCCGTCGCCCAGGTGGTGGACCTGGCGATGGACTTCCGCCGCGAGTTCCAGCGGGACGTGGTCATCGACATGTACTGCTTCCGCCGCCGCGGCCACAACGAGGCCGACGAGCCGGCCTTCACACAGCCCGCCTTGTATCGCGTGATCGAGCGGCGGCCGAGCGCCCACGAGAGCTACCTGGAGCGGCTGCTCAAGCTGGGCGAGATCACCGCTGACGAGGCCAAGGCGATCGTCGAGCAGCAGCAGGCCAAGCTGGCGGCCGACCTGACGGTGGCCAAGAGCGAGGACTACGTCCACCAGAGCGACATCGGCGGCGTCTGGGCCTTCTATATCGGGGGTCGGGAGCGGGAGGCGGCCGACGTCGACACGGGCGTGCGCCGCGAACTGCTCGTGGAGATGCTCGAGCGGCTCGTCGCCCTGCCTGACGGCTTTCAACCTCACGCCAAGATCGCCAAGTTTCTCGAGGGGCGGCGGCAGATGGCCGCGGGCGCCCAGCCGCTCGATTGGTCCGCCGCCGAGGCCCTGGCCCTGGGCACGCTCGCGACCCAGGGACTGCGGGTGCGGCTCACCGGTCAGGACAGCCAGCGGGGCACCTTCAGCCATCGGCATGCGGTGATCCACGACGCGGTCACCGACGAGACCTGGTGTTCGCTCGAGCACCTGGCCCCCGACCAGGCACCCGTCGAGATCGCCAACAGCCCGCTCTCCGAGGCGGGCGTGCTCGGCTTCGAGTATGGCTACAGCCTCGACTGCCCCGACGGGCTGGTGATGTGGGAGGCCCAGTTCGGCGACTTCGTCAACGCGGCCCAGGTGGTGATTGACCAGTTCATCGTCAGCGCCGAGGACAAGTGGAACCGGCTCTCCGGCCTGGCGATGCTCCTGCCCCACGGGTTTGAGGGACAGGGGCCCGAGCATTCGAGCGCCCGGCTGGAGCGGTTCCTGCTGCTCTCGGCCAAGGACAACATCCAGGTCGTCCAGCCGACCACCCCGGCCCAGCTCTTCCACTGCCTCCGGCGGCAGGTGCTCCGGGTCTGGCGAAAGCCGCTGGTGGTGATGACGCCCAAGAGCCTGCTTCGCCACCCGGGCTGCGTCTCCACGCTCGAGGATCTGGCCACGGGCGAGTTTCAGCGGGTGATCCCCGACGCCTCGGGCGTGGAACCGCGGGAAATTCGCCGGGTGCTGCTCTGCACCGGCAAGCTGGCCTACGAGCTGGAGAAGCGGCGGCAGGAGCTCGGCCGTCGCGACGTGGCGATCATCCGCGTCGAGCAACTCTACCCGCTCCCGCGGAAGCCCCTGGAGGCGGCCCTGGCCGGCTACGCCGCGGGCACGCCGGTGGTCTGGGTTCAGGAGGAGCCCGAGAACATGGGAGCCTGGCGGTTTTTCCGGATCCATCTGGGCGACAAGCTCTTCGACCGGCTGCCCTTCTCGGGCGTCTGCCGGCAGAGCGCCGCAAGCCCGGCCACCGGCTCGAAGAAAAGCCACGACATGGAGCAGAACGAGCTGCTTACGACCGCCTTCACCAGCTGACCACGCCCGAATCCTGTTCTTCACACCACCCCCTCTCAATATCCATGCCCATCGAACTCAAGGTTCCCGAAGTCGGCGAGTCGATCACCGAGGTGATGATCGGAGCCTGGAAGAAGCGGGAGGGCGATGCGGTCGCGATCGACGACGCGATCGTCGAGATCGAGAGCGACAAGGCGACGGTCGAGCTGCCCGCTCCGGCCGCCGGCACGATCGCGAAGGTGCTCAAGGCCTCCGGGGCCACGGCCACGGTCGGCGAGGTGATCGGCTACCTCGAGCCAGCCGGCGCCGCCGCGGCCGCGCCGGCTCCGCCCGCACCCGTCGTCGATGTGAAGCGAACCGAGGGCCGCACCACGATCGGCTCGGTGCAGCCGCCGGCCCCGCCTGCCGGCCCGCAGCGGGTGATGCCCGCCGCGGCCCGGGTGCTCGGCGAGGCCGGGGTCGCCGCCGCCGGCATCCAGGGCAGTGGCCCGGGCGGCCGCGTCACCAAGGAGGATGCGACCCGGGCGGTCGCCGCGCCGCGAGCCGCTCCGGCTCCCGCCCCGCTCCCGAAGGCCGTGCCCGCGCCGGTCGCGGCGGCCGTGCCCGGCTCCCGGGAGGAGCGGTTTCAGCTGATCAGCCCGATCCGCCGGCGGATCGCCGAGCGGCTGGTCGAGGCCCAGCAGCAGGCAGCCCTGCTCACGACCTTCAACGAGGTCGACATGTCCGCCGTGATGGAGCTGCGGAAGAAGTTCAAGGACCTGTTCCAGGAACGGTATGGCGCGAAGCTCGGCTTCATGTCGTTCTTCGTGCGGGCGGCGGTGGAGGCCCTGCGGGCGGTGCCTCAGGTGAACGCCGAGTATCGCGATCCGCACATCGTGTTTCGCGACTACTACGACATCGGGATCGCGGTGGGGGGCGGCAAGGGGCTGGTGGTGCCCGTGCTCCGCAACGCGGAGGCGATGTCGTTCGCCCAGGTCGAGCTGGCGATCGGCGACTTCGCCCGCCGGGCCGGCGAAAACAAGCTCAAACTGGAGGAGCTCCAGGGGGGCACGTTCACGATCTCCAACGGCGGCGTGTACGGCTCGATGCTCTCGACGCCGATCATCAACCCGCCCCAGAGCGGAATCCTCGGCCTGCACGCGATCCAGGAGCGGCCGATGGCGGTCAACGGCCAGGTGGTGATCCGGCCGATGATGTACCTGGCGCTCACCTACGACCACCGGCTGGTGGACGGTCGCGAGGCGGTGACCTTCCTGAAGCGGATCAAGGACACGATCGAGGACCCGAGTCGGCTGATGCTGGAAGTGTGAGCGGAGGAAGGGCTCGTCAGGATGTTTCGTGAGTCTTCGTCAATGGGACGGGGTTGCCCGTGCCATCTCGCCGGACGCTCCCTTCAGGCATCCTGCCTTCCGGTCGCTCGAAGGAAACCTCGCTTCGCCATCCTGGCTACGCTCGGTTTCCTACGCCGCTCGATTGGCACGGGCAACCCCTCACGCACGCCAATTCAACCCAATCCAACCCAATCCAACGCAACCCAGCGCACTGGTGAATGATGTCTGAACAGACGGCTTCCACAACGCATGACCTGATCGTGATCGGGGGCGGGCCGGGGGGCTATGTGGCCGCGATCCGGGCGGCCCAGGCCGGGCTCTCGGCGGCGGTGATCGAGCGGGAGCCCCAGCTCGGCGGCACCTGCCTGCGGGTGGGCTGCATTCCCTCCAAGGCCCTGCTCGAGTCGAGCCACAAATACGAGGAGGCGGCCCACGAGCTGGCGGCCCACGGCGTGCGGGTGGGGGGCGTGGCCCTCGACCTGGCCACCCTCATGAAGCGGAAGGACGACGTCGTCTCCACGCTCGCCAAGGGGATCGACGCCCTGATGAAGAAGCACAAGGTCACCCGCTATCTCGGCACCGGCCGGCTGGCCGGGCCGGGCAAGGTGGCCGTGACGGCGGCCGACGGGAGCGTGACCGTGCTCGAGTCGCCACGGGTGATCCTGGCGGTCGGGAGCCGGCCGGTGGTGCTGCCCGGGATCGAGGCCGATGGCGATCGCGTGGGCACGAGCACCGAGGCGCTCCGCTATCCGGAGGTGCCGGGCCACCTGGTCGTGATCGGGGGCGGCTACATCGGCCTCGAGCTCGGCAGCGTCTGGCGGCGGCTGGGCTCGCGGGTGACGGTGCTCGAGTACGCCGACCGGATCCTGCTCGGGATCGACGGCGACATCGCGGCCGAGGCGCTCGCACTGTTCCGCAAGCAGGGGCTCGACATCCGGCTG
Source organism: Pirellulales bacterium (assembly GCA_044355515.1). Classification (GTDB taxonomy): domain Bacteria; phylum Planctomycetota; class Planctomycetia; order Pirellulales; family UBA1268; genus QWPN01. Next base: position 12,812 of record JBIKXY010000062.1, read on the forward strand.
GGGGTCAAGGTGACCGGCGCCCGGGCCGAGCGGGCGGGCTGTGTCGTGGAGGTGGAGGGGGCCGAGCCGATCCGGTGCGATCGGGTGCTGGCCGCCACCGGCCGCCGCCCGGCCACCGACGACCTGGGCCTCGAGACGGTCGGGATCGAGCCCGACCGGCGGGGCTTCATCCCGGTGGACGGCCAGTTTCGCACGTCTGCCGCGGGCGTCTGGGCGATCGGTGACTGCATCCCGGGGCCGATGCTCGCGCACAAGGCCGAGGAAGACGGCGTGGCCTGCGCCGACGGCATCACGGGGGGCTGGGCCCACGTGGACTACGACCTCGTGCCGGCGGTGGTGTTCACCCATCCGGAGATCGCCGCGGTCGGCAAAACCGAGGAGCAGCTCACGGCCGAGGGTGTGGCCTTCAAGAAGGGCAGCTTTCCGTTTCGCGCGAATGGCCGAGCCCGGACCCTCGGCGACACCACCGGCAAGGTCAAGATCCTCGCCGACGCGGCCACCGACCGGGTGCTGGGCGTGCACATCATCGGCCCGGAGGCGGGCAACCTGGTGGCCGAGGCCGCCACGGCGATGACCTTCGGGGCCACCGCCGAGGACATCGCCCGGGTCTGCCACGCCCATCCGACGCTGCCCGAGGCCCTGAAGGAGGCGGCGCTGGCCGTGGCCGGCAAGGCGATCCACGGCTAGCCATCGACGGGGGGAACGATCCATGAGCCCGCTGACCATGTTCCTGGCCGAAGTCTCGCTGCTCGGCGTCGTTTTTCTGGCGGCCACGGGTGTGGCGGCCGATCCGGCCGTGTGGC
>JBIKXY010000242.1:0-4456 GCA_044355515.1 Pirellulales bacterium
CTGCATGTGGCGGCAGTCGACGCCGAGCGACTCGAGCGTGGCGATGCCGCGGTCGCCGAGGTCGTCGCGGCCCACGCGGCTCACGATCACGCCGGCCGCCCCGAGGCCGGCCGCGTGGCAGGCCGCGTTGCCCGGCGCGCCGCCCCACACGGCGCCGTCGGGGAGCAGATCCCACAGGGTTTCGCCGATGGCGACGATCCGCGGCGGGGTGGTGGCGGGGGTGTGCATCGCCGCCGAGTTTACTCCCTTTCGGCCGGGGTCGCGGCGATGTCGCTTTCACTACAGAAGCCGCGCGGCCGGCTCCGCTAGGCTATGCACCCATGAAACCGATCGTGCAGATTTCGCTCGACCTCACCGACATCGACGAGGCCCTCGACACGGCCGCGGTCGCGCTGCGGGCGGGCGTCGATTGGCTCGAGGCCGGCACGCCGCTGATCCTCGCGGAGGGCCTGCACGGCGTGCGCCGGCTGCGGGCCGCCTTTCCCGACGTGCCGATCGTGGCCGACCTGAAGACGATGGACGGCGGCTACCTCGAGGCGGAGATGATGGCGAAGGCCGGGGCCACGCACGTGGTGGTGATGGCCCGGGCCCACGAGGAAACGATCAAGTGCGTCGTGAAGGCCGGGGCCGACTTCGGCTGTCAGGTGATGGGCGACAACCTCGGCTGCCCCGACATGGTGGCGGCGGCCAAGGCGCTCGAAGACCTCGGCTGCGACTACGTGATCCACCACATCGGCTACGACGAGCGGCGCGGCATCGCGGCGGCGGGCCGGCGGATGCCCAGCCCGCTCGACCAGCTGCGGGAGGTGGTGGCGGCGGTGCGGGTGCCTGTGCAGGCCGTCGGCGGGCTCACGCTCGAGCAGGCGATCCGCTGTCCGCAGTATGGCGCGCCGCTGGTGGTGCTGGGCGCCCCGCTCACGGTCGATGCCGACGCCTTCAAGACCGCGGCCGGCGATCTCGAGGGCTCGCTGCGGCTCATCTGCCGTGCCATCCACGGCCCGGCCGGCGACGATGCGGCAGCCGCTCCCCCGGGCTTCCGTCCGGGGCTTCTTGGGTGAACGGAGGTCGCGAATGCAGGCCGCGGTTGTCAATTTTGCCCCAGCCCGCGGCTCGGTGGAGCTCCGCGAGGTTGCCACCCCCGCCATCGGCCCGGCCGACGTGCTCCTCGAGGTGGCCAACGTCGGCGTCTGCGGCAGCGACCTCCATCAATGGACCGGCGACCATTCCTGGCCGGTGAACTATCCCGTGGTGCTCGGCCACGAGTTCGCCGGCACGATCGCGGCCGTCGGTGCCGACGTGGCCGGATGGCGCGAGGGGGATCGGGTCGTGAGCGAGACGGCCGCGATCATCTCTCCCGACAACCCGATGACCCGCCGCGGCCTCTACAACCTCGATCCCACCCGCAAGGGCTTCGGCTACGGCGTGGACGGCGCGATGACCCGGTTCGTGCGGGTGCCCGCCCGGATCCTGCACCGGGTGCCCGATCGGCTCCCCTTCGAGCAGGCCTGCCTCACGGAGCCCTGTTGCGTGGCCTACTCGGCCGTCGTGAAGAACGCGCGGATCGAGCCGGGCGACCGGGTGGTGGTGCTCGGCCCCGGCACGATCGGCATCCTCTGTGCGGCCATGGCGCGGCTGTGCGGCGCGGAGGTGGCGGTGGTCGGCCTGCCCGCCGACGCGGGCCGGCTCGCGGTCGCGGAGCGGTATGGCTGCCAGGTGATCGTGGGGGATGCGAAGGCCTGGGCCCTGGACCGAGACGGCCTCGGCTGCGACGGCGTGGTCGACGCGGCCGGCGCGAGCGCCACGCTGAAGATCGCCCTCGACCTCGTGCGGCCGGCCGGCTGGATCTCGAAGGTGGGCTGGGGTCCGCAGCCGCTCGGCTTCTCGCTCGACCCGCTGGTGCAGAAAAACGTCACGCTCCAGGGCAGTTTCAGCCACAACTGGCCGATCTGGGAGCGGGTGATCGCGCTCTTGGCAAGCGGGGCCCTCGACGTGCGGCCGATCGTCGGCGGCGTGTGGCCGCTCGACGACTGGCACGAGGCCTTCGAGCGGATGCATTCGGGCGCCGTGGTGAAGAGCGTGCTCGCGCCGCGCGGGCCAGCAGCATGAGCCGCACGGCCGCCGACCCCCCGGGTGGCGCAGCGCCCGGCCGCCGGCCGCGGCCCGCCGCGGCCCGCGACTGGGCGGCCGAGCAGCGCCGCTTCCTGGCGGCGATCGCCCCGGAGAGCCACTTCCACCGCGCCTTCGACGGCCTGGGCGACACGTTCTTCTTCGCCAAGAACCTGGCCGGCGAAACGCTCTTCTTCAGCCGCGGCATCCTCCCCCACATCGGCCTCGATCGCGACGAGCAGATGCTCGGCGCCACCGACGAGGAACTCACGCCGGGGCCGTTCGCGGCCCACTACCGGGCCGACGACCGCACCGTGATCGAGACGCGGCAGCCGCTCATCGCCCATGTGGACGTGTGGTTCGACGAGGTCGGCCTGCCGGACTGGTATGAGACCAACAAGTATCCGATCTTCGACCGCGCCGGCCGCGTGATCGGGGTGATGGGCACGCTCCGCCGCTGCCACGCGGGAACCGCCCCGGGCGTGACGGGCAGGCGGCTCGACCCGGCGCTCTCGATCCTGTGGCAGGAGCCGCAGCGGTTTCCGCCGCTCTCCCGGCTGGCGAAGGCCTGCGGCATGTCGCCCCGCCATCTGCAGCGGTCGTTTCACGAGCTGTTCGGGTGCGGCCCCCGCACGTATTGGATCAAGTGCCGGATCCGCGCCGCCTGCCAGGCGCTGCGGGAGGGGAAGCGGTCGATCGCGGAGGTGTCGGCCGACCTCGGCTTCTGCGACCAGAGCAACTTCACGCTCCATTTTCGCCGCCACACGGGCGTCACTCCCTCGGTCTACGTCCGCCAGCGGGGCTGCCCCCTTGCCCGCAATCTCGCGGCGCTCGGCCCGCTCCCGACGGGCCGGGGGCGGGGATCGAAACCGGCCCTGAAGGACCGCCGCCCCCGGCTCGACGGACACCCCCGCCGCGGGAGTAGACTGTCAGCCCGGACAGTCGTCGTGGCGGCTGTGGCTCCCGCGCGAAAGGGCGGTCACCGATGAATCAGGCTCGCATCGCCGCGACGCCCGCCCCGGGGAGGACGACGCGGCTGATCCTGCTCGCGGCGGCCGGGCTGGCCGCCGTCGGGCCCCCCGCGCTGCCCGCGGTGCCGCTCAAGTCGATTCTCGAGCTGCGGTCGCTGCCCACCGAAGTCCTGCTGCAACTCCCGGAAGCCCGGGTGCGGGGCGTGGTCACGTTTCGTGGCAACGCCCATATCGTTCTCCAGGACGACACGGCCGGCATCTACGTCGATTTCGCCACGGCCGCCCGCAATGGCGTGTGGCAGGGGGCGGGGCCGCCGGCGGACGTCCGCGTCGGCGACGAGGTGGAGATCGAGGGCCTGGCCCACCATCCTCACATCGCGCCGGGGCTCTGGCCGCGGACCGTCGTCAATCGCGGGCCGGCCGCCTTGCCGGAGGTCCGCCCGGCCGACGAGGGGCGGTTTTTCAGCGGCGACTACAACTGTTCCGTGGTGGCGTTCACCGGTGTCGTGCATCGCCTCGTCGACGCCGACACCCACTGGCGAATCGGCCTGGCGGCCGACGGCCGCCGGTTTTCGGCCTTCATTGCCAAGCCGGTGCTGGCCGAGGCGGTCGGCATCGTCCCGCCGGTCGCCACGGCCGCGACGCTGGAGGGGCTGCTCGTCGATGCCGAGGTCCGCGTGGCCGGCCCGGTCTTGGCCCGCACCAGCGACGACACGCCGTTCTTCGAGCCGCAGGTCAACGTGTCACTGCCGGCCTGGTTCACGGTGGTCACGCCGCCCCCCTGCGAGCCGTTCGCCGCGCCGCAGGTGGCGATCGAGATGCTCTCGCGGCAGAGGACCGCCGACCTGCGCCGGCACCGGCTGCGCACGTCGGGCATCGTGACCTACGCGGTGCCCGGGAGGTTTTTGGTCCTGCAGCGGGGCATCTGGGCGACGCGGGTGGAGACGGTCTCGCCCGCCGGCTTCGCGGTGGGCGAGGAGGTGGAGGCGTCCGGATTCCTGGCGTGGCGGGGCGAGACGGTCGGGCTGGTCGACGCGGTCGTGCGTTCGCTCGGCCCCGCCGCGCAGCCGGCGCCGGCCGAAATCGGGCCGCCCGTCGAGGCCGCGTTCACCAAGACCGACGGCCTGCTCGCGAGCCTCGTGGCCACGCTTGTCGATGTGCGGCCGGCGCCCATGGGCGGGGTCCTGACGCTGTCGGCCGACGACGTCCTGGTCACCGCGACGGTGCCGGCCGCCGCGTTCGCGGCCCTCCGCGGGCTCGCGCCGGGGGCGGTGCTGCGGGTCACGGGGGTCTGTGAAGTCTCCTGGCGCTCCGATCCCGGAAGCTGGCCGTCAAAGAGCATCGACAGCCTGCGGCTGCTGGCCCGTTCCGCCGCCGAC
>JBIKXY010000243.1:0-4455 GCA_044355515.1 Pirellulales bacterium
TGCATGCTCGCCGCGGCGGTGGCCTTCGTGCCGATCGCCATCCTGTACCGCGGTCGGCCGCATCTTCAGGACGACCCGGAAGCCGCCTGACTGCCGGAAGCTGCGTCTTCGTCCGCGTCAGTATTGGATCGCGATCCCGGCGTCGGAGAAGAAGGGGGCGGCCTCGGCGGTCAGCCCCCAGCCCACCCGCAGGCCGAGCTCGACGTGGCGGGTGATGTTGTAGTGCGTGCCGGGGCTGAAGAACGGCCGGTGGGTGTCGTCCGCGAGCCCCTGGGTGAACGAACCGAACCACTCGGCGTGCACCTCCCACCGCTCGGTCACCGGCACCCGCAGCACCACCGAGGGGCTCCAGCGGGTGAACCAGTTCTCGGCGGCCTCGGAGTAGGCGTAGCGGATCGCGCCGTCGAGCCGCCATTCGCGGTCGAGTTCCCAGCCCGCCACGAGGGTCGCCACCGGCACCGTCCCGAACGCGTCGCCATAGGTCGGCGTCGCCCCCTCCATGATGAAGCAGCTCTCCGGCAGCCAGCCGTCCTGCTGCGACGTCGCCAGTTTGAAGCCGTAGAGGATGCTCGACTCGTAGAGCGTGCTGCCGTCGAGCGTGCCCTCCCCCACCTCCACGCTCGTGACGACGTTGCCCTGCGAGCCGACACCGTAGTTGACGCCGAACCGCCACTCCCACCACTCGGTGGCCCCGTGCCGCACGAGCAACTCGGGGTAGTTGTTGGTGGGCAGGCCGGCGAGGTTGTCGATGTAGACGTGCGACCCCTCGACCAGGCCGTGACCGGGATCGACGCAGAAGGTCGAGGGCGTGAAGGCGTCGCGGTCGGCGTTGAGTTCGAAGGCGGCCACGCCGCGAACCGCGGGCACCATGGCCAGCACGAGGCAGACCGCCGCGCGGCCGCGGCTGTAACTGCGATGGAGGAAACGACGGCGCACGGCGGCCCTCGGCTTCCGCGGAAACTCACCCGGAAATCGACCGCCCGGAGCCGCCAGAGGCAGGATTTTCACCCGAATCGGCACCGCTTGCCGGGCTTGCCGGGACGGCCGTCATGTAACTGGCGGAGACACCGTCGGCAGCGGCCCGGCCGTGAAGCACCACGACTGTGCCTGTCCTTTTTCAGGACTGTGCCTGTCCTTTTTTCAGAGCCCACCACCGGCGTCTTGGCCCGGTGATGACTACCATCCCTTTGCGTTGCTAACGTCATGCTGATGTGGTAGATTTCTGGCATGAAGGCAACTACCATCAAGATCGACGGTGAACTACTGACCGAGATCGAACGGGCGAAGCCGCCGGGCCAGAGCGTGACTGCCTACGTGCGCACGGTGCTGCGGAAAAACCTCGACCAACACAAAGTTCGCGAGGCAGCGGCGGCGTATCGCACCTTCGTCGAGTCGCATCCGGAGGAGCGGGAGTGGCTGGACGAATGGGAACGGGCCGACTTGGCGTCCCCGCCGACTGAAAATCGGAATGCTCCATGAGACGTGGCGGCATCTGCTGGGTGAACCTCGGCCCAACGCAGCCGCCGGAGTTCGGCAAGACCCGACCGGCTCTGGTCATTTCCAACTCGATCCAAAACGAGATTCTTGACAGCGTGGTGGTGATCCCGCTGTCGACCTCCCCCGGTGAGATCTGGCCGCTGCGGCTCCAGGTGCCTGGTTTCCCGGGCAGGGACTCGTTCGCCGTCCTGCCCGGCCTGCGGCAAGTCACCAAGCAACGGCTGGGCGAGTTCATTGCGGTCGCCCCACCCGACTGGATGCCGCGGCTGGACGAGGCCTTGGCGCTCTATCTCGGGGAATGAGCAGCTTCGACGCAGAACGACTTGAACGCCGCGGGCACGCCCACGGCGGCGCCGGCGCCGAACGTGCGCGTTCCAGGCGTGCCGCCGACGACGATGGAGGCCGTGCCCTGCGTGGCGGTGCCGGCGAGGAGAGGAGCGAGTCAGGAGAGCGGTGGGGGCAAATCCGCTCCCGTCCCGGATTATCCCGACTGCCATGAGCGGAGCCGGCCAACGCAGGGGCTTACTCCGGCTTCTGCTCGGCCTCGGCCTGCTCGCGGGCCTTGCGCTCCGCGATCTCGGCATCCATCTTCTCGCGAAACGTAGCGCCGGACCACGAATCCCAACGATCCAGGTCGGCTTTTGCTTGAGCGTATGATTCCCCACGCTCTTCAAGCCAAGACACAAGATTTTGAAACTTGGCTCTTTGTTCCGGGCTGCACCCCTCCAGACGAGCCTCTTGCCGCACAACAACATGTATCAGCCGCTGGACTTCGTTCTCCTCGTAAGCTCGAAAGTTCGCGCCCGCCTCGAGCATGCCAAGAGCAAGGTCAAACTGACCACCCCAAGACACTGCTTGCATAACCGGAGTGGTTCCCATGGCAGGAGCGTCGATGTCCGCGCCCAAGTCGATCAATCGGCGTATCTTTGCCGCCTTGTCACCCGACCCGCGAGTGATCACCGCAAATAAAGCGGTATGCCCGAAACCCAGAGGGCCGGTATGACGGATGTTCGGGTCGCCGCCATTATCGAACACCGCATCAAAATAGCCTGGAAAAGAGGACTTGCAGGCCATAAAGGTCACCGAGTCTCCGCTGCTGATGGATTGCCTGGTGTTGAACTCCCCCTCGACCACCACGTTCGGATTGGCACCATGCTCGAGCAGCCACTTGAACCGCGGCAACTGGTTGTCCGGAAACGCCCACAAAAGCGGCGTCATCTTGTCTTTACCCTGGGCGTTGACGTCGGCCCCCGCTTTCACCAATCGCTCCATCTCGGCAAGATCGCTGGCCTCGATGGCGCGGCAGAGCGCGATCACCTGCGGGTCGGTGAAATACTCCTCCGTCTTCCATCCGCATCGCTGATGGACGGTCGCGCCAGGCACGATTGCCATCAAGCCACATCCCGCGGTGGCCAGGCACAGTGCGCCCGCCATGAGTTGAGCCGGCGAACGCATGGGCTTACTCCGGCTTCTGCTCGGCCTCGGCCTTTTCGCGGGCCTTGCGCTCCGCGATCTCGGCGTCCATCTTCTCGCGAAACGTAGCGCCGGACCACGAATCCCAACGGGCGATGTCCGCCTTCGCGGCTTCGTACGACTCGCCATGATCTTCGAGCCACTTCACCAGTTCGTGAAACCCTGCCCGCTGCTCGGGGGTGTACTCGTTCAGGCGACGTTCCTGTTTGGTAACGATGTGAATGAGTCGCTGGCTCTCGCTTTCGCCATACGTCCGGAAGTTCGCGCCCGCTTCGAGCATCATGATCGCGAGTTCATACTGCCCGAACCAGCTCACGGCCTGCATGGCGGGGGTCCCTCCATTTGAAAGCGCGTTCATGTCGGCCCCCAAATCAATAAGCCGGCGTATTTTTGCCGCCTTGTCACCGCCGCCGCGGGTAATCACTGCAAACAACGGCGTCTGAGAAAACCCCAACGGGCCGGTATGCCGAATGTTTGGGTCCCCGCCATGGTCAAACACCGCCTCGAAGAAGCCCGGATGCGATGTCTTGCAGGCCATGTACGTTACCGAGTCTCCACGACTGATGGTTTGCCGCGTGTTGAACTCCCCTTCGACCACCACGTTTGGATTCGCACCGTGTTCAAGCAGCCACTTGAACCTTGGCAGGTGGTTGTCCGGAAACGCCCACAGGAGCGGCGTCATCTTGTCTTTGCCCTGCGCGTTGACGTCGGCCCCCGCCTTCACGAGCCGCTCCATCTCGGCAAGATCGTTGGCCTCGATGGCGTGGCAGAGCGCGATCACCTGCGGGTCGGTGAAATACTCCTCCGCCTTCCACCCGCAGCGCTGATGGACGGTCGCTCCGGGAAGCATCGCCAGCAGGCCCCAACCCGCGGTGGCCAGGCACAGTGCGCCCGCCATGAGATGAGCCGGCGAACGCATGGGCTTACTCCGGCTTCTGCTCGGCCTCGGCCTGCTCGCGGGCCTTGCGCTCCGCGATCTCTGCGTCCATTTTCCTGCGAAACTCACCGGTTGACCGGGACCACGAATCCCAACGAGCGATGTCCGCCTTCGCAGCTTCGTACGACTCGCCATGATCTTCAAGCCACTTCACCAATTCGTGAAACCCTGCCCGCTGCTCGGGGGTGTACTCGTTCAGGCGACGTTCCTGGCTGGCGACTCTGTGAATCAGCCGCTGGACCTCGTTTTCGTCGTACGTCCTAAAGTTTGCCCCGGACTCAACCATCATGATCGCTAGGTCGTACTGTCCACCCCACCCTACGGCCATTCCTGGAGGTGTTGTCCCCAAGGCGAGAGCATTCATATCGGCGCCCAAGTCAATCAGACGCTTTAGCTTCACCTTTTTGTTGCCTGCATCGCCTGAAACAATCGTGAACAACGGCGTGTGCGAACACCCCAACGGTCCGGCATGCCGAATGTTGGGGTCACCGCCATGGTCAAACACCGCCTCAAAGTAGCCAGGATGCGATGTCTTGCAGGCCATTAGT
>JBIKXY010000244.1:0-4427 GCA_044355515.1 Pirellulales bacterium
TGCCGAACGATTGCAATCAGCGGCTCGCGCCCTTGGACTTTCCATCAGGACCGACTTTATCGCGAGTCCGCTGCATTGCTTTGTTATGCCATTCTCTTCTGTCGTCCGTGGCTTCACTGCTCCTCTGGATCACCTGCCAACTTGGTCCTTGATTGACAGTAGACGTCAGGTGCTATGGTCGAGTGGTGCATCAACCAATAGAGGCCTGCCGTCAGCAGACCGCCGAGCAGAGTGGCCAGAAACCATACAAACGGGGCAACCAGGGCCGAGCGACGCGAGGGCGGCAACTGCGCGGCGTCACTCCAAACAGAAACAGCGAAGGCAAGATGGATACCCGCGTTTAGGCAAAACACAACTATTGCCAGAACGGGAGGCAGGCCTATTGCCAAAGCGGAAGGCAGGGCGTCGATGGCAGTTCTCCCTTTCCGCGGACGAGCATGACGATCTAAGTTGAGCCGCACTCAGTGCGGCCTAACACCGTTATTCGCCGGATTACAACCCGACTCGCCGGACGGACACAAGCCGGGCCGGCTGGGCAACCTGCGGGGCCTGCGGGCCGTTGGCAGGCCCGAGCGTTTCCGGCTTGCGTACGGACTTGAATGTGTACTAAAGTACACAATGATTTTCGGGCCGCAGGTGGTCGGCCAGGAAAGGCATCGCTGGCGTGCAGATCGTCCGGCCGGAGATGAAGGTCGCGGGCTGCCAAGGCTGCTGCAAGCACGGCACTGCCCCTGCAGCCGTCGAGAAGGCTCGCTATCCCGCGCGGAGGATGTCCTCGACGCGGCGGATCGCCTCCTCGATGTCCCAGGCCGACTCGGCGAGCACGACCCTCGCCCGCGTGGCCAGCCACTCGGCCACCGTTTTTTGCGCCGCGATCACCGTCGAGTGGCTGCGGCGGCCGAAGTGGCCGCTGATCTCGGAGAGCGCCGCATGGGTGTGTTTGCGGGCCAGATACATGGCCAGCATCCGGCCGTGGCTCACGGCCCGGGCACGACTGCCCGACTGCAAGCCGCCGCGATCGATCCCGAAGGCCTGGCAGACGGCCTTCTCAATGTCGGCTAGCCGCACGCTCCGGCCCCCTGCCCGCACCAGATCGGCGAGCGCCTCCTCGGCGAGACCCAGGCTCACCGGCACCCCCAGCATCCTGCTCGCGGCCTCGAGCCGATTGACGGCACCGTAGAGCTCGCGGGCATGCCTGGTCATCGAGGCGGCGACGTAGTGAACGACCTCGTCGGGCACCGCCAGGCCGCGGCCGCGACAGAGCGAGGCGACGATCTCGCGCCGCACGTCGTAGTCGGGCGGCGCGATCCGGGCGGCCATTCCGCCGCGGAGCCGCGCCAGCAGCTCGGCTCCGAGCTCGGGCAGCGACTCGGGCTCCCGGTCGCAGCCGAGCACCACCTGCCGGCCCTGCCGCTGGAGGGCGTCGATCGTCTGCTGAAGCTCCTGAAGCGTGGCCCGCTTGCCCACAAAAAACTGGAGGTCGTCGATCACGAGCAGCTCCGCCGACCGGCAGGTGCGGCGAAAGCCCGGCAGGCCGCTGCCGTGCAGGGCCTGAAGAAAGCCCGTGGTGAACTGCTCCGCCGCAAGGAACACCGCTGTCGTGCCGGGTCGCAACTCCCGGGCTCGCTCGCACAGCCCCTCGAGCAGATGCGTCTTGCCGACACCGCCGGGCCCATGCACCACCAAGGGCGACATCTCCCCGGGCCTGGCCGCGGCCAGTTCCACGGCGGACAACGCCATCTTGTTGCTCGGACCCGCGACGAAGTCGGCCAGACTCCGGCCGGCTCGCCGCCCGCTCGCGCCGGCGGGAGCCGCGGGAACAACGGCCACGTCGGTCTCCGGAGGCCGCACCACGGCCAGGCTGTTCGCCGCTGCCGCCGTTGAATCGGCGGCGTTGACCACCACCGCCGCTGGAGCGGGCTCCCAGGCGACGGTTGCCCGCGGCCCCAACACCGCGACGGTCGCCGCCTCGACATCGCGGCGGAAGGTCCGTCGCAGCCATTCGTGCGTCAGGCCGGCGCCGGCCTGCACCACGATGCCCGTGCCGTCGGCCCCCGGCAGCCAGATGGCCTCGCCGAACCAGACGGCGAACCGCTCGTCGCCGATCCGCTCCCGAACCGCGGCCCGCACGCGCTCGGCGGGCGACCGTGATTCGATGGCCGCGGACGCGACGGCTCTACGCATGGCTCCTTCCCTGTGCACCACGGTCGGACCGACTCCTCGGCCCGATCAAAATCCATTCCCGCCCGTGATCGACTCAGGCAGTTCGCGACGCCGGCTTTCCGATCGCGACCGCGCGAGTATAGGAGTGCATGCACTGCTGTCAAACCATGACAGCACACCGCGACAAACGCGGCGGCCGCGGTGATCAAGACGCGTTTTTCCGCCCGCTGACCGCTGCCTGCACAGCCTGCCGTTGCCTGTATACTGTGACAACTCGGGGCGAAAAAGCCGCCGCGACATGGGAGCGTTCGAGATGGGAGCAGGCGGATCACCGGTTGATTTGTTCCGGGTTGCGGCAGCTTGCCTCGGCTGGCTCGCCGCCGTCGTCACGATTCTCCCCGGCACCAGCCTGCAGGGGGAAGAACCGGCCGCCCCTGCGACGCTTCCAGCTTTCGAAGCGGGCGACATCTCGATCGGTGAGCCGATCCCGCTGCCTTTCAAGCCGCCGGAGATCGCGCCCGCTCCGGCCGCAGCGCCGGCGACACCCCCGGTCAGTCTGCCGGCACCGCCGCCGGAGGTCGCCTTGCCGGCCGCCACGGTGAGTCCGTCACCCGCCAACGCTGCCGCCGGTGCCCCGGGCAACGGCTGGCTGGGCATCGGTGTGGCCGAGTCCAGCACGCCTGGCCGCTGGACGATCGACCGGGTGGATGCCGAGGGACCGGCGGCCGCCGCAGGCATCCGCGTCGGCGACGAGGTGCGGGCCATCGATGGCTTGCCGCTCCGGAACAGCGACGATGTCGCCCACGCCCTGACCGTGATCGCACCCGGGCAACGAGTCCGGCTGGCGATCGCCCGTGACGAGCAGTTGGCCGACGTGACGCTCGCCGCCGTCCAACGGCCACCGGCCTCTCGCGCCTGGGTCACCGCGGCGACCGCCCAGGAACTTCCGCCCACCCCCACCGCCACGCTGCCGGCGCCGCCGGCGGCCGAGTTCGCACCACGACCGGCCACTCCCCCGGCCTTTGCCCGAGCCACGCCCCCGGCGGTTGCCCCGACCTCCGCGCCAGCTCCGCAGGCCGAACGCTGGACCGCCCCCGCGGAACCAGCCGCCCCCACTCCCTCGCCCGCGTTCACTCCTGCCCGCGTGGCCAGTTCAGCGGCCGGGGCCGATTCAACGATCGCCGGCCGCGGCCGGACGGCGCTCGGCGTGCGGACCATTCCGATCGATACCGGCATGCAAGCCCGGTTCGGCCTGCCCGAGGCCAGTGGCGCCTACGTGATCGGCGTCGTGGGTGAGCTGCCCGCATCGAAGGCCGGCGTGCCGCCGGGCAGCGTGATCGTGGCCCTCGACCAGCGTCCGGTGCGTTCGCCCGATGAGCTGACGCGGCTGGTGACGGCCGGTCCGGTGGGCAGGCCGGTGCCGCTCGACTACGTGCTGCCCGGCGGCACAACGCGGCGGGCCGAGGTGAAATTGCAGACGCTCGAGCAGCCGCTCGAGCAGGCGCTGCTGGGCCAAGCCGGACCGGCGGCCACGCAGGTGCCCACGCTCGTGCCGCAGCCGGCGCCGACCATGGCGCAAAGGCCCGCGACCACGCCAGAAGACCCGCAGGTCTTGCGTGACGAGATCCGCCGGCTCGAGGCACGGATCGAATCACTCGAGCAGCGGCTGCAAGCCCGCTGACTCGGCCGCCTCAGGCCGCGGCCCGTGCGGCGTCGGTCGGCAGGCCGTGGCGGGCGAGTTCCTCGGTGAGCGGCACCCCCGGATCGCCAGGCTCGCGGGCCAACGCCCGGGCCACCCGCGACGGCTCTTGGCGGACGGGCTGCTGCCCCGGCCGGCGGCCGCCCGCGGTAGCCCAGGCCTCGGCCTCGTCGGAGAGATGCGAAAGCAGCGTCTCGACTCCCGCCCGGTGCTGCTCGATCGCGTCGCGATCCAGGTCCGGGGGGATGTGGATCGCGCGGCTGACCACGCCCCGGGCCCGCGAGAACGGCCGCGGGATCGCGAACCGATCCCAGGTGCCCGCCCGCCAGGGCCGCTCGTAGCCCATCCCCATCGCCACGATCGGGATCCCGAGCGTGCTCGCCAGGAAGACGCAGCCCGGCGCCAGCCGCCGGCGCGGGCCCCGCGGGCCATCGGGCGTGATCGTGAGATTGCCGACGGCGGCCCGCTCGGCGAGCTCCCGCAGGGCCGTCGAGCCACCCCGAAACGTGCTGCCGCGCACCACCCCGAAGCCCATCATCCGCGCCACGCGATCCAGGATGTTGGC
>JBIKXY010000166.1:0-6386 GCA_044355515.1 Pirellulales bacterium
GGAGGCCCTGGAGGCGGGCGGCGGCGGGGCCGGCTGAAGTCGCAAGAAGTGCGTGATGGGATGCTCGATCGCCCGACGACCTCGTATTTTCGGCATGTCTGCCTGCGGCCGGACCGGAGTATCATCCAAGACGACTAAATCGTGCTCGTCATCGATGAACCCGAGGTCGAGGAGATTCAGTCTGATGACCGGGTGCGGCGTTGGAGAGGCATCCCGGAGGCCGGTGGGCGGGCCTTGCGGGTCATCCTCCTGCCGGACCGGACGACGTTCACAACGCTTTTTTTTGCTCGCGACTGTGCGGAGCCGAGTGATGAAGGTCAGGTATTTTGAAGACACCGACGCGGCGCTCGTCGAAATCGGCACGACCACCGCTCACGAGCCCCGAGAGCTCAGCCCCGATCTGTATGTCGACCTGGACGCCGAGGGGCGGGTCGTTTCGATCACGATCGAGCACGCCAGCCGGCAGGGCGACCTGAGCGAGGTCACGTTCGAGCGGGTCGCAGTCGGCCCGCGGGCCGAGTGATGGCTGCGGCCAAGTCTCGGCACCGGCCGACCGGGCAGGTTGGGCATGGTGGATGCGTGCGGAGCTGCCATCGGGCGGGATCTCCGTCAGGCTCGCGTGCCCACGAAGATCGTGTTCCAACTGCCGCCGGTGGGGTGCGTGCGGGCCTTCACGACCTCGACCGTGAAGCCCGCCTCCTCCAGGCGGGCCAGGAACCGGTGATCGGGGCCGGCCGACCAGACGGCGAGCCGGCCGCGCGGCCGGAGCGCCGCCCGGGCCGCTCCCAGGCCGTTCATCCCGTAGAGGCCGGCGTTGGCCGCCGCCGTCAGGCCGCCGGCGCCGTTGTCGACGTCGAGCATGATCGAATCGAACCGGCCGCGGCTCTCGGAGAGCACCTCGGCCACGTCGCGGGCGACGATCTCCACCCGCGGGTCGTCGATCACGTCGGCGGCGAGCCCGTAGGCCGGATCGCGGTTCCAGGCGATCACGGCCGGCACGAACTCGGCCACCACCACCCGGGCGTCGGCGGCGACGTGGCGAAGCGTCGCGCGGAGCGTGAAGCCGAGGCCGAGGCCGCCGATCAAGACCGTCGCCCGGCTGCGGTCGCCCAGGTCGGCGCAGGCCAGTTCGGCCATGCGCTCCTCGGAGTGGTGCTGTCGCGTGGACATCAGCTCGACGCCCGCCACGCGGATCGAGAGGGTGCCGTCGTGCTCGTGGAGCGTGAGCGGGGTGCCGTCGGGCGTGACGGCCCGCTCGAGCAACCGGGTAGGCTTCATGGCGGGAGGGCGGAGGGCCGCGAGCGGGTGAAGGGGGGGCGACGCGGTGGGATTATGACCTCCGAGCCGTTCCCATGCCCGGGGGCGGGTCGCGGCGGTTCTCAGCGGGTCAAGTCGCCGTCCCAGAGCCGCTCCAGCACCAGTTGCCAGGGCAGGATCTCGATCCGGCCGACACGGCGTGGAACAGTCTCGAGCGAGGCCACGACCGCGTGGTCCATCGTCGTCTCCTCGCACAGCGCCTTCAGGCCTCGGAGGTCGTGGTCTCCGACCACGGTCTTCGCCTTGATCTCGATCGCCGTCCGATCGTCGAGGATGAAATCCACCTCGAAACCGGACGTGCTGCGCCAGTAGTGCAGGGGAAACGGGCCGGCGTAGTCGCAAAAAGTGCGCAGCTCATGATGAAAGAAGGCCTCGAACAGCTCCCCGAACTCGGGCGTGCCCGGGGCGACGCGCCGGCGTTGCTGGAGGTGGCCGGCCACACCGACGTCGAAGAAGAAGAATTTGCTCGTGGAAATCGGTTTCCGCTTCGCCGTCCGCTTCCAGGCGGGCAGGTCCACGCCGATCAGCGTGTCGCGAAGAATCTGGAAATATTCTTGCACCGTCGCCCGCGGCACCTGCGAGTCGTTGGCGATATTGGCGTAGTTGATCAGCCGGCCGTTGCTCAAGCCTGCGACGGGCAGAAAGCGGCTGAATGCCGGCAGGTTGCGGACGGCCGCCTCGGCGGCGATCTCCTCCTTGAGATACTGCCCGAGATAGGCGTCCAGGTCGGCGCGCGGGTCGTCCGAGAAGTAGATCGAGGGGAGGAGCCCCCTTCCCAACGCCTTGTCGAGCGCGAAGGCCGACCCCAACTCCTTCCACGTGAGCGGATGCAATGTCTTGATTCGCGCCCGGCCGCCCAGGAGATTAACGCCTCGGGCAAACAGGCGACGAGCGCTGGAGCCGGTGAGCAGGAAGCGCAGGCCCCGCTCGTCGATCAGCGACTGCACTTCGTCGAGCAGGATCGGCAGCTTCTGCACCTCGTCGATCACGACGAGGGAATCGTCGGCTTGGAGCTCTTCTCGGAGCCGAGACGGGCGTTGGCTCAGTCGCACGAACACATCGGTGTGCAGCAGGTTGTAGGCACGGCAGCCGGGGAGCGACTTCCGGATGAGCGTCGATTTGCCGGTCTGCCGCGGGCCGAGCAAAAACGCCGACTCGGCGGCGACGAGGCGTCCGAGATCGAGGGAGCGGGGGATGAAAACCATGATAAACGCCAGGAGTAGCGGCATTTATCATAATAATAGCCTCCTCAACCGGTCTTCTGCAACCAGCTTCCGGCTGATGACCACCGGTATCATGCTCCCTGGGCGGGCCGCCGGGCCGCGCCGCCGGTTCGCGGCCATTCCGCAGGAACACATGTTTTCACCACGGTTGTGCGCCGAAGCCTTCGGCACGTTCTGCCTCGTGTTCGCCGGCACCGGCGCCGTGGTGGTCAACGAGGTGACCGGCGGCGGGGTCTCCCACGTGGGCGTGGCGCTCACGTTCGGGCTCGTGGTGATGGCGCTCGTCTATTCCCTTGGCGACATCTCCGGATGCCACATCAATCCGGCGGTCACCCTTGGGCTGTGGGCGGCCGGGCGGTTCGATCGGGCCTCGGTGCTGCCCTACCTGGCCAGCCAGTGCGGCGGGGCGATCCTGGCCAGCGGCCTGCTGCGGCTGTTGTTTCCCCAGAGCCTGACGCTCGGGGCCACCCTGCCGGCAGGGAGCGCGGTCCAGTCGCTCGTGTTGGAGGGGCTGCTGACGCTGATTCTGATGGTCGTGGTGCTGACCGTCTCCGCGGGCCGGCGCGACCTCAGGCTGCTGGCGGGCGTGATCGTGGGGGGTGTGATCGGCCTCGAGGCCCTGTTCGCCGGCCCGATCAGCGGGGCGTCGATGAATCCGGCCCGCTCGCTGGCGCCGGCGGTCGTGGCGATGCAGCTCGGCTCGCTCTGGATCTATCTGCTCGCGCCGGTCGTCGGCGCGTTGGCCGGCGTGCCGCTCTGCCGCTGCCTGCGGCCGGGCCCGTGCTGCGGCCCCGGGACACTGGAGGGATGCCCATGAAGACCGTGCTGTTCGTCTGCGTCGAAAACTCCAACCGCAGCCAGATGGCCGAGGCCTTCGCCCGGATGCACGGCGGCGATCGCGTCCGGGCGGTCAGCGCCGGGTCGCGGCCCTCGGGGCGGATCAACCCCAAGGCGATCGCGGCCATGAAGGAGCTGGGGTACGACCTGACCACCCACGCCTCCAAGGGCCTGGCGGAGTTCAACGGCACGCCGGTCGACGTGGCGGTGACGATGGGCTGCGGAGACGAATGCCCGCTCGTGATCGCGGGCCGGCGGGAAGACTGGCAGATTCCGGATCCCCGCGAGCTGCCGCCGGACGAGTTTCGAGCCGTCCGGGACCTGGTCGAAGCCAAGGTGCGCGGCTTGCTCGAGTCGCTCGATCTCCCGGTTCGGAGTTGACCCATGACCGTGAACGAGTTTCGGGCGGCGTTGGCCGCCCATCCCGGCGTGACGATGCACTGGATGCTGCCCGACAAGTCGTTCGTGCCGGCCCACTACCACATCACCGAAGTCGGGCGGGTGCGGAAGGACTTCATCGACTGCGGCGGCACCGTCCGCTCGGCGGCCTCCTGCCTGCTCCAGATCTGGGTGGCCGACGACACCGACCATCGGCTGGAGACGACCAAGCTGGCGGCGATCATGGAGGTGGCCGGGGCGGTGCTCGAGCGGGACGACCTGCCGGTCGAGGTGGAATACGAGGCGGCGGCGATCTCGCAATACCCGGTCGGCGGGTTCGAAGTCACACCCGCCGGGCTGCTCTTCTATCTCGGGACCAAGCACACCGCCTGCCTGGCCCCGGAGAAGTGCGGCGTCGACGGCAGCGGCTGCTGCTGAAAATCCTGCCCAGATTGCCCAGTTTTGGTGCCAGGCACCGTTTCTACTTTTTTCCTTTCACCCCGAGAGGGCCCCGCGCGATGTTTGAAAATCTCCGTTCTCGGCTTTTTGGCGACGTATCGGCTGCAGAGACGAACACCGGCAGCGATGCAGGCCCGACGGTCGGCCAGCGCCAGGCAGCGGTCGCTCGCTTCGACGTGACGCCATTTCAATCCGAGTTCGACCTGGACCAGCTGGGCGTTCTGACATCGGCACCGGTGTGGATGACGCGGGCCGAACGGCTGACGCTCTTCACGCTCGCCTTTTGCCTGCGGCCGTCGCGATACATGGAGATCGGCACGCTCAAGGGCGGGTCGGCGCTGATCGTGGCAAGCGCGATGGCGGCCTTGGGCGGCGACGGTCGCATTTTCTGCGTCGATCCCGAGCCGCGGGTGGCGCCGGAAGATTGGGCCCGCCTGGAATCCCGCGCCCGGATGTTCAGGGGATTCTCGCCGCAGATCCTGCCCGAGGTTGCGGCCGCGGCAGGCGGGCCGTTCGACCTGGTGCTGATCGATGGCGACCACAGCTATCACGGCGCGGTCCGCGATGCGAACGGCGTGCTGCCGTTCATGGCACACGGCGGCTACATCCTCTTTCACGACGCGTTCTTTCCGGATGTCCGCAAGGCGATCGACGAGTTCGTCCTTTCGCATCGGGCCGCGGTGACCGACCTGGGAGTGATGACCCGCGAGGTCACGACGACGGCGGATCCGCTGGGCACGACGGTCGAATGGGGCGGGCTGCGGCTGGTGTATGTCCATTGATCCGGAAAACCTGATCCGGAAAACCAAAGCTCAGGCCGTGCTCGAGCGTCCTGGTTCACCGTCATCCGGGGGCATGCTGACCAGGCCGGCGGCTGGGGCCACGTCCCTGAGCCCGTTCGAGCCCTGCACCATCCCGCAGGGTGCCCGGGCCTCGTCAGGCGGCGCGGCGGACGTGGGCCGCGGCGCGGGCCGGCTCCGGGGCGGCGTGGGGAAGCGTGGCCGCGTCCCGCGGGCCGCAGGCTGACCGGCTCGCGCTCGCCTGGAGCTCGTCGATCGAATAGAAGGCGTCGGCGTCGAACTGACGCACGAGCGCGAGCACCTCGCCGAGCCGCCGCCGGCGGATCACCGTGAACACGATCTCGACCGGCCCCTGGAGCCCGTGGGCCCCGATCCGCGTCACGCCGCAGCCGGCGTCCCGCAGGAGCGCGACGAGTTGCCGCGAGTCGCCGCCCGTGATCACCCGCACGAGCACCGAGCCGATCGCCAGCCGCTGCTCGAGGCTCATGCCGAGGTAGTTGCCCGCCACGAACCCGCCGGCGAACGCGGCGAAGCAAACCGGGCTGTCGAGGTTCGTCATCACCTGGCCGATCGCGAACAGCCAGATCGTGACCTCGAAGAAGCCGAGCCCCGCGGCCATCGCCTTGAGGCCGCGGCCGATGAAGATGATCCGCATCGTCGAGATCGCGACGACGGCCATCTCCGCCAGAAAAATCGAGAGCGGGAGGAGGAGCTCGGGCATGGAGGGGGAGAGGCGGCCGGGCCGGAGCACGGCCCGGCCCGCACTCACTTCTTGACGGGGGTCTTGGTCTTGTCCTGCTTCGGCTTCTTGTTCTTCTTGTCGTTCTTCTGCGCGTTGTTGCCTTTGCCCATCGAACAGGCTCCTGTCAGGGTTCGGATCTCGGACCGTGGGACTGCCGCGGGCCGTCGGACCCGCGAGAAAAACCCTAGCGGCGGCGGCGGCCTCGCGGCCAGAGCAGTTTCGGCTTGCGGGTTTTTCAGGCTGCGGCGGCAGCAATCCCGGGCGGTTGTCGCAGGCCCGGCATCGCCGAGATCGGGGCAGCGCGACTGGGCCGCCGCGTGGCGGGTGCGGTATCCTTCTCCCAGACTGTCTTCCTCGCCCGTCACCCCCCTCCGAGGTTTTTTCATGGCCGCCTTCGATCTGCTTTCCGAGACCCGGGCCTGCGACCTGCTGGCCCGCTTGTTTCGCGACCGGGGCTACAAGGTCGTGCGAAACATCCCGTTTCAGGAGCACGGGGTCTCGTTTCACATCGACGGCTGGGATGCCAAGGCCCGGGTGGGGTTCGAGTTTCTCACCAGCGAGGACGACGACCACGACGACCTCACGCTCCGCGAGTATCAGACGCTGATGGCCGCGCAGCAGCGGGGCGAG
>JBIKXY010000006.1:0-36746 GCA_044355515.1 Pirellulales bacterium
TCGCCGACTTGATTCTTGGGGGTGGGTCGCGCGTAGGTTTGCGGCGTTGCAAGGCCGCGCATCGGGTGCCGCCCTCGCGACTTCCGGTGACGGCCACCACCTCCCGGGAGTCTGATGCGATGCGTGTGAACCGTGTTTCAAAAAGCGTGGCGATGATGGTGCTGTGCGCCGCCGTGGCGGCGGTGCCGCTCGATGTCGAGGCCGGCTGGCACGACCAGTACGGCACCGTGGTGTATGGGAGCAACGGCGGCTCATCAGGTGGCTCGTCGGGCGGGTCATCCGGCGGCTCCTCCGGCGGCTCGGTCGGGTCGTCGAGCCACGGAAGTTGGGGCTCCTCGGGCGGCAGCAGCGGCGGCGGCCGGCATGCCCGGCGGATGGCGCGGCGGGCCCGGCGGCACGGCTCCTCGGGCGGGTCGTGGGGATCTTCGGGTGGGTCGTGGGGCTCCTCGGGCGGGTCGTCAGGCAGCCATGGCGGCTGAGCCTGGCGGCCGTGCTCGGTCTGCCAAGCCGGGCGGCCTCCGCGGGCTGTCGGGGGGGAATCCCGCGGAGCTGAACCGTGGGCGCAGGGATGCGCGGAGCCGGCGCGATGGTGATGGCCGGACCACCGCGATTGCCGTATCCTGACAGCGTCGTGGGATCTCTCCGCGGCCCTGCCAGGATGCTCATGGCCACCAGCCTGCTGCTGCTGCTCGACGACATCGCCAGCGTCCTCGACGACGTGGCCACGATGACGAAGGTGGCGGCGACCAAGACGGCCGGCGTGGTCGGGGATGACCTGGCGCTGAACGCCAAGCAGGTGATCGGGGTCGATCCGGCCCGGGAACTGGCCGTGGTCTGGGCTGTCGCCAAGGGGTCGGCCGTCAACAAGGCGATCCTCGTGCCGGCCGCACTCCTGATCGGCTGGCTTGTGCCCTGGGCGATTCCGCCCCTGCTGATCGCGGGCGGGGCGTTTCTCTGCTACGAGGGGGCCGAGAAGATCCTCCACGCCCTGTCGCATCGCGGCGGCCACGGCAGCGGGCCTGACCTGGCTCCTGGGCACGCGGCTGCCGCGGCCGGCCGGGCGACGGAAGACACGAAAATCGCCGGGGCGATCCGCACCGACTTCATCCTTTCCGCCGAGATCATCGTGATCACGCTCGGGATCGTGGCCGGCAAGCCGCTCGTCACGCAGGTGGGCGTGCTCGTGACGGTGGCGATCCTGATGACGGTCGGCGTCTACGGGCTGGTCGCCGCGATCGTGAAGCTCGACGACCTGGGAGCGGCGCTCGCCCGCCGCCGCTCGCCCGCCCTGGCCGGCCTGGGCCGGGGGATCGTGGCGGCCGCGCCCTGGCTGATGCGGGCCCTTTCGATCGCCGGCACCGCGGCGATGTTTTTCGTGGGGGGCGGAATCGTCGTCCACCAGCTGCCGGCCGCGCACCACCTCCTGCACGGGCTGCTCGCCCGACTCGGCATCGACACCCACGGCGATGCGACCGCGGGCCTGCAGGTGCTGCTCAAGTCGGCTGACGCCGTTTTCGGCCTGCTGGTGGGCCTGGTGATCGTGGCCGCGGTGGGCATCGGCCGCAAGGGTCGCTCGCTCGTCGGGCGGTCGGCATGAGCCCCCACTGGCCCCGAACCGTGACGGTCTGGGCGTGGCTCGCTCTCGCGGTGCAGCTTGCCGCCGCACCGCCGGCCCCGCCCCTGGTCGCGGTCGAGCCGGCGACGACGGCGCTCGTGCGCCGGCCGGGCTGGACGACCACGCGGCTGATCGCCTCGCCCCACGCCACGCAGGCGGCCGCCGCCGATGAGCGACATGCCTACGCCATCTCCAACACGACCGTTGCCCAATATGACCGCGCGACCGGCCGGCTGGTGCAGGCGGGCACCGCGGCCGACGCCAAGCACCTCAACAGCGGCTTCGTGCACGAGGGGCGGGTGTATTGCGCGCACTCCAACTACCCCGCCGAGCCCCCCGAGAGCGAGATTCGCGTGTTCGATCCGGCCACGGGCGAGCTTTCGCTCTTTCACCGCTTCCCTGATCCTCCCGGGAGCCTCGTGTGGTGCGTGCGGCGTGGCGGCAACTGGTGGTGCTGCTTCGCCTGGTATCGGACCGACAACGCCCGCACCGTGCTGGTGGAGTATGCCGACGGCGGCCTGGAGCGGGAGGCGCGGCGGTTCACGTTTCCCGCGGAGGTGGTGGCCGACTGGGACGGCATGAGCGCGTCCGGCGGGATCTGGGATGGCGACACCCTGCTCGTCTCGCATCACCATTTTCCCGTGCTCTACCGGCTTGCCCTGCCGGCGGAGGGGAGCGAACTGCGACTGCTAACGCCGCTGGGCTGCCCGTTCCCGGGGCAGGGGATCGCCGCCGACCCCGCCGGCGGCCTCGTGGGGATCGACCGGTTTCACCGCCGGATCGTGTTCGCCGGGCGGGAGTGACGATCTTCCGGAACCGGCGACTTGCTTTTCTTCGCGGGGGCGGGGTCTACTATTTGGACGGTCCCCGGTGACGGCCGGGGAGAACATCCGTCCGGCGGCGGCTCCACAGTGGTCGTGCGGCCGGGTCCTCGTAGCAAAGGAGGTGATTCAGTGACGCAATGTGACTGTACCGGAGGGCTGCTCTCGTAGCGGCGAGTCGACGGGCCTGCCGTTGACGCAGCCCACCATCACCTCTGACGCGGCCGCTCCATCGGGGAGCGGCGCGGCCGAGGAGCCCGGCATCATCCGGCAGCGCGACGGTTCGCCGTCGCGGCCTCGCCGGTGGTGACGAGCGAAACCTACGGCTGCCGCCCCGCGGGATTCCGCGGGGCGGCAGTTTTTTTGGTGTGATC
The DNA here is from genome assembly GCA_044355515.1 of Pirellulales bacterium. Taxonomy (GTDB): domain Bacteria; phylum Planctomycetota; class Planctomycetia; order Pirellulales; family UBA1268; genus QWPN01. Next base: position 2,811 of record JBIKXY010000006.1, read on the forward strand.
CCATGCCGACTCACGCCGCCATCCCGGCCGAGACGCTGCGGCTCGTCGAGCGGCTTCACGAGCCGGCCGCCTACCCGCACCCGACGGCCGCGATCCGCCTGATCGAGACCCACATCTCCTGGGTGTTTCTCACCGGGACGTTCGTCTACAAACTCAAAAAACCGATCGACGTCGGCTTCCTCGACTACACCTCGCTCGAGAAGCGCCGGCGGTTCTGCGAAGAGGAAATCCGCGTCAGCGGCCGGTTCGCCCCGGAACTCTACCTCGCCGCCGTGCCGATCACCGGCACGCCGCAGGAGCCGCACGTCGGGGGCGACGGGCCCGCGATCGAATGGGCCGTGAAGCTCGTGCAGTTCGACGAGGCCGACCGGCTCGACGCCCGGTTCACGGCCGGCCGGCTCACCGCCGCCGACTGCGAGCGGCTGGGCGTCGCGATCGCCGCGGTCGAGGAGGGGCTGGCCGTGGCGGCCGCGGGCGAGGCCTGGGGCTCGGCGAGAAGTGTCTCCGACGCCGCGGCGCTCAACCTCGGCCAGCTCCGCGAGCGGCGGCCCGACGCGGCCGACCGCGTGGGGCGGATCGAGGCCTGGCTGGTGGTCCGGCTCGACGCGCTCGCCGACCTGATCGCCCGCCGCCGGGCCGCGGGCAGAGTGCGGGAGTGTCATGGCGACCTGCATCTGGCCAACCTCGTGCTCCACAACGGGCGGATGACGGCCTTCGACGCGATCGAGTTCAGCCCCGCCCTGCGGTGGATCGACGTGGCCAACGACGTCGCCTTTCTGGTGATGGATCTCGAGTCGCGGGGTCGCGCCGACCTGGCGGCGATCGTCAGGAGCGGCTGGATGGAAGCGGCCGACGACCACGCCGCCGCCCGCGTGATGCCGGTGTACGAGGTCTACCGGGCCGTGGTGCGGGCCGCGGTGGCGGCGCTGCGGGCCGACGACGCGGCGGCCCGGGCCGAGACTGACCGCTATCTCGAACTGGCCGAGCGCTTGATGCGCCCCCGGCCGCCGGTGCTCTACGCGACCTGCGGCGTCTCCGGCAGCGGCAAGACCACGCTCGCCGCCGGCCTCGTGGCCGCGGCCGGGGCGGTGCGGCTGCGGAGCGACGTGGAGCGGAAGCGGCTTGCGGGGATGCGGCCCACCGACCGGCCGGCCACCGCCGCCGCTGTGGCCGCGCTCTACGATCCCGCGATGACGCGAAGGGTGTATCGGCGGCTGGCCGACCTGGCCCGCACGCTGCTCGAGGCGGGCACGAGCGTAGTGATCGATGCGGCCTGCCTCGTGCGGTGGCAACGCGGCGAACTCGCGACGGTCGCCCGCGAGGCGGCCGTGCCGCTGGTGTGGCTGGAGCTCGACCTGCCCGACCAGGTCGTGATCGAGCGGATGGCGGCCCGGCTGGCGGCGGGAGGCGATCCCTCCGACGCCTCGCCCGAGGTCGTCCGCGGGCAGCGCGCCGCGCGGGAGCCGATCAGCCCGGCCGAACTCGCGGCCGAAGGGGGTGCCGCCCGGCTCATGAGGGTTTCCGCCGCCGACCTCGCCGCTGCCGCCTCCGCGGATCGGATTGTGGCGTCCGCTCGCTCCGCGATCGGATCACGCGAGCCGTAAACTCACTTCCCGGCGGCCCAGGCGGCGTAGCGCTCGGCGACCCGCGCGGCCTCGGCGTCGCCCGCGTGCAGGAGCCAGCGGTGCCGGAGCGAAAGGCTCTTGCCCGCGGGGAGTTCGTAGCGGCCTGAGCCCGGCGGCGCCCCCGTGAACTCGTGGAGCCCGAACGGGTTGGCCGCGAACAGCCCGTAGTCGCGGGCGTGCCAGCAGCTCGGGTGCCGGAGGTTGGTCGGATGATCGAAGCAGGCGACCCCGAGCGACTTCCCGGCGAGGGCGCCCGAGAGATCGACCCAGGCGGCCGGCTTGCCCCAGGCGGCCGCGTCGCGATCACCCGCGCTATTGAGGTAGCGGCCCGTCGCCGGCGGTCCCCCTGTGGCCCGCGTGGAGTTGAGCTCCGGCCGCACCCGCACCGCCATCGTGCCCTCCTTGGTGTCGCCGAACACGAGCGGGCCGTGGCTGGCGGTGATCGTGATCAGGTGGTCGATCACCCGGTCGTCTCCCGCGGCGGAGAAGGCGAGCACGCGGCGGTCGGTGCAGACGATCGTGCCGTCGGGGGCGAGCCAGCGGCTCGTGGCCTCGATCCGCGCGTCGCCCAGGTGGTCGAGCGAGACCTGCTCGATCCGCGCGCCGGCCTTGCCCGTCCAGAAATCATGGCCGTTGACGTCGCCGTGGGCGAACCAGAACGACTCGTGATGCGGGTGGTCATCGGGATCGCCGGGCAGCCGCGGCCCGACCGGCCACGACCGCGTCAGCGGGAGGCCGTGCGGACCGTGGATCGGAAACAGCACCGGCCGGCGGAGGCCGTCCTGCCGGAAGCGATACTCCGTGAAGGGCGCGCCATCGATCGTGACCACGACCCGATCGGCTTGCTCCTCGAGCGCGATCCGTGGGGCCTCGGGTTCGGCAGCGAGGGCGTCCGACGTGATCGACGCGAGCGACACGAGAACGGCGGCGGCGACGAGTCGCATCGCATGGCTCCTGCACGTGATGATGCTGTCGGAGTATGCGCCATCCGTCGAGCCGACGCGAACGGCCGTGCTCAGTCCGGCGGTCGGCTGCGTGAACCGGTCGCAGCGGGGCCCGCGGGGGGCGGCACCGATGCGATCCAGCCCTCGAGCGGATCGAGGTCGGCGGGCAGGCCGTAGTCGGGCAGAACCGCGGCATGGGCCGCCTGCAGCCCGCAGATCACGGCGTCGAGCAGGTCTCCTGAGCCGTCGGCCGCGAGCTTTCGCCGCCAGCTCGCGGTGAGCTCGAGCCGCGGCCCGAGCCCCGCGGTGCCGGCGACGAGCCCGGCCAGGATCCGGCGGCGATTCGCGGCCCGGGCCGGGGTCTGCATCGCCGCGACGTCGCTCTTGTACGACCCGCGGCAGACCTGCCGGGCGGTGAAGCCGGGGTAGGCCTCGAGCGCGATCCGCGCGGTGCCCGCGCCGGTCCGGAGCCGCCGGGCGTTCGCCGGATGCGCGTGGGCCGGAAACACGAGCCCCGCGTCGCGCATCCGGCCGATGCCCGCGTGCATCATCCAGGCCACGGGCGGGTTGGCCCAGCGCATCGCCGGGCTCGAACCGGCGGGCCTGTCGGCCTGCCGCCAGGCAAACTTGTCGCCCGGCGGTCGGGCCGCGCACCAGCGGCGAAAGCGGTCGCGGAGCCGCTCCCGGGGCAGCCCGCAGTAGCAGGTCACGAGTTCGGGCCAGGTGTCGGGCCAGCCCTCGTGAACCACGAGCGGCCGCGGTTGGCCGAAGGGGAGGTCGAAGCCGGCCAGCCACGGGCCGGGCTCCCGAAGAAAGGCTTCGAAGGCCGGGAACGACTCGAGCGAGCGAACCGAGTCGAGCCGGTAGACCGCCCGGCGCGAGCGTGGGTGGACCATGGTGAGCCATCCCACGGCCACGGTGATCGGCTTGCGGGGCCGCGGGGCCGACGTGAAGTCGATGCCATATACCGCGAGCGGCCGGTCCGCACGGCCGGCTGCGGGCGGGGGGCTGGAGCGGCGGCTGGGCATCGGGCTGGGGCGGCCTGGTGGGCGAGGGCTCGGTGCGGGAGCGCCGAACCAGGCCTGGGGTTGTATCATGAGCCGAGAGGCCGGCGGTTCAGCCGCGGTCCAGCGGCGGCTCGTTCCGCGGAGAGGATCGATCGATGGTGCCCCAGTCGCTTTCCCGGTTGGCGGCCTGCGTGGCGCTGGCGGGCTGCGTCGGCGGCGCGGCCGGCTTCGGCGCTGCGGGTGGCCTGCCGCCGGTCGGGGCCGCGGAGCCGGCCTTCGTGATGGACCTGCCGGCGGGCGGCAGGCTGCCGGGGGAGTTTGGCCGGGCGGCCTCCGGCGACGGCCCGCGGGAAACGCTGGTGTGGCGGTCGCCGCAGTTCGCGGCCCCGCTCGAGTTTCGGCTCGACGGGATGATCGGGATTCGGGGGATCGGGCCGGACGCCTCGGCCGCCGGGCCGGGCGGTTTTTGCTGCCGCCTGCGGGACGGCGACACGATCGACGGCGACCTGCGGGAGATCGACGCCACCGCCGTGGTGCTCGCGACTTCCGGCGGCGGCCCGGTGCGGATCGCCCGCACGATGGTGGCCAGCCTCGGCCGCCGTTCGGAGGACACCGCGGCCGGCTACGTCGGCCCCGCGGGTCTGGCTGGATGGCAGCAGTCTCCCCCTGGCTCGTGGCGGGACGAGGCTGGCCGGATCGCGACCGACGTTCCCAATGCCACGGTCTGGCGGGACGTGGGGGGCGCGGCCCGTGCCCGATATGACCTGACGCTCTCCTGGCGGAGCCGGCCGGAACTCTTGCTCGGTGTGGCCGCGGGTGACGGCAAACAGCCCGACCCTTTTCGGCTGGAGATCCTCTCGGCCGACGGGGCGGCGTCTGTCGCGATGCTCGTGCGACAGGAGCGGGGCGGCGCAAAACTGGAGCCAGTGCCGTTGCCGGAGGGGCGGCCGGGCCGACTCCGATTGACCTTGTTTGTCGATCGGAGGATCGGCCGGCTGGCGGCTGGGGCGGAGGGGGCGGAGGGACTCGTCGATCTCACGCTTGCCCCGGCAGTCGACCGCCGCTCCGGTTCGGTGGTGCGGCTGCAACTCCTGTCGGGCGATGTCTGCCTGGAGCGGTTGCAGGTGACCGAATGGACATCGGCCGAGCCGCAACTCGGCGAGCCCGGTACGACGCGGATCGCCTTGCGGAGCGGCGACGTGCTCGAGGGCGATGTCATCAGGATGGCGGCCGACGGACCGCTGCTGGTGAAGACCCCCGCTGGCGAGCAGCAGCACGCGCTTGACCAGGTCGACGGCATCGCGTTCGCCCCGGCCGGGGCTGCAGCCGATCCGGAGGCCGGGGGGAAGCCGGCCGGTGCCGCGCCGGCCCCGAGTGTCCGCGTGGTGCGCCGCAGCGGTGGTGTGCTCACCGGCGACGTCGTGGCCGTGACCGACGACGGCCTCGTGGTCGCTCGGCCCGGCCTCGACCGAACTTTGACGGTGCCCTACGCCGATCTCCAGTCGCTCGTGAGCCTCAGATCCGCTCCGCCGCCGCCCCTGCCGGGCCGCCCCGGCAGGCTTCTGGCGGGGGAAGCTGAGTTGCCCGGCTGCCTGGTCGACGCCGCGGCCTGGGGGGGCGGGCTGGCCTGGCTGCCCCGGGGCAGCGTGGTGGCCAGCCCGCTGGCCGGCGACCCTGCCACGATCTCCGCCGTCATCGAATATGTCGCGCCGCCCGCGGCCGCGCCGCAACCGAGCAGTCAGACCGAGGTCGGCGGCATCGGCGGGGCCGTCAACCTGGACCCGGACGGCTTCTTTGTCGTTTCGATGCTCAGCGAAGAGGGGGCGGCGCACCGTGACGGGCGGATCGAACCGGGTGACCGGATCCTGGCCGTGCGGCCGATCAAGGACGGGCCTTTCGTCGAGACCAAGGGCAAGGAACTCGCCGTGGTCATGAACCTCCTCCGCGGCCCCGTGGGCACGCCGGTCAGCGTGCGGATCGCGAGGCCTGGGGGCGATCATCCCGAGCCCCGGCAGGTCGATCTCGTGCGCGGGCTGATCGTCGTGGGGGACCGCAGTCTGCTCGAGCAAGCACTGGCCGAACACGCCCGCGTCAGGGCGGGGCAAAACGCGACAGGCGACCCGCAGAACGGCTATCCCGCGCTGGTGGTGCTCCGCAGCGGCGATGTGGTGCCGGTGTCCGTCGAGGGCATCGGAGCCGAGGGCGTTCGCCTTCGCTCGCCGGTCACCGCGGACGGCGGCGCGGAGGCGGTGACCGTGATCAACGACCTCGTGCGGGTGCTGGAGTTCGACCCGTCGGCACCCATCTCACAGATCACCCGCGACCGCTTCGAGCGGCTGATCACGCTGCCGCGATCGCAGCAGGCCGACCCGCCCACCCATGTGCTCCGGCTCCAGTCGGGCGACTACCTCCGCGGCCGGCTCGAGTCGCTCGACGCCGAGGACGCCGTCTTCATCGTGCTCGGCCAGAAGAAAAAGCTGCCCCGCGGGGCGGTCGCCAGGATCATCTGGCTTCATTCGGACGAGATCGACTTTGCCGCCGCCGGCGGCAGGCCCCCGGAGCCGCAGCCCGGCCGGGAATCCACCCTGGCGGCCCCGCCGCGGGGACTGATCGTGCAAGGCGTCTCCCCCCAGGGTCGTGCCACGCTCGCGGCTGACCGGCTCGAGGGAGCGGCGATCGTGGGGCAGAGTCCCGCGTTCGGCCCGAGCCGCATCGACACGAAGTCCATCCACAAGTTGCTGGTCGGACGGGCCGTGGGTGCCGGCGATGAGGAACTGCCGTTCGCCCGGTGGCGGCTGCGGCTGGCGCCGCTGCCGCGGGCCCTGCGGGCTGGGAAATGACCGGGCTAGCGGCCCGGAGGCGGGGCGTAGGTTGGGAGGTGACGCCAGGGCACCTCGAGGGCCAGCAGGTGCAGGGCGGTCACGTAGACCCGGCCGCCGTACGCGCCCCAGCGGTCGGGGATCGGGCCGACGGGATCCCAGCTGCCTTTCAGCGGGCCCTGCGAGCGTTGCTCGGGCTCGAGCGTGGCGACGAGCCGCGCGTACCACCGCTGCCACTCAGGGCCGCCGGTGTGGACCAGCGCCTGTGAGGCGTAATACCAGAGATAGGCGTCGCGCCGGTTCTGCCCGGCTGTTTCATAGACGGGCTCGAACGCGGCCAGCACCCTGGCCGCCGCGACGATCGCGGGATCGTCGGCCGCCGCGCCGGTGTGGAGCCGCATCAGCGTGCCGACCGCGGTCATGCAGGCCACCGAGAGATCGGTCCGCCGCTGATCGGCCTTGCGGGCGTTGTAGGCATAGCGGGTGGGATCGCCGGTGGTGGCCGAGGCGGCCAGCAGCGCTCGCACGCCGGCGAGCGCGGCCGGGTCGGTCTTCACGCCTCCCAGCTGGCCGGCCCGGAGCGCCACCAGCATCCAGCCGCTCACCGACAGGTCCGCATCGCTGCGGGGCGTGTATCGCCAGCCGCCGAGCGCGGGATGGCGGCTGGCCGAGATGAATCCGCAGGCCTGCTCGGCGGCCGGCCTCACGAGCGGGTCGCCCGTCATGCCCACTGCCTCGCACAGCGCGAGCGAGGCGATCCCGTGGCTGTAGAGCCAGCCACAGGAGTTGGAGAGATCGTCGGCCGGCAGAAACAGGTCGCCATCGGGCTTTTGCACGGAGATCAGGAACTCGAGCCCGCGGCGGATCGTGTCGCGATATGGGCCGGCGAAGTGGTCGTGGCCGGCGCCGAAGAAGGCCAGCAGGGCCAGCCCCGTGGCCGCCGTGTCGCTGTCGAGCTTGGGCAGGTCGGTCGGGGTCGCGCCGGCAAACTCGGTGAGCCGCCAGCGGCCGTCGGCCAGTTGCGAGCGGGCCAGGAATTCGAGCCCCGCATCGACGATCCGCCGGGCCCGGTCGAGCGTCGCGAGGTCCTCGATGCCACCGGCCGGACGCCCTGCGGCGGGTGTGCGGCCCGCGAAGGCTTGGGCCACGTCCCGGACGCGGCCATCGCTCGGCAGCGCCGCCGCGGCGATCCGCTCCGGGGGCCGGGGGCCGGGAGGCGCGGCCGGAAGGCCGGCCCGCTCGCGGCCCGCCGCGACCCAGGCCCCGATGTCGGCCGGTGAGACCGAGAGCCCCTCGCCGGCGTCTGTCTCGGCCGCCGGGCCGCCGCCGGCCGCGGCCCCCCGTGCCCCGGCGATCGTCGAGCGGCCGATGGTTCCCCGGCGGCTGCGGTCGAGAGTCGCGGGCCCCAACTGCTCGGTGCCGCCGCCGGTCGCGCCGCCGGCTGCCGGCGCCGCTGCCGGCGCCGCTGCCGGCGCCGCTGCCGGCGCCGCTGCCGGCGCCGCGCCCGCCGTGGTGGTGACCGCACCGATCGCGGCGCTCCCGGCGTCGCGGCCGAGAGGCTGGGGAGTGAAGCCCGCCCGGTCGCCGGCGCCGCTTCCCTCACCCCCGCGGCCCCCGCCGCGGAGGCTCTCAACGGCCGCAATGCCGGCGGTCCCGCCCGCAGCTCCGGCAGCCCGGGCAACGGATGCCGCGGCTCCGACATCGCTGCCGGAATCGCCGCCGGCTCGTCGGCCGCTGCTGACTGCCGAGCCACGCTCGCCCCCGCGACCGCCCGCTCCGGAGGAGCCGACGCTGGTGGCGGCCGGCGCGATCTCGGCGGAGCCGGTTCCGCCGGCCGCTGCTTCCGCCACCGCGGCGGTTGGTAGTTCGACCCGCACGGAGCCGATGCCGCCGGCCACGGCGGTCTGCCGGCGGGCCGACGGCGTGCGGCCTGGATAGGCCGGGGCATCGCTCGCCCGGCCCGCCTGCCGTGACGAGCGGGCCACCGGCGGGGCGGGCAAGTCGCTGACAACCCGCGGGGCTTCGCCCGGCACTTCGGCGGCGGCTGTCGCCGCAGGGCCGGCCGACGTCGCGCGGCTGCTTTTCCGGCGGGCGACCTCCCGCGCCGCCGGAGCGACAGCCGGCTGAATCGCCGACTCCGCGGCCGTCGGCGCCGCGATCGACTCCGCCCGCGCCCCGCTCACCCCGCTGGCGTCCGCGGTTGCCTTCCGGTCCGGCGGGCGGCCCGCGGCGGCGGCGGCCGCCGCCGCGGGCCGATCCCGGGCGGCAAGCGCCGCCGAGTCGGGCGCCTGGGCGGTCAGCCGCTCGAGCAGCGCGACCTCGCGGGGCCGCCAGCGGGCGGCCACCCGGACGGCGTCGGTTCGCGCCCGGCGGGCGACCGCCGCCGGCGCTGGCGCTTGGGCTGCGGCTGCTGCCGCCGCAGGCGCGGCCAAGGCCTCCGCGGTCGCGACGGTCTCCGCGGCCGCGGCCTCCGCCTGGCGAGCCGGCGAGGAATGGTCCGAGGGGGCCGCCGCCAGGTCGCGGGCCCGCGCGGGCTCACGCGGCGCTGGCGGGGCCGTCACCGCCGCCGGCTCCTCGGCCGGCTGCGGCCCGCGCGAGGCCAGGTTTCGCTCGGGGGGCCGCTCCCGCGCCGCGGCCGGCTCGAGCGTCGGGGCCGCGACCGACAGTTCGAGCGGCCGCTCGTGGGCGGGCTGGCGGTCGGCGGACGACCGCGGCACCTGGATCTGGAAATCCGCGGCCGGTCGCCGCGGTCGCCGCGGTACGCGGGCCGCGGGCGAATCGGGCTGGTCGAACTCCAGTTCGAGCCGCGAGACCGTGAGCCCGCCGAAAAACAGCATGTGGAGCGCGCAACTGGCCGCCGCGGCCCGAAGGAGCCTCCGGCCGTACCCGCCGCCGCGATCCTCCCGCTCGTCGGACATCACCAGTTCTCCGTCGGGGCCGGGCGGCCGGTTGCCCAGGTCACTCCTCGGCGGCCGACTGCACCTGGTAGTCGTCGATCCCGGCCCGCACGCAGGCATCCATCGCCGCCACCACGAACTTGTGGGCCGTCTCCTCGTCGGCCCGGAGGATCACCGTCTGCCGCCGCGGATTGTCGGCGGCCGACTGCACGAGCAGATCCGCCAACTCCTCCAGCCGCACCGGTCGGGCACCGGCGAAGTAGTTGCCCGTGCGATCGATATTGATGACGAACTCCCGCGGCTGGCTGGTGAGCGGCTTGGCCGCCGAGGCCTGCGGCAGGATCACGTCGAGCGAGCGATCGTCTTGATCCAGCTTGCTGGCGACGAGGAAGAAGATCATCAGCAGGAACACGATGTCGATCATGGGCGTCATCTCCAGGCCCGAGCCGAGTCGTCCCTTGTCGATCTTCACGCTCATCGCGGCAGGCTCCCGGCGTCAGGAACCCGGCGCTGCCGGGCGGGCGGCCGTGGTACGGGGGTCGGCGGGGGAGGGCGCGGCGGCCAGCTGGGCGGGGCTGACACGGCCCCTGCCCTCGTACTTCTCCAGCCGGGGGAGGACGCCGTCGACCACCGCATCGACCCTGCGAAAGCCCCCGAGGATCCGTCCCTCGAGGTAGTGGGCGATCAGCGCCGCGGGGATCGCCACGCAGAGGCCGGCGAAGGTGGTGATCAGCGCCACGTAGATGCCCCCCGCGAGCTCCGTCGCCCGATTCGCCCCGGCCTCGGGGCTGGCCGTCTTCATGAAGGCCATGATCATGCCCTGCACGGTGCCGAGCAGGCCCAGCAGCGGCGTCACCGACACCGCCAGGCTGATCGGGCGGATGTTGGCATACAGTCGTGAGGCTTCCCGCTCCTTCTCGACCTCGACGGCCCGCTCGAGCTCGGGGAGCGGCCGGCCGGTCTTCTCCAAGAGCCCCCGCACCACGCGGGCCGCCACCGAGGGATGGTCGCCGCAGAGTCGGTAGGCCAGCCGCGGGTCGAACCGCCCCTCCTCCAGGGCTGCCAGTTCGCGGGCCAGCTCCGGCGGCACGAAGGCGCGACGGCGGAGCGCCACCAGCCGCTCGATGCCGAAGGTGACCACCACCAGCGACATCGCCACGATCGGCCACATCAAGAGGCCGCCGGCCAGGAACAGCTGCCACAGGGTCTGGATGCGTTCGCTGCCGCTCACGACGAGGCTCCTTGGCCTTGCGGCTGGGCGGAGGGCCGCGGGGCGAGCGCCGCAAGCCGCTTGCGGGCCGCCGGCACCCGCTCGCTGTCCGGATAACGCTCGACCAGTTCGGCGTAGAGCTTGCGGGCCTGCTCCGGCTGGCCCAAGATCTCGAAGCACCGGGCCGCCTCGAACGTGGCCTGCGCCTGCCAGGGATGGAAGGCGGGGGGGGCCTGCCGCTCACCGAACCCGTAGGCCGCCTTGAAGAAGGCCTTGATCGCCTCCTTGTGCTCGCCCCGCTCGAACAACACTTCCCCCTCCATCAGTCGCGCCCGGGCGGCAAGCTCCGTCCGCGGCCCCTCCGCGAGCTCCCGGTAGCCGGCCAGCGCCTGATCGAGCTTACCGAGATTCTGCCGGGCCCAGGCGGCGGCGTAGCGGGCCTCCGCGGCCCGGGGCGAGGCGGGCTCGACGGCGAGCAGTTGCTCGGCGAGGGCGAGGCTTTCGTCCCAGGCTTCTCGGGCCGCGGCGCACTCGGCGGCCCGGATGAAGGCCAGGCCACGGAGCGGCGCCGACGAGAGCTTGGACGGATCGACGAGCGCGCGGGCGAACGCCCGGGCCGCCTCCGCGGGCTTGCCGAGCGAGCAGAACGCGTCGCCGAGCAATGCCGCGGCGTCGGCGGCCAGCGGCCCGGCGGGTGCGGCGGCCAGCTGCGCCGCGAAGGCCTCGGCGGCGGGAGCCGGCTCCTTCCGCATCACGTGGGTCCAGCCGAGCTTGTGCCGCGCCTGCTCGACCAGCGGCGCGAGGGCGGCATCGTCGCCCGCCGCGGCGACCGCTGCAGCATAGCCCTCCGCCGCGGCGGCCCACTCTTCCGCGCCCCAGCGCCGCTCCGCGATCTCGAGCCAGGCGTCGGCCGCATAGGTGCTCCGGGGAAACCGCTTCACCAGGTCGGCGAAGGCCCGGGCGGCGTCGTCCGGCTTGCCCGCGCGGGCCAGCGCCAGGCCCAGTTCGAACAGGGCGCGGTCCGCGGCGGGGAAGTCGGGCCGCTCGGCGAGGAGCTTCTGGAAGGTCGCCGCGGCCTGGGCATGCCGGTCGGTGCCGGCCAGACAGACCGCCTGGAGAAACCTCGCCTCGGCGACCGCGGCCGCATCGAGCTTCTTGAGCAGACCTCCCTTGGCAGCCACGAGCCGCTCGCAGTCGGCCAGGCCGCCGGCGAAGTCGCCCGACCGCTGGCGGGCGTCGGCCCGGGCGAGCAGGCCGGAGGCGGCGGCCGTCGAGTCGGGATGTTTTCCAAGCAGGTCGGTCCAGGCCGCGATCGCCTCCGCGAGCCGGCCTTGCGCCTCGTGGCACCAGCCGATCGCCAGCCGGGCCCAGGGAGCACGGCTGCCGTCGGGCTCGAGGGCGAGCGACTCGGTGAAGGCCCGGATCGCCCCGTCCTGGTCGCCGGCCTGCTGCCGCAGCTGCCCGAGGCGATACCAGCCCACGTCGGCGGCCGCGGCTGCGGGGAAGTCTGTGGCGAAGCGTTCCGCGGCGGCGAGCGCGGCCTTGGGATCACCGGCCTCCTGGAGCGCTCGCACCGCCAGCAGCGCCGCTTCGTCCCGCCGCGGCCAGGCGGGGTGGGCCCGGGCGAGCGCTGCGAGAACGCGGGCCGCGTCGGCCGGCTTCGCCAGCTCGACGAGCGCGGTCGCGTCGAGCAGCATCGCTTCCGCCTGGCGGTCGCCCGTGAGCTTGCCGCTGGCGGCGGCCAAGGCCCGATGCGCCTCGGCCCAGCCGCCGGCCGCGGCCAGCGCGGTCCCAAGCCGCAGTTCCCATGCGGGCCGCTTGGGCGACTCGGGCGTTGCGGCCACGAGCTCGCGGTAGGCGGCCGCCGCATCGGCCTTCTTGCCCAGCGCCAGCAACGCCTCGGCCCGGATGGAGCGGACGTCGGCCACCGCTTCTGCCGTCGCCCCTCCGGCGTGCTGTGACAAGAACGCCTCGGCCCGGGCCAGGCTCTCGTTCGGCTTGCCCGCCTGCAAGAGCGCGAGCGCCGCCATCGACGTGGCGGGAGCAGCCGAGGGCGTTTCAGGGTGGCGATCCGCCACGGCCGTGAAGGCCGCGATCGCGTCGGCTCCCCGGCCGGGCAGGGCCCAGAGCGCATCGGCCTTGTCGAGCATCAAGGCCGCGAGCGTGGCCGGTGCGGCCTGCGGGTCGCCGGCCGCCCGGGCGAGCGCCCGCTCGGCGGCGTCGAGGGCCGCCTCCGGCCGCTTCGCGTCGAGCTCCACCAGCGCGAGCCGATGGGCCGCATCGAGGGCCAGCGGGCCGCCGGCGGCCGCCGCGGTGGCGAGCCACTTTCTGGCCTCGTCGGGCTTGCCCGCCTCGGCGAACCCGCGGCCGGCCATCAGGGCGGCGCGGGGGGGGCGGGCGTCGGGCTTGTCGCCGGCCAGCCTGGCGAACGCCTCGGCGGCGCCGGCCCAGTTTTTCTGCGCCCAGCGAGCGTCGGCCAGCCGTTCGAGCGCGTCGGAGGCCCGCGGCCCGCCGCCGGATGCGAGCGGGCCCACGATCCGCTCGGCGTCGGCGGGGCGGCCGAGCGCGGTCGCGATGTCGGCTCGCCAGAGGGCCACGTCGTCGGCCAGCCGGTGGCCGGGTTGCTCGTTGGCGAACCGCTCCAGCACCGGCCCGGCCTCGGCGAACTTTTTCTGCTCGGCCAGGCCCGCGCCCAGCGCGTACAGCACGTCGGGGGTGAGCGGAGACCCGGGATGGTCTCGCAGGAACGCCTGCCAGGTGGCGATGGCCTCGTCGCGCCGGCCGGCCTGCCAGAGCGCCTCGCCGGCCAGGTGCGTGGCCTCGGCCGCCTGGGGATGCGCCGGCGTCGCCCTCACGAAGTCTTGCAGGGCGGCCGCGGCGGCGGCGAACGCCTGCCGGTCGGGCTTTCGCTGCGCTGCCCGAAACAGGCCGCGGCCGAGCTCCAGTCGTGCGACCGCCACGGTGTCGGCGTCGGCCTGGCTCGCCAGCACCTCGCGAAGCGCCCGCTCGGCGGCGGGCCAGTCGTCCTGCTTGAGCCGGCAGATCGCGAGGTAGTAGCGGCCCTTCAAGGCCAGCGGGTCGGCGGGATGGGCCTGAATGAGCGCCGCCCATTCCTCGGCGGCGAGGTCCCAGGCCTCGCGGTTCTGGAGCGCCGCCGCGGAGGCATAGGCCGACCGGGCCGCGTCGCTCGACTCCGCCGCGGCGCCGGCGGAGGCCACCAGAAAAACACCGAGCCAGGCGACGGGCGGCAGCGAGCGAAACATGGCCATGGCTGGAACGAACCCCCCGGCGCGGCGAGCAAGTTCCGCGCGACTTCTCCCGGGAGTCTAAAGGTTTTGCACCGCGATCGCCTGGGCGGCGCGAAAACTCTCCGCGCCGTGCCGGGCGGTGACCCGGTGCATGGTCCGGGCCGTCATCCGGCAGAGGAGCGGATGCCGCGATTGTGCGCAGGCGCCGAGCATGGAGTGGAGAAACCGCGCGTCGCACGCGGCCCGGCTTGCGCCCGGCGTGTCGTAGCAGGCATCGTGAGCCCGGCAGGCCGGGCGGAAGTCGGCGCCGAAGCTGCCCTGGGGAATCAGCAGTCGCAGCGGCCCCTTCAGGCTGTCGGGACCGCAGGGCCGCGCCCGCAGCCAGGGGTCGGCAGCGGCCGCGGGCGCGGCCCAGGCCGCGAGGATGACCAACAGCCAGAGCGGCGCAAGACGAAAGGGCGCGGGCATGGAACGAGGCTCCCAAGGACGGAGATCAGGGCACGGACCGGCGGCCCGCGACCAGCGCCAAGAGTACGAGCGAGATCAGCGCGATGCCACTGGCCCGGGAAAAGATCGCGGTCCTGAGAAACCAGGCCAGGCTGAACTGCTGGATCCGCTCTTCCACCCGGTGGTCGAGGCCGCCCCCCCGGCCCGAGGTCGTCTGCTCGACGGCCTCGGCGTATTGGCTGGCGACGTAGGCCAGCACCAGAACCATGATGCCGGCGGTCACCAGCATGCCCGCGACCTCGATCAGGTAGCCGGTGTCCGTCAGGGTCCAGCGCCCGATCCAATATTCGTACTGCACGCCGATCGCGAGCACGCCCGCCGTATCGACATACCGGGCGGCCAGCCGCCGCAGCGTGCGGGCCATCGCGTACAGCCGGTCGATCGCCGTCAGGGCGTTGGGCTCCTCCTGCTGGGCCGCGGCGAACAGGCTCGTGGCGCGCCGCAGGTAGGGGAGGTCCGCCAGCAGAAACTGGAGGATCGGCAGCAGGAGCAGGCCGCCGAACACGACCGTGTAGTTGATGAACGAATACCCCAAGTACCACCGATAGGGCACCACCTCGCAAACCGGCGTGGTCACGATGCCCCGCTCCGCCGCCCAGGCCGTCATGGCGGTGGCGGCGTTCGCCGGCTCCCACTGCCGCCTGAACTCCGCGACCAGGAACACGAGCATCGCGCCGCTGAACACGCTTCGTGCAAGCCAGACGCGGGCCGTGTGAAAGCGGGGGGAGAGGAACCGCTGGAGCGGCAGCCGAAACCGCAGGTACGCGACGGCGGACACGAGCGTGAGAAACAACAGGGCCCGGGTCGCCTCGATCGCGAAGCCCGTGCCCGAGGGGAGCTCCGGCTCGCCCAGGCGGTCGAACCGCAGATTCCAGGCCGCGGTCGCCCCGGGGCCGTAGTAGGCGAGCGTCAGACCGCCGAACGAGACCGCCAGGCCCGCTGCCAGCGGCACCAGGTACGACCAGCGGGTGCGGGCGGTGTCCGGAGGCCGCGGCTCGTCGATGAAGGCGGCGAACGCTGCCCCGGCCGACGCACCGGCGGCCGCGTCGCCGGCCGCGGCGCCGGCCGCGTCGCCCAGATAATCCGCCGCCACGATCATGGCGGCGTGCGGTTCGAGGATCGTCGCCACCTCGGCGGTGCCCTGCGGCCGCCGCTCGGGCCGCTTGTCGAGGCAGCGCTCGACGAGCCGGGCAACGTCGGCGGGGACATGCGGCGCGATTGCAGACAGCCGGGGAGGCTGCCGGTCGAGGTGCGCCTGCCGCTGGGCCGCCACGTCCGGATACTCGGCCAGGGCAAAGGGCGTCCGGCCGGTCAGCATCTCGAACAGGGTGCAGCCCAACGCGTAGACGTCGGCGGCGGCCGTCACCGGCTCGCCCCGCACCCACTGCTCCGGCGGCATGTAGGGGGGCGTGCCGACCACCTCGTCGGCCCGGTGCTCGCCCCCGGTGGCATCGCGGACCGAGGCCAGGCCCAGGTCGAGGATCTTGATCCGGCCGTTCGGCTCGAGCATCACGTTTTGCGGCTTGACGTCGCGGTGCACGATCCCGCTGTCGTGGGCGAACGCCAGCCCGGCCGCCATCTGCCGACCGATCTCGCAGGCCGCGGCGACGGGCAGTGGCCCGTGGTCGCGGAGGATCCGGCCGATGTCCCGGCCCGCGACGAACTCGGTCACGAGGTAGAGGCTGCCCTCGTGCGAGCCCGCGTCGAGCGCGTAGAGCAGGTTGGGGTGCCGCGACCTGCCGATGGCCTCGACCTCGCGCCGAAACAGTTCGCCCGCGTCGGCCGACGTGGCGGCCGCGGAGATCAGCTTGACGGCGTACCGCCGGTCGCTGAGCTGCGCATGCTGTGCCAGGTAGACGGCCCCCATTCCCCCCCGGCCCAGCTCCCGCTCGAGGACGTAGTTCCCCACCCGCCGGGAACCCGGCCAGTCGGCGGCGGAGACCGGCTCCGGCCCGCCTCCGGTGGAAGGGTGCCGGGTCGCGTGGGGATCGGCCGCCGCCGACCCGTCCTGTGTCGCGTAGGGGTCGTCGCTTCCCATGCCAGGTGCCTTGTCCGGTCGCAAGGAGTCTACCAGCGGCGGCGGCGGTGCCGGCGACAGCGGGGGTGGAGTCCTACCGGCTGCGGGGAGCCTGCACCGGCGGCGCGCCGGGTTGTCAATCGCGGCGGATGCGGCCTCATGGTTTTCCCGGCCCCCGCCGATCACCCCAGGGGAGAGTCGGGGGAGCGTTCAGCGGGAACCGTCGCCATGGCGATGATCACAGTGCGGCGACCGCCGCGGGCGGCCGCGGCCTGGATCGCCCTGGCGGCGGCGGTCATCGCGGCCGCCGTGGCGGCCGACGACACGCCTGGGATCGAGGCCATCGCCCCTCCCGCCGCGGTGCCGCCCGAGCCGCCCGCGGTGAATCTGTCGCCTGAGGTGGTCACTCCGTTGACGGTCCAGTGCGGCGCGGCCCGGGCCTCCTCCACCGGCAATCTCCTGGCCTCCGAGCGAACCGCCATTCCCCAGCCCCGGCACGCCGGCCCGGCGGCGCGGCAGGCGAAGGCGCGGCGGATCGTGCTCGGGCTCGCGGCCGAAGAGGCGCGGAACCGCGACGCCGCGATCGCGCTGGAACTCTACTGGTCGCTGGCGGAGGCCCAGCACTCGCTGCCCGAGATCGAGGCGGCGGCCGGCGTGGCCGAACTGGCGCTGGCAGACCGGGCCCTGCTCGACCGCCGGGGCATCGAACTTCCGATCGAGAACGCCGCGCTCTGGCAGCGGCGGCTCGATCTCGACGAGGCTCGGATCCTGGCGACCGGCACCCGGGACGCCCTGGCGACGACGCTCGCGCCGCTGGCGGGGCTGCCGGCGGGACCGATCGCGACGGTCCATCCGGCCGCGGGGCGGGCGGCCGTCGATCTGCCCCTCGATGTCGAGCCGCTCGTGGCCGAGGGGCTGGCCCGCCGGCCGGAACTGCGGATGCTGCGGGCCGCGCTCGCGCACCTCGACGGCGACACGGTGGCTGTGGCGCGGCAGGCGCTGGCGCTGGTCAACCCGGCCCTCGGCGGGGGCGGGGGGGCGAAAGCCTGCAAGGGGATCGGCGGGCGGCTCCACCGGCGGCGGCAGGAGGAGGAGGAAGTCGCGCACCTTCGCCGCAGCCTGCGGGGCTTGCTCCGCGACCGCGAGCGGGCCGTGGCGGCCGAGATCCGCCAGGCGGCCCGGCTCGTAGCAGCCGCCGCCGAACGGGTGACGGCCGCCGACCGCCGGCTGGCGGTGGGCGAGCAGGCGGCCGCCGACCGGCGGGCCCGCCAGCGGATCGGCGACTCCGACGCCTTCGCCGTGCATCTGGCCGACCTGGAAGCGATCGCGGCCCGCCGGGCCGTGGTCGAACGGCTGGCCGGCTGGGAGCGGGCCCGAACCGAGCTCTGGCGGGCGCAGGGCGTGCTCGCCGCCTCCTGCTGCCCCTGAGGCCGCCCGCCGCTCACTGCCGCTCGAACACCGCCCGGCGCAGGCGGTCTTCGAACGAGGCGCTGGCCGCGATGGTCGCGTCGAACTCGTGCTTCCGCAGGCTGAGGAGTTCGGCCGGCTCGAGCACGGTGACGGTGGCCGTGCGGGCGCCCCCCTTGAGCAGCGCGAGCTCGCCGAAGAAATCGCCGGGCCCCAGCATGCGGACGCTGCGGCTGGCGCCCTGCTCCTCGATCGTCACCTCGAGCCGGCCGGCGACGATCACGTAGAAGGTGTTGGCCGTTTCTCCCTGCCGCACCACCGTCGCGCCGGCGGCATGCCGCTCGAGAAAGGTCTTGCCGGCCAGGCCCGAGAGCGTGTCGGCCGGCAGGTCGGCGAACATCGGGCACTGCCTGAGCAGGCCGCAGACCATCGCCGCGGCCTTGAGCCGCGTGTCGGAGGCGATCCGGCCATCGACCATCTTGACGATCCGATCGGCGGCGTCGAGCACCCGCTGGTCATGGGTCACCACGATCACGGTCGTGCCCTGCTCGGCCGCCTCACGCCGCAGCAGTTCCATCACGATCCGGCCGGAGTTGGCGTCGAGCGCCGCCGTCGGCTCGTCGGCCAGGATCAGGCCCGGGCGATTCGCCAGCGCCCGGGCGATCGCGACCCGTTGCCGCTGCCCGCCCGAGAGCCGGGCCGGGGTGTAGCCGGTGCGGTCCCCGAGCCCGAGCTCGCCGAGCAGATCCCGGGCCCGCCGGACCGCCTCGGCCGGCGGCAGCGGGCCGAGATCCAGCGCCATCCGCACGTTCTGCTCCGCGGTCAGCGAGCCGAACAGGTTGTGGGCCTGAAAGATGAAGCCCACCCGGCGGCGGAAGGCGACGAGGGCCGGCTCATCGAGGACATGCAGCTGTTCGCCCAGCACGGTCAGTTCTCCGTCCTGCACCGCCCGCAGGGCGCCGATCAGCGTCAAGAGCGTCGTCTTTCCCGAGCCGGAAGGGCCGGTCATCACGACCAACTCGCCCCGCCCCAGTTCGAGCTCGTTGTCGAACAACGTCTGCTTGCGGAGTTCGCCGACGCCGAAGAAATGGTTGACCCGGTGAACCGCCACCGACGTCGGCGCGCCCGGGTCCACGCCGCTGACGGCCGGCACCGGCCCCTGGCCGGACGGGGAGATGTCGGCGGTGAGGTCGCTCATGCGAACAGGTCCGCGGGCGCGGCGACGTGCAGACGGCGGATCGCGAGGAGTCCCGAGGCCACGCACATCGACAGGGTGAGGGCGAAGATCGCGGCGGCCCGGCCCAGGGAGAGCCGCAGCGGCAGCCCGGTGACGCTTCCCAGCCACCAGTAGGAGGTCGCCGCCGCCGCCAGTCCGGGGAGGAATGCGAGCGTCGCCAGGTAGAGCGATTCCTCCACCACCAGGGCCAGGAAATAACGCGGCGGGTAACCCATCGCCTTGAGCGTCGCCAGCTCGGCCATGTGGTCGGAAATATCGGTTGCCAAGACCTGGTAGCAGACGACCATCCCGACCACGAACCCGAGCACCAGCCCGAGCCCGAACACGAACCCGATCGGCGTGCTTCGCCGCCAGAAGTCCCGCTCACGGGCGATGAACTCGGCCTTGGTGAAGATCCCCACGTCGGCGGGCAGGGCGGCGGTCAGCATCCGGCCCACGGCCACGGCGTCGGCGCCCGGCCGCACCCGGATCACCCCCAGGTCGACGTTGCCCGGTCCGTCGGCGTTGGGATAGCGGTGCGGCAGCAGTTCGTGAAACGTGCCCGCGCCGACCAGCAGCGTGCCGTCGGTGGCGAAATCGGTGCCCAGCCGAAAGCTGGCGAGGATCCGCACGGGCCGGCCGCCCAGGTCCAGGTTTTCTCCCGGCCGCAGCGGGCCGAAGTCGTTCTTGCTGCGGGCGTCGGCCAGAGCCGTGAACGGCTCCCGCAAACCCGGGGCCGCCCGCCGGATCGCCGGATCGACGAACAGCGGCACGTCGGGATCGAAGCCCGCCACACGAATCGGCCGGGCCCGGCCGTCCGCGCCGCCGTAGACCTGGGCCTGGTGCCGCTCGATATACAACGGCTCCGCCAGCGCCACGCCCTCGACGCCGCGGGATTGGTCGAGGCGGCGGCGGGGGAAGGGCTCGGCGACCGCCAGCGTGTAGCAGCCGGAGGCGGCCACCAGGAGATCCGCGTCGAGCGCCTCGATGAAGGCGACCGTGCTGTCGAACAGGGCGTTGCGAAACCCGAGCTGGAGGAACATCAGCAGCACGGCGAACGAGACGCCGGCGACCGCCAACGCGAGGCGGCGGCGGTCGTGCGTCAGGTTTTTCCAGGCGAGGGGAACCCGCATCGGTCTGCCCGTGTTCGGAGATCTGGAAGGGGGTGTGCTGCCGGTCAGAACAGGTCGGCCGGGGCCGCCCGCGCCACCTTTCGCAGCGCGGTGAAGGCGGCGGTGGTGCACATGCCGATGGCGAGCAGGAGCACGACGCCGGCCTCCCGGCCGCCCAGCCGCATCGGAATGTGGGCCATCCGCTCCGTCAGGACGTAAGCCAGGCTGGCGACCAGCAGCCCCGGGAGGTAGCCGATCACGGCGATCGCGGCGGACTGCCAGAGCACGAGCCCGGAGATCGATCGCTGGGTGTAGCCCAGCGCCTTCATCGTGGCGAACTCCCGGTAGTGATGGGCGACCTTGTTGCCCAGCACCTGGGACACGATCGCCATCCCCACCACCAGCGAGGTGAGCACGCCCATGCCGAAGATCACGCCGACCGAGGTCTTGACGATCCAGTGATGCCGTTCGCCCCGCGTCAGTCGCTCGCGGCTGAGGATCTGCACGTCCGGCGGAAGCCGGTCCCGCAGCCGGCGGGCCACCTGCTCGGGGTCGCTCCCCGGGACCAGCCGCACCAGGCCGAAGGCGACCTGATCCGCGGGCAGCGCCGGAAGCAGGCGGGACATGCCCCGGCGGTTGACGAGGATCGCGCCATCGGCGCCGAAGCCGGTGCCCATCTCGAAGCTGCCGGCGATCGTCACCCAGGCCGCCCCCGCCTGGGCCCGGCTCCCGGGTGTCTGGGGGCCGAACTCCGGCCGCGAGGCCCGGTCGATGAGCACCTGATCCGGCTCGGCGAGCGGAGCGGCATCCGCGCCGAGTCGCTCCAGATCGAGCCCCGGAAGATCGGGATCGACGCCGAGCACCATCATCGCCCGCGATCGTCCCAGTCCCGCGGCCTCCGTCCGCCAGGGAACGAACGACAGGTCGAGGGGCAGCACCGTCTCCACGCCGGCCACGGCCCGGGCCTGCGCCAGGCGATCGGCGGAGACGCTGCCCGGGCTGGTGAGGAAGCGGTAGTGCCGCGAGCAGACGAGCAGGTCGAAGCGGAGGTTTTCCAGCACCAGCACCGCCGTCCGGCCGACCGACCCGTAGAAGCCCAACTGCATCAGGATCAGGAGCACCGCGAAGGCCACGCCGAGGGCCGCGATCGTGGTCCGGCCCCGGTCGTGCACCAGATCCAGCCAGGCGTAGGGGACGCTCATGGCGCGACACCGGCCCGGGCGGGCTCCGCCTCCCCGTCCGCGAGGAAGTCGACGTCGACCTGCAGATGGATCAATGCGGCGGCTGCCGCGGGATCATCGAGATCGATCCGGACATCGACCACCCGCCGCTCCGCGGTCGCCGGCATGCCGAGCTCCTGGACGTCATGGGGGGCCACGAGCGTGCCGATCGACACCACCCGGCCGGTGAGGGTGCCGTCGATCGCCTGGCTGCGAGCCTCGGCTCGCTGTCCCAGTCGGATCCTCCGCACGTCGGTCTCGTAAACCTCGGCGACCACCTGCAGCCGGGACACGTCGGCCAGCCGGAGGATCGGTCGCGGTCCCACGATCTCCCCCGCGCGGGTGCCGATGTCGATCACCCGGCCCGCCAGCGGCGCCCGCACGAGCGAGCCGTCGCGTCGCAGCCGGGCTGCCTCGACCGCCTTCTCGAGCGGCTCGAGCGAGCTGGCGGCCTCGACGACCGCGACGTTGGCCCGAGCCGATTCCATCCGGGCGGCGGCGGCCCGACGGCGGAGCGACGTCGCCGCCACCAGCCGCTCGAGGGCCGCCTCCTGCATCTGCAGTTCGAGCTCGGCCTGCGTGACGGCCAGTCGCTTCCGGGCCAGTGCCTGGGCCGGCACGAGCCGCGGCTCCAGCCCCGCAAGCCGCTCCAGCTCCGACCGGGCGACATCGACAGCCTGCCGGGTCGCCTCGACCCGGGCCTGCTGCGCCGCGACTTCAAGGTCGGCGGTGGCTGCCTCCTCGAGCCCGAGCTCAGCCTCGGCGAGCGTGGTGGCCGCCATCCGCTTTTGGGCCGCTGCGCGAACGCCGGCTTCCTTCAGCTGCAGGCGGGCCGCCTCGTATTCGACGCTCCGCAGCTCGTCCCCGGCCAGCCGCGCGAGCTGGTCGCCGGCCGCGACCACGTCGCCGCCGGAGACGAGCAGCTTCTCGATCCGCTCTCCGGGCATCGCCCCGACCTTCACGACCCCCTGCGCCGGCTCGATCCGGCCGAGCGCGCCGGCCACGCGCGGCGCTGGCTGGGTCGCCGGGTCCGCGGGCGGGGTCGGCACCGCCGGCGAGTCGCATGCGGCCAGCAAGGGAAGCAGACTCGAAACCGCGACCGCCCGGATCTGAAACATCATGCGTTTGCTCCCGACAGTCGCCGTGCCTGGCCGGGAACGGAGCCGGTCGCTGCCTCCCTCCGGAGCGTAATGTGCCGCCGGGCGGCGAGCAAATCGGCCGGGGGGGCCGAGCGCGAGGGCGGCCGTCCAGGCCCGGGCCGGCCGTCATGCCGCCGCCGGCCGCCGCGTCGGGCCGGCCCGGATTCCCGCCGCCGGCTGCCAGAGCCGTCGCCCGGCGCGGTCTGCTACGATCCGGCCGTCGCCCGGGCCAAGGGACGCCTCGAGCCGCAGCCCGCCGGCACGACAGCGAGGGCGAGTGTGGACACGAGTCTGGAGATCGTGGTGCGGCGGGACGGCTGCGAGGTCTATCGCGGCACGCTCTTCGGGCCCGTGGAACTGGGGCGGCTCGATCCGACGGGAGGCGAGGCCGAACGGCTCGACACGGCCCGGCCGCTGAGTGAGCTGACGCGGCTGGCCGTGGCCGAGCCCGCCGAGACATCCGTTTCGCGGAAGCAGGTGCGGATCGAGCGGCTCTCCAACGGCTGCGTCCGGCTGGTGAACTCGAGCCGCACCGGCCCGGTGTTGTTTTCTGATCGGCCTTTCCTGCCTGCCGGCCAGGCCGCCGAGTATCCGCTGCCGGTGGAGCTGCTCGTGGGGCGGGCGGCGGTCGTCGTCACGGCCCCGGGGGTCGCGCCGGCCGCCGAACTGCTGCAGACGCTCGCCCTGCCCACGCCCCGGACCACCCTCAACGCCGGCCCTCAGCGGGGCTCGCTGGCCGCCTCCCTGGCGGGCCTGCCCCCCTCCGCCTGGCAGGGGCTCGTCGGCTCCTGGCGGCACGTGATCGACGTGCTCCAAAGCGCCACGAACTCCGACGATTTTTTCCACAAGGCCGCCGCCGCCGTGGTCGAGCTGGTGGGGCTCGACCTGGGTGCGGTCTTCCTCCACGGGGCGGAGGGCTGGCGGCCCGTGGCCATTCGGACCGTCGGCACGGCCTCGGTCCGGCCCAGCAGCCGCGTCTTGGCCAGGCTGCTTTCCGAGCAGCGGACCTTCTTCAGCCGCGGCGAGGGGGGAGCCGACGTCTCGGCCAGCCTGGCCTCGCTCGAGGCCTTCGTGGCCGCGCCCATCCTCGACCGCGCCGGCGGCGTGATCGGCGCGGTCTACGGCCATCGCGGGCCGGCGCGGGGCGGATCCGGTCCGGACGTGACGGAGCTCGAGGCCCTGCTCGTGGAGATGCTTGCCTGCGGCGTGGCCGCCGGCCTGTCGCGGTTGGAGCAGGAGCGGGCCGCCGTGGCCCGGAAGGTGCAGTTCGAACAGTTCTTCTCGCCGGAACTGGCCGAGCAGCTGGAGGCCGAGCCCGATCTGCTCGTCGGCCGCGACGCCGAGGTGACGGTGATGTTCTGCGACATCCGCGGCTTCAGCGGGATCACCGAGCGGCTCGGGGCCGCCCAGACGATGGACTGGATCGGCGGCGTGCTCAGCCCCCTTTCCGACTGCGTGGCCGCCACGGGGGGCGTGCTCGTGGACTACGTCGGCGACGAGCTGCTGGCGATGTGGGGCGCGCCCCGGCCGCAGCTCGACCACGCGGTGCGGGCCTGTCAGGCGGCCCGGGCGATGCGCCGCGCGGCACCCGAGATCGATGCCCGCTGGCAGCCGGTGGTCGGCACTCGGACGGAGTTCGGCATCGGGATCAACTCCGGCCCGGCCCGGGTCGGCAACACCGGCTCGCGGCGGAAGTTCAAGTATGGCCCGCTGGGACACTGCGTGAACCTCGCCAGCCGGGTGCAGGGCGCCACCAAATACCTGCGGGTGCCGGCGATCGTGACCGGGGCGACGCGGGATCGGCTCGCCGCCGACTTCCGCTCCCGGCGCCTGTGCAGCGTGCGGGCGGTGAACATCGCGGAGCCGGTCGAGCTGTTCGAAATCGCCCTCGACGACGACCGGGACGACGCGGGCGTGTTCGCGGCCTACGAGGAGGCGCTGGCCGCCTTCGACGCGGGCAGGTTCGCCGCCGCGGTGCGGATCCTCGGCGACCTGCTCGCCTGCGCGCCGCAGGACGGACCGGCGCTCGTGCTCCTGTCCCGCGCGGCCGCCTGCCTGATCGACGAGCCGGCCGAGTTCTCTCCCGTCTGGACGCTGCCGGGCAAGTAGCACCGGCGGCCGGGCCGCGGCCGCCGGCTGTCGCGGCCATCCAGGCGGGTGTAGAACATCGGCTCTCCTCCGCCACCCCCTCGTCCCGGCCCCCCGTCGCTCGCCATGGCCGATTCCCAGCGGACCATCGACCGCCTCTGCGGCCGGCTGGAGGCGTTGCTGCTCGCGAACGAGCGAGCCGACCTCGGGGCCGTGCTGGGCGAGGACGCGGTCGGCCGGCTCGGCGCCGACGAGCGGCAGATCCTGTTTCGGGAGTTGCTGCTGATCGAAATCGGCCACCGCCGCCGCGCCGGGCTGGCCGTCGATCGGGCCGACTACGAGCGGCGGTTCGGCGAGTATCGCGACGCGATCCGGCAGGTGTTCGAGTCCCCGTCCGCCGCCACCGGCGCCGCGTGGGACGAGGCCGACGAGGGAGCCACCGTGGGGATCGGGCCGGAACCGGAGCAGGCGCCTGTGACGCTCGCCAACCGGTTCACGAACCTTCGCTTCCACGCCCGCGGCGGGCTGGGGGAGGTGTTTCGGGCCCACGACGAGTCGCTCCACCGCGACATCGCGGTGAAGTTCATCCGGCCGCAGCGGGCCGGCGATGCCGCCAGCCGAGACCGCTTTTTGCTGGAGGGGGAGATCACCGCGCGGCTCGACCATCCGGGCGTCGTGCCGGTGTACGGGCTGGGCGAGACCTTCGACGGCCGGGCCTTCCTGGCGATGCGGTTCATCGACGGCAAGACGCTGCGGGCGGCGGTCGACGAATACCACGCCGGGCCGACCGCCAGACCCGGCGAGCGGCGGCGGGAGCTCAACCGCCTGCTCCACCACCTCGTGGCCGCCTGCAACGCCGTGGCCTACGCCCACAGCCGGGGCATCGTCCATCGCGACATCAAGCCCGACAACATCATGATCGGACGGTTCAACGAGACGCTGGTGGTCGACTGGGGGCTGGCGGTCCCCGGCGAACGAGACGCGCGGGCCAAGGCCAGCGGCGAGCAGACGATGCACGTGGCCTCGGGATCGGGCGATTCCCGCAGCCAGCCGGCCGCCGGCACGATCGGCTACTTCAGCCCCGAGTCGCTCGACGGTCACCTGGTCGCCTGCGGCCCCCGCAGCGACGTCTACAGCCTGGGCGGCACGCTCTACTACCTGCTCACGGGTCGGCGGAGCGTGGCGGGGGGGATGACGCCCGAGACGCTGGCCACGATCCGCACCGGTTCCTTTCCGTCGCCGCAGGCCGTGGACCGGCGGGTGCCCCGGCCGCTGGACGCCGTCTGCCGCAAGGCGATGGCCGTCCATCCTGCCGACCGCTACGACTCCCCCCTGACGCTGGCGGCCGACCTCGAGGCTTTCATCGAGGACGAGCCGGTCAGCGTGCTCGAGGAAACCCACTTCGAACGGCTGCGGCGCACCGCCCGCCATCACAGGGGCATCGTGCTGGCGGTGCTGACCGGGCTGGTGGCGGTGGCCGCGGTGGCGGGGCTGTCGGCGGTGTGGCTCAACCGGCAGGCCGCCAGCGAGCGGCAGGCCCGGGAACTGGCCCAACTGGCGGAGCGGGACGGCGTGCAGTTGGCGGCTACGTTCGCCGCCCAGACGGTGGCCGGGGAGATCGATGTCCGCTGGCGGATCCTGGAGGCGCTGGCCGCCGACCCGATCCTCCGTCAGCTGCTCGGCGAACTGGCCGCGGGCACGGCCGATGATCCGGCCGCGGTCCGCGAGCGGCTCCAGGCCTGGCTGCTGGCGCGGGTCCAGGCCTACGACAGTGTGGGAGCGGACAGCTGGTTCATCATGAGTGGCCTGGGCGAGCAGCTGGCCCGCCGCCCGTTCGAGGCCAGGACGGTCGGCAAGTCGTATGCCACGCGTGACTATTTTCACGGCCAGGGGCGGGAGTTGCCGGCGGCCGGGGCCGGGATCGAACCGATCCGAGGACCCCACCTCTGCCGGGCCTATGACAGCTCCAGCGACGGTGGACTGAAGATCGCCTATTCCGTGCCGATCTGGGCGCTCACCGACGTGGTCGGGGCGGGCCGGCCCGTGGGCGTGCTGGCGATGACGGCTCGGGCAGGGGAGTTCCGAATCCTGCGGCAGGGGTTGAGCCGGGGCCAGGTGGGGGTGCTGGTCGATCTTCGGGGCCAGGGCGGGGAGGACGATCCCCCGGGCCTCGTCCTCCACCATCCCGAGCTGGCCAGGCGGCAGCAGGAGCGGATCGCGAGCGGCGGGGAGGCCGCCCGGGAGTTCCTGCCGGCCGACGTGGTCACGCGGCTGGAGACGCTGCTGCGGCTGGCGCGGCTGGGGCAGGACGCGGACGCCGTCGTCGAGGCCGACTATCGCGACGGCCTCTGGCCCGACGATGCGGCCCGCTGGATCGCGGCCTTCAAGCCGGTCGTCATCGAAAACCGCCCCCACCAGCATCCCGAGCAACGGCACACCGGGCTGGCCGTCATTGTCCAGCTCTGCCCGGAGCCGCTGCCGGGGACTGATTCTCGCTGACCGGACTGGCCGGGCTCCGCCGCCGCGTGGCGTCGATCAGGGCGGCCATCACATGCTGCGCGAGGGTGCAGAGCACGATCGGGTAGAGGATCACGGCTCGGTCGGGAAACGCCGCGTTGGCCAGGGTGCCCGCCAGCCCCGTGTTGCTCATGCCGACGGCATAGGCGACCGCCAGGCCCGGTTCGGGCGCCAGGCCGGCGGTTCGGGCGACGAGCCAGCCCGTGGCGAAGGTCATCGCCACCAAGGCCGCCCCCGTCGCGGCCGACGCCACCAGCGGCAGCAACTGCCCCGCCCCGAGCAACTGAGGCAGGCCCCGCGAGGCGTTCAGGTAGTTGAGGGCCAGGATCGCGGCCAGTGGGCCGATCGATCCGGCGGCGGCCAGCGGCACGGCCGCGCGGCCCCCCGCCAGCCGGCCTGCCAGCAAGCCCGCGGCCATCGGCAGCACGACCCAGGCCAGGAGGTCGAGCCCCAAGCCGGCAAACGCCCGTTGGTCGTCGCCGGTCATGGCCGCGGCCGGGCCGGCCGCGAGCGCTGCCGCCGTCGGCACGACCAGCGGAGCGGCGAGGGTGGTGACGAGCACCAGGCCGACGCACAAGGGCAGGCTGCCCCCCGACCGTCTCGTCCAGGCGGTCGAGGTGTTGGCCGACGGCATCGCCGCCACGAGCAGCAGACCGGTCGCCACGTCCATGGCGACGGCGGGCACGGCAGCCGCCGCCAGCAGGTGGCTGAGGCCGACCATTGCAGCCAGCGGCGCCAGGCGGCCCGCCGCGGCCAGCCCCAAAACCCTCACCAGAACCCTCACCAGACCCCCCACCGCCCGCCACGGAGCCTGCGGCCGGGCGGTCACCGCCATCCGCATGCCGGCCACGAACAACAGCCCGGCGAGGATCAGTTTCGACGTGCTCAGGCCGGCTCCGTCGGCGCCGTCGAGCCACTGCGGCAGCGGCAGGCGGGCCAACCAGGCTGGCGCGGGCGCGAGCGTGGCGGCCACGTAGACGGCCGCGAGCAGCGGGAGGAAGGCATGGTCCAGCCCGCCGCCTGCAGGCGCTCGCGGTGACGGCTCGGCCATGGACATGGTCTCCGGACTCGGACCAGCCGCCAGCGTACCCGAGGGATCGGGCTTCAGTCGGCATCGACGGGCAGGACGGCCGAATCCTTGCCGCGGCGGGTGGCCGAGACCGGCACGCTCCCCGAGATGGGCACGGCCCGCTCGCCCGCCACGATTTCGGCTGTGAGGGAGAGGGCCACGGCGTCGCCATCCTGAGCCAGGCCGCCGGTGGCCAAGAGGGCGTCGAGGTAGGGCTTGACGGCGCCGCGGAGCGTCTTGTCGGTGGCGGGCCGGGTAGTGTCGCCGACGAAGTTTCGCAGGTCGCCGCCGGCGATCACGTAGCGGCCGCGGCTGCCGTCGAAGAACGGGCCCGGGAACGAGAAGGTGGCCGCCGTGACCCCGCGGGCCTCGTCGCGGAGCACCAATCTCAGCACGCCCTTCTCGGGCGGGATGAACGAGGCCGGCACGGCGATCTCGAGCGCATCGCAGGCTGAGCGGTAGAACTCGTCCACGCGGCCGACGGGCGTGGGCGAGGTGCTCGATTTCGCGGTCGAGAAGAAGAGCTCGAAGCCGCAGCTCGAGACGAACGCCGGCCTGCCGCTCGCGGCCGCCCGCGGGATCACCGGCACGAGCAGCCGGCCGCTAACGCCATAGGGCGTGGCCAGATGGATCGCGACGACTTCACGACGATTGCAGTCGAGGCCGCAGCAGTCGACGACCCCGATCGGACTCGCCAGCACAGACCGCGGCGCGGGCAGGGGCTCGGCGGCCGAGGCGAGCCGCAGGCGGCTCTGGCCGAGGCGGGCCGTGCCGGGCGGGCAGGCCTCCGCGGCGGGGATGGTTTGCACGCCGCCGGGGATCTCCACCTTGATCACGTCGCGGCCGATCAGGTCGAAAGGCACCACCCGGCCGCCGGCGAGCACCTGCGTGTCGTGGATGCTCGCCCCCTTGCCGACGAGAAACAGCGCCGTGCTGCCGGCCGGGTCGATTCCCGCGGCGCCATACCAGCCGAGCAGCTCGGGCGCCAGGTCGCTGATGCCGGTGCTGAAGAGCTCGAAGCCGCCGGCGGTGTTTTCATAGGGCACGAGCGCCGTCAGGGCTTGCGCGGGCAGCCGGCGTTCCAGCATCTGCACCCGCCGTTGCAAGTCGGCGGCCGCCCTGCCGCCGCGGCAGCCCTGGCAGCAGGCTCCGGCCCGCTGGATCGCCTCGACCGAGCGGGTCAACCGCACCGACTCGCGGGCGTTTGGCACCACGGCCCGCGGATGCACGAGCGAAAACCACCGCGACTGGCAGTCGATGCGGACGTGCGGCACGAACGAGGGCATGACCACGATCGCCGAGCACTCCCGCATCCCCGGCTCCAGCTGCCGCTGGGCGAGGTCGCCGTCGGTCGTGGGGCCGCCGCGGAGCGTCTCGCCGAGCGCGGCCAGCGTGCCCCGGGTGGGCGGCGGCTGCACGCGTGGATGGAACCGCCAGCCGAAGGTGTCGCCGCCGTGCGAGAAGCCCGTGATCGTGCGGTTGAGCGAGACCGTGGCGAGATCCGTCTCCAGGCGGCGGGTAGAGCGGGTGAGGGCCTGGGCGTTGAGCCGGCCGCTGGCCGCGGCCAGGGCCAGCGCGATCTGCAGCTCGCGGCGCCGGGCGTAGGTTTCGTCCACGTTCTGCTCCTCGACCGCCGGGTCGAGGGCGAAGACGCGGATCGGCCAGCGGGTGCGGACATACTCGGCGAACGCGGCCCGGGCCTCGGGCGCGGGATCGGGGCCGTAGAACGGGCCGGCATGGTCCACGGCCGGGGCGGGGCGGCCGAGCGACGTGGCCGACTCGCGGATGTCTTCCCGGAGCCGCTGGTCGACAAGCGCGCTCTCCACGAGGATGCCCCAGGCGAGCACGGCCGTGGTGGTGCGGCAGACGGGCACGGCCGGCTGAGGCTGGCCGCAGCAGTAGTCGGCGTCGGCCGACAGCCGCGGGTCGGCGGAGCCTGGCAGCGGGATGTCGGCGGCGCCCGGCAGGATCCACGAGCCGCCGCCCCCTGGCTGGGCCGCGGCCACGCTCGTGAAGAACCGGCAGCGGACGCCGCCCAACTGGGCCGCATCCCGGCCGCGGACGAGGGCCGGGAGGTTCCAGCCGGGCAGCTCCTGCCAGACGTGGCGGTGGGCGGGAATCGCGAGGAAGTCGGAGGCGGCCTCGAGCTCCGACTCGAGCTGCGTGCGCACGCTCGTGTAGGCGATGCAGGGGCGATTGGCCGGCTCGTGCTCGAGGGCCGCGCGGGTGTCGCGGATCAGGATCGCGATCTGGCGAATGCCGCTGACGTCGGCGAGCTGCGAGAACGGGATCGGCAGCCGGGCGCGGCGGGTCTGCACGGCGGGCGCCGACATCGGGGCCACCGCCGGCAGTCGGGCCGAGAGGGCCTGCATCGCGGCCATGACTCCCTGACGGCGGTCGGGCTCCTGCGGCAGTGCGGCCGGCGGCTCGCCCGGGTCTTCGCCGAGGATCGTCGCGGCCCAGGCCAGGCAGTCGGGGTCGTTGACCGCCCAGGTAAGGGCGGGGGCGATGATGTCCACGAGGTCGTTGATCACGAGGTTGCGGAACGTGGCCGGCAGCAGGTCGTCGCCCAGGATCGGCTCGGCGATGAAGGTGATCTCCGCGCCGTGGCCCTTGCGGGTGAGGTCGCCGGGAGTGATCGAAACGGGGATCCGCACCAGGTTGAGCGCGTAGCCGGGGGAGTCGGCGGAGTCGTCCCCCTCGTTGATCCGCCGCAGCTGATTGAGGTGATTGAGATAGCGGGAGAGCTGGTCGAGGTGGAGCGTGGGCTCGAGGCCCAGCGGCTCGTCGCCGAAGCTGACGCCCTGGGGCCCCGCGGGCAGCATGAAGGGCGGGGTGCGGGCGATCACGACCGGATCGGCGCGGGTGACCGCCTCGTTCGTCGTGGGAAGAAACCCCTGAATCGAGTTGATCACGCTGGCCGAGCCCGTCGCCTCGGGCACGGCCACCTGGTCGCCGCGGCGGCGAGTGCCCGAGGCGGCCTGCAGGGCGAAGGCCATGCCCAGGAAGGCCTGGTCGCTGCGGCGGAGCGCGGCGCTCGAGCGGCTCTCGAACCGGCCGAGCTGGGCCCGCAGCTGCTGCTCGTACTCCGCCCGGTGCCGCGTGAGCCGGTTTTGCCCCCACACGTCCGGTGCCTTGGCGACGATCGAGCCGTAGTGGTCGAGGTGGTGCTCGAGCCAGAGGGCCTCGGCGGTGAGTTCGTCGAGGCAGGGATCCTCGGGCAGCGGCGGGGCGTCGCGGTGGGCCGCGCGAAAGGGACTGGTCAGGCCGCGAAAGACCCGGGGAAACTCGGCGCCGGCCCGCGTGGCGACGAGGCTGGCGACGAGGGCCACGGCCAGGTGCGTGCGACCGACGGCTGGTGTGCGACGGGGCATGGCGGAGCCTCGAGGGGGCCTGGGTGAGGGGCTGGCCCCCACCGTGTGAAACTGGTCGGCCTCCGCCAGCCCGCATGGTGAGGCGAATCCGCACGACGCGAACGGTCGCCGGCATCCTGCGCATCTTGACTCCGCTGCTCCCGGGCGACCTCTGGCCGGTACGGCGTGGGCGACGCGTTGCCCAGCGACCGCACCTCCGGGAGGCGAGGCGAGGCCTGAGCCGAGCAGCGGCGAATCAGTCGCAGATCCACCGCAGCAGCGACTCCGCGGTCGGGATCCCGAGCCGGTCGGCCGAGTGAAAGAGCACCGCAGCCGCAAGCAGGAACCCGCCGGCCAGGGCGAGGGCCTGGCCCACGGGCATTGCCAGCTGCCAGTAGGCCGTGGCATCCCCCGCGCTGACGAGGCCCGCGGCCCACAGCGGCCAGACGTGCACGGCATGATGCAGCAGATAGATCGACAGCGCGTGCCGGCTCAGCGGCGCGGCCCACGCCATCAGCCGGTGGCCGCGGTCGGGTTGTCCGTCGAGCAGCCGGTGGGCGAGGACCAGGGCGAGCAGGACGCCACCGAGCGTGCCGAGCACGTAGGCCATGGTGGCGGGGAACATCGTCCAGGCCGCAGTCGCGCCGCCGGTGATTGCGGCCGGGAGGGACGGCCAGGCGATCACGAGCGCAATCGCGGCGGCGATCAGGGCGGCGGCGGAGGCCTCGGGGACGAGCGGCCGCGCGAAGCGGGGTCGGCTGCAAGCCCGCCCCATGCCGGCGGCGGAATGCACGGGCCCGCCGGCTTGCCCCGGGGGGCTTGCATCCGGGGTGATTGGCCGAACCCCCAGCACCTGCGGGGCCAGGGCGTATCCCGCCAGCGGGAAGGCCAGCCAGGGGAAGACCGGAAAGTAGCCGGTCACGAGCCAGCCGAGGGTCACGTCGGCGACCGTGAAGTCGTAGTCGAAGTAGCCTTCGGTCCAGAAGGCGGCGTAGTCGGCCATCAGCCGCAGGGCAGGACTCACCGCGATGATCACGGCCGCGGAAAACAGCACCGCCCGATCCGGCACCCAGCGGGCCACGGCGAGCACGAGCAGGCCGAGGCCGATCAGCGTGAGGATGTCCCAGTTGAAGACGTCTTCGGGCAGCCAGATGAGCACGTTGAACGCGAACCCGAGACCGATCAGAAACAGGCCGCGGCGGACGGTCCGCTTCGTGATCGCCTCGTCGCCCAGGCCCCGCTGCCGCTGCGCCTCCTGCCAGAGCCGGTAACTGAGGCCCGAGAGAAACGTGAACATCGGCGCCGCAAACCCGGTCGGCAGCCACCAGCTGCGATGCACGCCGGCAAAGGCCCCGCCGGCCCCCCCGTGCCAGCCCGAGAGATTCTCGGCGAAGTGCACCATCACCATCAGCACGATCGCCAGCGCCCGAAGCAGATCGACCGACCGCTGACGGTCCGGCATCAGCGGGATCACGGCGCTCTCCCCGGGGCGAGCAACTCGACCACGAGGATGGCCGTCTGGGCGACCAGCAGCCAGACGATCGCCCACTCCAGGGCCATCTGTCGTCGGGCGATGGCCAGGTCGGCCGCCCGGCTGCCGCAGGCCTCGGTCACCCGCTCGGCCAGGTCGGCCTTGTCGAGGGCGTGTTCGTGCCGTTCGGCCAGCCGCGTGCGGTCGCGGAGCCGCTCGGCGAGCTGGGCGGTGAGCGTGGGCGGATGCACCGGCGGGGCATGGATGGCCCCGGCGAGCAGGGCCAGACGGCGGCGGATCGCAACGGCCTCGCGGTAGCGGGCCGTGAGTTCGTCGCGTCGGGCGGCCGGCCGCTCGTCGACCGCAAACGCCACCGCGGCATCGGCGTCGATGCCGTCGAGGAGCGTCACGACCCGCCGCTCGGCGTCGCGGAGGTCTGCCTCGCGGGCGGCGAACTCGACCAGGGCGGCCCGCAGGTCGGCGAGCCTCGGCGGCGGCCCGATCACGGCGGCGCGACGGGGCGACCAGACCACGTGGCAGCCGTAGAGCGGCACGCTCACCGGCGACGAGCCGGCCGCCGCCGGGAACGCAGCGCCCGCGGGTCTGGCCGCAGCGACCCAGGCGGTGGCGACCGCGGCCGATTGTGCGGTGTCGTCGCCGTGGCTGCCCGCCGTCCTGCCAGGCTCGGCGACGGGAATCACGAGCACCTCGAGCGGATCGCCAGCCGGCAAGTCCAGCCGCTCCGCGATCGCTCCGGCCGGCAGCCCCGCGACGCCCGCGTCATCGCCGTCCATTGCTGTGAGCACCGCATCCTCCCCGGGTTTCCCTCATGGCCGCGATCCCGTCACGCTCGGCCGCCAGCCAGCCGGCGACGTGCTCGGCCGAGTCAAGCACGCCGTTGAGCGTGGCGTCGTAAAGATAGTCGCCGACGACGTACAGATTCGGATGGCCGGCCGCGGGGCGGTGCCGCCGATCGACGGAAAGCGGCTGCCAGCCACCGGGGACGCCGCTGACGGCCCCCTGCCAGCGGTGGATTCGGGCCTCGAGCACGTGGTCGCCAAGGGGCGCGA
>JBIKXY010000245.1:0-4396 GCA_044355515.1 Pirellulales bacterium
CTGCGCGGGGCCGGCTCGGCGGCCCTGGCCGAAACCATCCAGCCCGTTGCCGCCGAGCCCGCCGCGACGATCACCGCCGCAACCCAACCTGTGGACCGAGCCATGGACTGCCCCTGCTTGTGCCTGAACCGCAACCGTGGGCGTCGTACCCGGCCGCCGTGAGCCTGTCAAACAGCGAGCGTGGGGGGCTGAGCAGACCCGAGCTGCCAGTCGAGGTGATTCCTTGCGGCTGACGGACTGCTTGGAGGGCTCATTCCGAGGCCTGCTCCCGGTAGCCCGTCGGCGCACCGGTCTGGTATTCTCCGCCCCATGACACCGACGCTTCTCGTGCTCGCGGCCGGCATGGGCAGCCGCTATGGCGGTCTCAAGCAGATCGACCCGATGGGGCCGGCGGGCGAGACGCTGCTCGACTACTCCGTGTTCGACGCGCTGCGAGCCGGCTTCGGCCGGGCCGTGTTCGTGATCCGGCCCGACTTCGAGGAGGCCTTCCGCGAGCGGGTGCTGGCCCGGTTCGCCGACCGGATCGAGACGGCGTTGGCATTTCAGACGCTCGACCGGTTGCCCGAAGGGTTCGCGGCGGCACCGGGCCGAGAGAAGCCCTGGGGCACGACCCACGCGATCCTCTGCGCCCGCGACGTTGTGGCCGAGCCGTTCGCCATGATCAATGCCGACGACTTCTACGGCCGCGATTCGTTCGCCGTGCTCGGCCGACGGCTGGCCACGCTGCCGGTGGACTCGACCGCCTACTGCATGGTCGGCTTCACGCTCGCCGGCACGCTCTCCGAGCACGGCACGGTGGCCCGCGGCGTCTGCCGCACCGACGACCGCGGGTTCTTGACCGACATCCAGGAACTCACCGGCGTGGGCCGCGTGGCCGGGGGCGAAGTCCGCGGGGAGGGCAAGGCCGGGCCGGTCAGCCTGACCGGGGCCGAGCCGGTCTCGATGAACATGTGGGGCTTCACGCCGCGGATCTTTCCGCAGCTGGCCGACGACTTCCGGCAGTTCCTCACGGCCCACGGTGGCGAACTCAAGAGCGAGTGCTACATCCCGATGTCGCTCGGGAGCCTGGTGCACTCCGGCCTGGCCACCTGCGAGGTGCTGCCCGCGAGCTCGACCTGGTTCGGGGCCACCTACGCGGAGGACAAGGCGGCGGTGCAGGCGAGCCTGCGGGCGCTCGTCGCCGCGGGCGAGTATCCGGCGAGCCTGTGGGGATGACGCGTTCGATGGCCGCGGCCGGCTGGCGGTTCGATAACTCCTACGCCCGGCTCCCCGAGCTGCTCCTCGCGCCGGCCGAGCCCGTGCCAGTGCGGGCGCCGCGGCTCGTGCTCCTGAACGAGCCCTTGGCGGCGGAGCTGGGGCTCGATCCGGGCCTCCTGCGGGAGGCCGGGGCCGCCGTGTTCGCCGGCAACGAGCTGCCCCCGGGAGCCGAGCCGATCGCCCAGGCCTACGCGGGCCACCAGTTCGGCCACTTCACGAACCTGGGCGACGGTCGGGCGATCCTGCTCGGCGAGCAGCTCACACCGGCCGGCCGCCGCTTTGACATCCAACTCAAGGGGGCGGGCCGCACCCGCTACTCCCGCGGCGGCGACGGCCGCGCGGCGCTTGGGCCGATGCTCCGGGAGTATCTGGTGAGCGAGGCGATGCAGGCCCTCGGCATCCCCACGACCCGCAGCCTCGCCGTCGCGACCACCGGCGAGGTGGTGATGCGATCGACGCCGCTGCCCGGGGCCGTGCTCACCCGCGTCGCGACGAGCCATGTTCGCGTGGGAACCTTTCAATATGCCGCCGCGGTCGGCCGCCGGGAGTTGCTCCAGGCCCTGCTCGATCATGCGATCGCGAGGCACGATCCCCAGCTCGCCGATCTCGACGCCGGCGACCGGCCGGCCGCCTTCCTCGAGGCCGTCGTGGAGCGGCAGGCCGCGCTCGTCGCGGAGTGGATGCTCGTGGGCTTCGTCCACGGCGTGATGAACACCGACAACATGGCGGTCTCCGGCGAGACGATCGACTACGGGCCGTGCGCGTTTCTCGACACCTACGACCCGGCTACCGTGTTCAGCTCGATCGACGAGCACGGCCGCTACGCCTACGCCAATCAGCCGGGAATCGCCCACTGGAACCTGGCCCGGTTGGCTGAGAGCCTGCTGCCGCTGTTTCCGGGCGAAGGAGACGCCGTGATCGACCGGGCCCGCGGCGTGCTCGACAGGTTTCCCGAACGGTTCGCCGGCCGGCACCTCGCCGGGGCCCGGGCCAAGCTCGGCCTCGCCGCGGAGGAGCCGGGCGATCGGACGCTGTTCGACGACCTGCTCACGCGGATGCACCGCGCGGGGGCCGACTTCACGGCGACCTTCGCCGGCCTCACGGCGGCCGCGGAGGCGCCGGCCTCTGACCGGCCGTCTGCGGCCGCCCCCCTGCCCTTCCCGGAGTGGGTCGCCGCCTGGCAGGCGCGGCTGGCCCGCGAGCCGGGGCCGCCAGCGGATGCAGTCGCCAGGATGAAGCGGGCCAATCCGCTCGTCATTCCCCGCAATCACCGTGTCGAAGAGGCGCTCGCGGCGGCGGAGGGGGGCGATCGCGGGCCGCTCGAGCGGCTGCTCGAGGCCGTGCGCGATCCGTTTACGGCGACGCCCGGCAACGAGCCCTATCGCGGCGGGCCGCCGCCCGGCTGCGCACGGTATCGCACCTTCTGCGGCACCTGACGAGCCAGGACTTCTCCTCCTCCATGCCGTCATGCTCGCAGGGCCGGCGTCGAGATACTCGTCGCTGCGGTCGTGCCGTCGAGCGCCGCAGCATTCAGCCCGCGAGACCCTTGCTCCCTCACGCTGAGAACATGGTGCCAGCCACCAAATCTGGAGAAGATGCCGGATTGCCCAGTTTTCGTGGCCGGCACCTTTTCTTCGTACCTCACCCCTCTGAGAAAGAGCCCGCGGTTGACGTCGAGTGTGTACGGGCGTACCCTGTAAGGCAGAGTGGCGTTCATATGGTCAACGGCGATCCGCCCGACAGTTGATTCCGCTTTCGGCCGCCTGCAGGCACACGATGACCCTTACCGCCCGGGAGACCTATGCGATGCTCGGAGAAGAGCCGCTGTGGCGAGCGGCCGCGGCCTGCCATGAATCGCTCTCCGCCGCCGGCACTCCCCATGCCGTGATCGGGGGAGTGGCGGTTTGCCTGCACGGCTACCGCCGCAACACCGTGGACGTCGATCTTCTGGTGCGACCAGACGACATGCCGCGGATCCGCGAGGCGCTCACGGCTGTCGGATTCGCCGGGGACGAGCAGGGGTGGGAGTTTCATAGCCCTGCCGGCATTCCGGTTCAGTTCGTGGCAGCCGGTGGACGGGCCGGCAAGGGGAGCGAGGTGTTGCTGCCCAGCCCGGCCGACGAACACGTCGCCATCATGATCGAAGGCCTGCCGGTGCTCTCCCTGGCCGCGCTCATCGAGGCGAAAATCGCCTGCGGCGAGGGCGATGCCCGGCGGATGCATCGTGATTTTGCCGATGTTGTCGAGTTGATCGCGGTCCACGGGCTCGACGGCTCCTTCACGCGGCACCTGCACAAAGTGGTGCGGCCGACGTTCCGGCGGCTCGTGCGGCACGTCGGCTGAGCGACGTCAGCCGGAATGCTGGGCTGTGGACACGTTGCCCCTCGGCTGTGCGAACCGAGCGAGGGGAAGCAGACGCGAGTGGCCCGCTTCCCCTCGAATCGAAATCATGGCGACGGCCGCGGATCAGGCCTGCTTGCGGCGGCGGAGGGCGGCCAGGCCGCCGAGGCCGGTGATCGCCGCGAGGCCGACCGTGGCGGGCTCGGGGACGGCGTTGACGAGGCCGGCGTCGGTATACTCGCGACCGCGGTCGTGAATTCGATCGCCGCCCGCACCGGCCCGAGAGACCGAATCCTCCGCATGGACATCCGCATCGACCGCGTGCCGCGGGAAGACGGGGTCGAACTCACCGTGATCGGCCGGCTCGACGCGGAGTCGGCCGGTGAGCTGCGGGACGCCGTGGCCGCCGAGGTGCGGCGCGGGGAACACCAGATCTCACTCGACCTGGCCGGGGTCACATTCCTGAGCTCGGCCGGGATCCGCGTGCTCTTCGAGACCCAGCGGGAGGCGCGGGCGGCCGGCGGCGAGTGCCTGGTTTGCAGGGCGAGCGGCCCGGTGCAGAAGGTGCTGGAGCTGACGCGGCTCGACCGGATCCTGATGCGGCCCGTCGCCGGCGGCCCCCGGGGCCAAGCCCCCGCCGGTGCGGCTGCCTCGGCCATTGATGCCGCGGGCGTGCGGCTGGTGGGCTTCGAGCCCCCGCCGGCCGGAGCGCTCCGGGCGCGGCTCGTCGGTTCGGCCGCGGCGGTCTCCGGTGGCGTCGCCCGGGCCGAGCGGCTCCTGCTCCCGCCGCACCGGTTTG
>JBIKXY010000357.1:0-2712 GCA_044355515.1 Pirellulales bacterium
CAAGCACTACGGCCTCGAGCAGGCCTACGCCGCCGCGGCGCCCCCCGTGCCCACCGGCGACCAGGCCTTCGCGAAGCTCGTGGCCGAGGGGGCCGACTTCCGCCGCATCCCGCTGGCCGACCGCACCCGGGGCGGGCTTCTCTCGCAGGCGAGCATCCTCACCGCCACGAGCAACCCGAGCCGCACCTCGCCGGTGAAGCGCGGCCGGTGGGTGCTGGAGCAGATCCTCGGCGAGCCGCCGCCGCCGCCCCCCCCGGGCGTGCCCGAGCTTCCGGAAGAGGAGGGAGCCGCACAGACGGCGTCGCTGCGGGAACGGATGGAGGTGCACCGCCGGAGCGCCGCCTGCTCGAGCTGCCACGTGCGCATGGACGCCATCGGCTTCGCCCTGGAGAATTACGACGCGATCGGCGGCTACCGCACGGCCGACGGCCCGATCGCGATCGACGCGTCGGGC
The DNA here is from genome assembly GCA_044355515.1 of Pirellulales bacterium. Taxonomy (GTDB): domain Bacteria; phylum Planctomycetota; class Planctomycetia; order Pirellulales; family UBA1268; genus QWPN01. The sequence goes on from JBIKXY010000357.1 coordinate 455, forward strand.
GAGTTTCCCGGTGGCAAGCAGTTTTCCGGGCCGGAGGGGCTCAAGGATGTGCTCCTGGAAACGCGGCGGAGTTTTCTCCGCTGCCTGGCCGAAAATATGCTTGTCTACGCGATCGGCCGGGGCGTCGGGCCGGGCGACGCGTTGCTGATCGACGGCATCGTCGGCCGCCTCGAGGCCGACGGCTTCCGTTTTTCAGCGCTCGTGACGGGCATCGTGGAGAGCGACGCCTTCCGCCTGCGACGGGGCGGCGGGGCCGAGCGGGCAGGGGATCAGTGAGCAAGTGAGCAGGATCCGACGACCGACACGCCGGCAGGAGATGCAGCCATGACCACCCGAAGAAACAACCCCGTGCACCGCTCGGCGCAGCCCGTCGCGGCCAGGCGTCTTTCCCGCCGCACGCTCCTGCGCGGGCTCGGCGCCGCCGTGCCGCTCCCCTGGCTCAACGCCATGCAGGCGACCCGGGCCGCCGGCGCCGCGGAAGCCTCGTTTCCGAACCGGATGGCGATCCTCTACGTGCCCAACGGGCAGCACATGCCCGACTGGACGCCGGCGGCCGTCGGCGCCGACTTCGAACTCTCGCCGATCCTCGCCCCGCTGGCGAACGTGCGGGAGAAGCTGCTCGTGCTCTCAGGCCTCGTTTCAAACCCGGCCCGCAACCGCGGGGCCGGCCACGCGCCGGCGCTGGCGACGTTCCTCACCGGCGTGCCTCCCCACAAGACCGACGGCCCGGAAATCCGCGGCGGCACGTCGGCCGACCAGGTGGCGGCGGCCCGCGTCGGCCACCGCACGCGGCTGGCCTCGCTGGAAATCGGTGCCGAGCACGGCACGCTCTCGGGCAACTGCGACACGGGCTACAACTGCGTCTACAACTCCGCCCTCTCGTGGCGGTCGGCCACTCAGCCGATGCCGAAGGAGATCAATCCGAAGCTGGTCTTCGAGCGGCTGTTCGGCGGTGGCGACCCGGCCACGGTGGCCCGCGACCGCCGGCGGAAGAGCCTGCTCGACTTCGTCCGCGAGGATGCCCGGGGGCTCGAGCAGCGGCTGGGGGCCGCCGACCGGCGCAAGCTCGACGAATATCTCTCGTCGGTCCGCGACATCGAGCTGCGGATCGAGCGGGCGGCCTCGCTGCCGCCGGTGGCCGTGCCCGACGTGCCGGTGCCGGCCGGCGTGCCGGCCGACTACGCGGAGAACATCCGCCTCATGAACGAGCTGGTCGTGCTCGCCTTCCAGGCCGACGTGACGCGGATCGTGACCTTCACCGTCGCCAACGAGGCGAGCAACCGTCCCTACCCGATGCTCGACGTGGCCGAGGGCCACCACGACCTGTCGCACCACGGCAACGATCCCGAGAAGCAGGCGAAGATCCGCAAGATCAACACCTTCCACGCGGGCCATCTGGCCCGCCTCCTCGAGCGGCTCGACGGGATCGCGGAAGGGGAGGGCACGCTCCTCGACCACGCGATGGTGGCCTATGGCAGCGGCATCCACGACGGCAACAAGCACAACTACGAGAACCTGCCGATCCTGCTGGCCGGCGGCGGCTGCGGCACGCTCGCGCCGGGACGGCACGTGCGGTATCCGGACGAGACGCCGCTTGCGAATCTCTGGATGTCGCTGCTCGCGCGGATGGATGTCGACGCCGACCGTTTCGGCGACGCCACCGGCAGCCTCCCGGCGCTCGGCAGGGCCTGACCGCCCCTGCAGGAGCGGTGTGCTCGGCGAACCGAGCCACCGGCCCCGGCGGGAACATTCAGCTGCCCGACAGGTGGCCGGTAGCGATACAGCCTGCCGAGCCGCTCCCTGAATACCGGCTCACACTGCCCGACGTGCGTGGGGCCACGTTCGACGAGCTGAACATCAGGCTTATCGGGATCGAGAGTCGCTTCGGGGTCGAACGACAACCCAGCTCGACGGCTATGTTTTCGACCCGCGATACGTCACGCCGGCGGCCTTCGCGGCCCTGTGGAGCGACTTTGGCAGGTCGCCCCGGCGACCGACGAGGATGATCGTGTCGTCCGCCGCCAGCCGGGTTGTCCCGTGCGGGTTGCGGCGGATCTCGCCGCCGGCGGTCCGGACCGCGACGATGACGACGGCTGCCAGGTCACGGGGGTCGATGTCGTCGATCGTCGTGTTCGCGAGCGGCGAGTCGGCCGGCACCGGGATTTCCACGAACTGAAGGCCGATCTGCCGCAGTTGCTCGTCGAGCTGGGCCATCCCGGCGCCGTCCTTGAGCAGCGACTCGGCCGAGGGATTCGTGA
>JBIKXY010000063.1:0-13330 GCA_044355515.1 Pirellulales bacterium
CGGTGAGTTCGAGCGCCGCAGCGGGGGGCATTGCCACGCTGTCGCAGGCCGCCGCCACGGCGTAGGCCGCGGGCGAGCCGCTCACGAACACGGCGGCGACGGGCTTGCCCGCCCGCCGCACCCGACCAATCGCGGCCCGCAGCTCGGCGGCCCGCCCCCGGCCGATCGCCGGCGACTCGACCGCCACGAGCACCCCCGCCACCCGGTCGTCGGCGGCGGCCTTTTCCAGCCGCTCCACGATCCGATGCAGCCGCGGCGAGACATCGGCCAGAATGCCCCCCTGCCCCACGGCGTCGGGCAGTTCGCCGGCAAGCCGCAGGTGAGCGATGGTGCCGGGGGCCTTGCGGCCATCAGCCTTGCCCGACTCGGCGGCTGCCGCCGCCTTGGAGGGAGCCGCGGGCTCCGCAGCCCTCCCCGCCCCTGGACCGACCAGCAAAACGAGGGCCGCCAGGGCCCCCGCGACATGGATTGCGAACGCGGCCAGGCGTGTCATGATGGTGGGTTCCAAAGGGCTAAGGGAGGCGAGGAGACAACCGGCTGGAGTGTATGCCGAGGAAGGCCGACCGAAAAGTTTTTCGGCGGGGCTTGAAAATGCACGTCCGTATAGTAAGATACCGGCGTTCATTGATTTTTCTCCATTCCCCCGCAGTCCCCGAGGAAGCGGCCCCGGCCGCCAGACACCGATGTCGAAACGCAAGAAGACCGCCGTCCGCACCGCCAAGTCACGCACCAACGCCCGTCCGAAACGGGGCCGTGTGGCGGCCGCCGTGGCCGCGGTTCGGGGCAATCCGCTCGGCCTGCAACTGGCTGACGACGAGGAGCAGGGGGATCTTCCGACCGACCGGCAGATGGAGATCTACGCCTTTATCCGCGACAAGATCCATTCCCGCGGCTTCGGCCCCACGGTGCGTGAGATTGGCCTGGCCTTCAAGATCCGCTCGCCCAACGGCGTGGTCTGCCACCTCAAGGCCCTCGAGCGCAAGGGGCTCATTACACGGGGCAAGAACATGTCGCGGGCCATCGAACTCGTCAACGAGCCGGCCCATCTTCGCGGCCTGCCGATGGCGGGCTGGGTGGCGGCCGGCACCCTGCGGACGGCCGACGAGCAGCGGGAGCGGGTTGATTTCGAGAGCCTCTTCAACCGCGACAATCACTTCGTCTTGAAGGTCATGGGCGACTCGATGATCGATGCCCAGATCGCCGACGGCGACTGGGTGGTGATCCAGAAGAAGCAGACCGCCCACGCCGGCGACATCGTCGTGGCCCAGACGGAAGACGGCGAAGCGACGCTCAAGCAGTGGTTCCCCGAGCGGGATCGGATCCGGCTCCAGCCGGCCAACTCGTCGATGAAGCCGATCTACGTCCGCAGCGCGAAGGTGCTCGGCGTGCTCGTGGGCGTGGTTCGAAAGACCTGACGACAGCTACGCCGATTTGTCGAGTTCTCCACCCTGCATCTGGTGGAGTTTGTTGTAGAGCGTCTTGAGGCTGATGCCGAGCTCCTCGGCGGTTCGCGGCTTGTTGCCGTGATTCCGCTCGAGGCCGGCGACGATCGCCCCGAGCTCGAGTTCCTTGAGCGTCTGCGGCCGCTGCGGCCCGGGTGACCGGGTCGCGACGGGCCCTTCCGCGTTCAGACTCGCCGCGGGGGGAGTCAGCAGCGGTTCGAGTCCGCTCAGCCGACCTGGCAAATGTTCGATGGTCAGCGGCAGCTCGTCGCAGAGCACGAGCGCGTGCTCGACCACGTTGGCGAGCTCACGGATGTTGCCCGGCCAGTCATGGGCGGCGAGCGTCGCCAGGGTCGCGGCGTCGATCACGGCCGCCTGGGGCGGCAACTGCGGGCGGCTCCGCCGCACGAGGTGGTCCACCAGTGCCGGAATGTCTTGCTGCCGATCCCGCAGCGGGGGCACCATGATCTCGAAGGTATTGATCCGAAACAGCAGATCTTCGCGAAACTCCCCGGCCCGCACCATCGCCTCGAGGTTGCGGTGGGTGGCGCAGACCAGCCGCACATCCACGGTGATCGGGTGGTTGTCGCCCACGCGGCGGATCTCGCCGCTCTCGAGCACTCGCAGCAGCCGCGACTGGAGCGACCTCGGCAGCTCCCCGATCTCGTCGAGAAAGAGCGTGCCGCCGTCGGCCACCTCGAACAGCCCCGCCCGGTGCTCGTCGGCCCCGGTGAAGGCGCCCTTGCGGTGGCCGAAGAGCTCACTCTCCACCAGGTGCTCCGGCAGCGCGCCGCAGTTGACGGCCACGAGCGGCCCGCCGGCCCGGCCGCTGCCTTCGTGCACGGCCCGGGCCACGAGCTCCTTGCCGGTGCCGGTCTCACCCCGGACGAGCACGGCCGCCTCGCTGCCCGCCACGCGGGCCACCAGCTGCCGCACCCGCAAAAGCGCCGGCGACTCGCCCACCAGCCGCGTCGCCCCTTCGGCCCGTCGCACCCGCTGCTCGAGGGCCCGGAGCCGGATCGTCAACTCCCGCTTCTTGCGAACCCGCTCGAGCACCGTCTGGATGTCGGCCAACCGGCAGGGCTTCGTCAGGTATTCGAACACCCCCTGCCGCACCGCCTCGATCGCCGTTTCCACCGACGACTTGCCGGTGATGATCACCGTCTCGGTGTCGGGTGACGTCTGCCGCACACGGGTGATCACCTCCATGCCCCCGACGCCCGGCATGTCGAGATCGACGATCACGCAGTCGTAGGCCGTCAGGTCGAGGGCGGCCAGGGCCGTCCGGCCGTCGGGGCAGACCGTCGCCTCGTGACCGAGCCGGGGGAGCTCGATCCGCATCAGTTCCTGGATCGAGGCCTCGTCGTCGGCGAACAGGATCCGCATCGGGCGGTTGGTCTTCACGGAAAGCATCTCCGAACGCGGTGGTTCATGCGGCCCGGTCGAGCGGCGGGGCGGGCGGGTCGCCGGCCACCGCCCCGATCCGGGCCAGCGGCAGGGAGACCCGGAAGGTGGAGCCGCGGCCCGGGCCGTCGCTGGCCACCTCGATCCGGCCATCGTGGTCGGTGATGATCCGGTGCACGATCGACAGGCCCAGCCCCGTGCCCTGGCCGCTTTTCCGCCGGGTGAAGAACGGCTCGAACAGGTGGTCGAGCACCTCGGGCGTCATCCCGCAGCCGTCATCGGTGATCGTGAGCACTCCTACCCCACCACTGCGGCGGGCCGCGACCCGGACCTGGCCGTGCTCCTCGATCGAATCGAGCGCGTTGACCAGCAGGTTGAGCACCACCTGCTTGAGCTCCTGCGGATTGACCATCACGAGCACGTCCTGCCCCTCCTCGATCTCGATCGAGCGGCCGGCGAACCGGCCCACGTGGCGGAGCATGTCGGCCACGTCGGTGGCGAGGGCGGCCAGGGCGGTAGCCTGCCGCTTGACCTCGCCCAGCCGGGCGAAGTCGAGTAGTTTTTCGGTGATCCCCTTGCAGCGAAAGGCCTCGCTCTGGATCAGCGACAGGTAGCGGCGGGCGAGCTGGGCCTCCGACTCGGCCGGGGCCAGAGCGTCGATCCGGCTCTCCAGCGACTCCGCACACATCGCGATCGAGGCCAGCGGGTTGTTGATCTCGTGGGCCACGCCGGCCGCCAGGAAGCCGACGCTCGCCAACTGCTCGCTCCGGATCACCTCGCGGGTCCGCGACTGCACCTGCCGGTCGAGGTCGTCGCGGATCGCCTGGAATCGCTCGGTCATGTCGTTGAGGGCGTCGGCCAGTTCGGCCATCTCGTCACGGGTGTCGAGCTGGATCCGGTAGGCGAAGTCGCCGGCCGCCACGCGGCGGGAGCCCTGGCCCAGGTGCCGCAGCGGCCGAAACACCCAGCGGTAGGTCAGCACGCCGATCGCGGCGAGCAGGCCGGCGGCCGCGGTGGCGGAGGCCCAGGTCACGACGATCAGCGTCCGGTAGCGGCCGCGGACCTCGTGCGACAGGTCGTGGAGCCGCTGCTGGAGGAAGGTGGGCAGCTCCGCGGTCAGGGTTGCGAGCCGCTCCAGCTGCGGCGCGGCCTCGATCAATGCCGCATGGCCGAACACGCCCGACGCCTGGGGGAGACCGGCGGCCGGGACCACGGTCGTCTCGATTCCGGTCAGGCAGTCGGCGATCCGGCGGGCCGTGTCACGCTCGCGGCTCCGGTCGGCGAAGGGAACGTCGTCGAGCTCACCCGCCTCGAGCTCGCTCTCGTAGGCGGCCAGCGCCTCGGCCGTGGCCCGAACGCCCGCCAGCAGCCCATCGACCGTGTCGTCGGTGGCCAGCGCCCGGGCGTGATCGAGCCGCAGGCTGGCCACCCGGGCATCGAGCTCGGCTGCCAGCGGCAGTTCGGCCGCCCGACTGGAGAGCGCCCGCACCAGCCGCCGGTAGGAGTAGACGCCGAGGAAGCTGCTCGCCGACAGAATCGCCACCATCACGCCGACCAGCAGGCCGCCGAGCAAGAGCTTGTCGCGGATGGGACGGCGCTTGGCCATGGCGGGGCTCCGGTCGCGTTCCCGGGAGTGAAACGCGAGGCGGGAGGGTAGCAGGCCGGGCCCGGCGACAAAATGCCGGGAATCCGCCATTTTCCCGGGCAATCGCCCGCGGGCCTACACCAGTCCCCACTTCTTCCGCAGATACCACTCGGCCGTCAGGCAGCCTGCCAGCAGGAGCAGCATCGGCCAGGTGTCCCAGGGCGTGAACGACCACTGCTCGCGGCTCTCGTATTCCGCCGGCCGGGCGGCGATCTCCGCAACGATCCCGGGCAGCTCCTCGGGCAGCCGCACGCCGCCGCTGGTCGCCTCGGCCAGCTGCCGCATCAGGAGCGGGTTGGCCCGCGGGTTGGCGAGCTCGAGATCCTGGCGGAACACCGTGAACCGGGCCGACCGCTCGAGCTCCACCGCCGCCCCCGGCGGCCGGCCGCGGACGACGAGCGTCCAGTCGCCCGGCTCGTCGCACCCCGCGACCGTTCCGGAAAACGTCTCGCCCGCCGACACCACCCGCACCGGCCGCGACTGACCGCTCGGGGAGATGGCGACGGCCTCCAGCGGCACGTCGGCTCGCGGCTCCCCTTCGGGGCCCGTGATGCCGGCGTCGAACTCGAGCGGCGAGCCGGGCGAGATCCGCCGCTGCGCCAGCCGCAGCCAGAGGCTGTCGGCCTCGGCGTCGTCCCTGCGGGCGAGCCAGAGCACCAGCTGCCGCCAGAACCGGCGGTGCTCCTCGGCCGCCCCCTGCATCGCCCATCGCCAGGTCGAGTCGGCGGCGAAGGCGAGCACCCGGCCGGCGCCGTATTCGCGGGCCACGAGCAGCGGCTGGCCATCGGCCGTCACGGCCAGCGGCTTGGCGGTGGCCGTGAGCCGCCCGAGCCGGTTGGCCCCGGCCAGCGGGGGCAGCTTCTCCCATGCCGTGCGGGCATCGTCGCCCGCCGCGCCGAGCCTGAGGATCGAGATCCCGCCGAACCGCGGATCGGGCAGCATCGTGAGCGGCCCGCGGAGATGCAGCCCCGCACGGACCGGCTCGTCGAAGGGCTGCCGCGCCAACCGGTCGGGCTCGAAAGGCACGAGCGGCCCGAGCTCCGAGCCGGCCCAGCCGCCGGCCTCGAAGGCATGAAAGCCGCCCAACAGGCCGATGCCGGCTCCCTGGTTGACCCGGTCGCGGATCGTCTCCAGGTCGGCTGGCCGCACCGCCGCGGCGTCGAGGTCTCCGATCAGATACACGTCGTGCTCGCCGGCGAGATCCCGGGCCAGATCGACCGGCCAGCGATCCCGCCGGATGGAACTGATCCAGCGGAAGTCGACCTGCATGTCGGGGCTGGCCGCCAGCACCCGCCGCAGAAACCGCTGCTCGACCCGCAGCGCGCCCTCGAGGTAGAGCACCTTCAACCCGCCGTCGATCACGGTCACGAAGGTGGAGAGCTGGTTGTTCGTCAGCACCGCCTCGCCATCCTGCGGTTCGACTTGGAGCGTGAGCTTCCGCTCGCCCAGGGCCTTCGGGGTCCAGGCCAGTCGCAGACTCTCCTCGCCGGCCTCGGCCGGAGTCTGAACGGTGGTCCGGGCCACCTCCTCCATGCCCCCCTTGCCGTCTTCGGCGAGCAGCACGACCGCCACCTTCCGCCCGGCCAAGCCCTCCAGCCGCACCCGGCCGGCCACCTCGAGCATGTTTTCCAGATAGACCGTCTCGGCGACCGAGAGGTTGACCACCGCCGCGTCCCGCCCCTGTCCGCCGCCGCGTTGCTGGCCGAAGGTGACGCTCCAAATCGGCGCGCCGGCGTCGGCGACGTTGCGGGCGGCGGTCTGCGGCGGCAGGTCGCGGGGGGCGTAGGCGTGCTGGGCGCCGTCGCTCAACACGATCAGTCCCGCCAGCCGCTTGCTGCCGAGCGTCCGCAGCGCCTCGTCCACGGCCGAGCCGAGCGCCGTCTCGTCGGCACTCTCCCCGTCCTGCCAGGCTCCGAGCGGAAAGGGATCCTCGCCCCGGGCCGCCAGCGGATGAAGCTCCCGGTCGAAGGTCCAGGCGGCGATCTCGACGTCGCCCCGCGCGACGAGCTCCGCCGCGGCCGGCCGGGCCGCTTCGAGCGCCCGCGTGAGCGCCTCCCAGCGGGTGCCGCCGCCGGCGACGTCGGCCACCGTCATGCTCTCCGAGGCATCGGCCAGCACGATCACCGTGGCCGGCTGCCGGGCCTTCCGGGAAGAGACAAGCGTGGGCCGGAGCATGCAGGCCACCAGCGCGAGAAACGCCGCCAGCCGCAGGGCCACGAGCCCGAGCCGCCGGCCGCGGGACAGCCGCGTGCGGTCCGGAGGCACGGCCAAGAGCACCGCGGCCAGGGTGAGCGTGACCAGCGCCACGAAGCCCCACGACCCCACCGGGTCGAAGTGCACGGTCAGTTCCTCGAGCCAGGTCGCCTGATCGCTCATGCCGGCGCTCCGGTCACCGGAGGCAGCGGCGGCGGGCTGGTCCGACCGGGCAGCGGCGGCGGGACGGCGACGCCCGGGTCTGCCCCCTCGTCACTCTCGGCATCCTCCGGCACCGTCTCGGCAAACTCAGCCAGCGTGTCAGGCTGCGATTCCCGCGTTTCCCGGGGCCGGTAGAAGCGGTTGGCCACGATCCAGTCGGCGGCCATCGCGAGGGCCGCGAGCACGATCAGCCAGCCGAACAGTTCCGTGCCGATCCGATCGAGGTTGACGTCGCGGACGATCTCGTCTTCGGTGCGGGCCAGCCGGTGGCCCGGCCCGAGCACGCGGGCGAGATCGTCCGCCGCGAGCCGCCGAAAGTCGGTGGCGGCCGGGTCGAGATTGGCGCTGAACCCGTCGGCCACCCCGGCCGCCTCGCCGCCGGCCCGGACGCTGTAGTTGCCGGGCTCGAGCGTGGCCGTGATCGTGACCGTGCCGCGGGTGCGGTCGATCGCCGCCGGAAACGTGTCGCCCCCCGGCGTCCGCACCACGGCCGTGGGCAGGTCGCGGCGGCCGAGATGCAGCGTGGCCGCGCCGCCCGCCACCACGTTGCGGTCGTCGGGGCTGGCGATCGCATGGAGCAGCGTCTCGTTGGCGAGAATCAGGAAGGGCCAGGGCTCGAAGCCCGTGGCCAGCGTGTTCCAGGCCGCCGGATCGGCCGCCTCCCGGGCCACCGGCGTGGTAATCACCACGGCCGTGCCCTGGCCGACGCGATGCTCGAGGATCGCCGGCAGGCCATTGCGATAGGCGGCCACCACCGCGGCCGGCCCGCCGCGTTCGCCGCCGGTCGCCGGCAGCGGCGGCGGCTCGAGCGGCGAAAACTCCCAGTGCCTGAAGACGGGAAAATCCTGCCAGGGCACGGCATCGCCCACGCGGCGAAACGCCGCCAGGATCGGATGGTCGAGCGCCGCCGGGGCGAGAAAGTTGCCCGCATCGGCCGTCCGCCAGACGCGGACGATCTCGCCGCCCAACAGCCGCCGCGAGCCCTCCGTGTTGAAACCGGTGCCGGCGGCGGCGGGCCCGAGCCAGACGACGAGCCCGCGACCCGGCGCCAGCCAGGCGGCCAGCGCCTCCCACTGCCGCTCGGCCAGCGGCGGCGGATCGAGGAGCACGATCCCCGCGGCCGAGTCCCAATCGGTGGCATCGAGCGCCTCGTAGTCGATCGGCTCCGGGGCGAATCGGGCCGTGCCGGCCTTCCGCAGGGCCGCCGGCGCGAGCGCGTCGAGGATGAACCGTGCAATCTGTGCCGCGGGCCGCTGGGCCGCCACGACGACGCGGGCCGGCGATCCGACCTCCACCGTGAACGACCGCACGTCGTCGGCCCCCAGGTCGTCGCTGCCGTCGAGCACCACGCGGCCCTGCCGGGTGCCCGGCTTGAGGCCCCCCACCTCGAACGACACCGCCGCCGGCCCGCCTTCGTCGCCAGCGACCGGTTTCAGGCCCCGGCGCACGAGCCGGTTGTCGTCATCCACGATCTCGACAGCCAGCGGCCGGGTGGCCTCGGTGCCGGTCCACGACACGGTGGCCGTCACCACCAGCGGCGTGCCGGCGGCGATCCGGTCGCCCGAAAGCTCGAGCGACTCGATGGCGAGGTTTCGTGGCGCGGAGGCTCCGACGTCGATCACGAGCATCCGTGGGGTGCCTTCTTCAGCCGCGGACTCAGCCGCCGGATCGGCCGCGCCAGCCGCAGCCGACCCAGCCGCAGCCGGCGCGGGAGCGGCGGCGAGCGGCGCCCCCTCCCAGGCCCCGCGGGAGCAGTCGCTGAACACATACAGCTCCCGCCGCTCGAGTTCGGCGGTCTCCAGCAGTCGATTGGCCGCGGCGATGGCGCCGGACAGCGACACGGCCGGCGTGGCCGCCTCCAGCCGGTCGATCCGCACCGCGGCGGCCGCGGGCGTGGGGGAGAAGGCGGCGGGCCCTCCGCCGGTGTCGAGCACGGCCACCTGGCTGCCGGCCGGCAGCTTGCCGAGCAGCACGCGGGCCATCTCCGCGGCCTGCTGGAGGCGGGTCTTGTTGCCCTCGCGGAGCGTCATCCGCGGCGCCGTGTCGAACACGAGCGCCGCGGCCACCGGTCCCTCGGCATTGGGCAGCCAGCCTGCGCCCCTGAGCACCGGCCGGGCCAGGGCCGCGGCCAGGAGCAAAAGCGCCGCGATCCGCAGCACGAGCAGCAGCAGGTGGCTCAGCTGGAGCCGGCGGCGGTTGGCGATCGCCCGCTCCTTCAAGAACCGCAGCGCCGGGAAGGCGTGGGGCACGGGCGTGCGCCGCATCACCAGGTGAAGGATGATCGGGGCGGCCACCAGGGCCGCGCCCCCGAGCAACAGCGGCGAAAGAAAGGACAGGCCCATCGCGCTAGAACCTTCCCCGGCGGCTGTGGAGATACTCCACCAGCGCCGTGTCGAACTGCATGCTCGTGTCGAGGGCCACATAATCGACCCCCGCCCGGAAGCACCACGACTTGTAGCCTTCGCGGAAGGCCTCGACCGCGGCCAGGTAGCCGGCCCGGGCAGCGTCGGCGTCGAGCACCAGTTTGTCGCGGGTCTCGGGCTCGTCGAGCTCCACCATCCCCTCGAAGGGAAATCTCACCTCCGCCTCGTCGAGCACGTGGAACAGGATCACGTCGTGCCCCTCGTGCCGCAGCCGCAGGAGCGCTTCCCGCACCGGCTCGGGGTCTGCCAACAGGTCGCTGAACACCATCACCAGCGACCGGTGCCGGAGCATGGCGGCCACCTGCACCAGGCTCCGGGCCACGTCGGTCTTGCCGGAGGGGGCCACCTTCGAGAGCAGCGAGAGCACCTGGGCGATCTGCGACCGCCGCGAGCGGGCCGGCAGCGAGGTGGTCACCTTCTCGTCGAACACCATCAGCCCGCACGGGTCCTGCTGGTGGACCATCAGCCAGCAGAGGGCGGCGGCCAGCGAGATCGCGTAGTCGAGCTTGGTGATCGACTGGCGGTAGGTGTAGGCCATCGAGCCGCTGGCATCGACCACCAGGTAGCCGGTGATGTTGGTCTCGGCCTCGAACTTCTTGACGTAGTGCTTGTCGGTCTTGGCGTAGACGAGCCAGTCGATGTCCTTGGGGTCGTCACCGGGCGCGTAGCGGCGGTGCTCGCTGAACTCGACCGAGAAGCCCTGGTAGGGGCTGGCGTGGAGCCCCTGGAGGAAGCCCTTGACGATGAACTGGGCGCGGAGATCGAGCCGGGCGATCTGCCGGACCACCTCGGGCTTCAGGTATTCCTCGACCGCGCGCACCATCGCCGCCACCTCGTCGACGACGGTCCCGCCGCCACGGCGGGGCCGCCGCTCACTTCACGAACTTGGGGATCTCGGGCTCGGGGATCTCCTTGACGAGCCGCTCGATGATCGACTCGCTCGTGAGCCCCTCGGCCTGGGCCTGGAAGTTGGTCGCGATCCGGTGGCGGAGCACGGGCACGGCCACCCGGCGGATGTCGTCGAGCGAGACACTGAACCGGCCGTCCATCGCCGCCACCGCCTTGCCCCCCTGGATCAGGAACTGCCCGGCCCGGGGCCCGGCGCCCCAGTCCACGAGCTGGGCCACGTAGGGGGGCGCCTCGGGGGCCTTCGGCCGCGTGGCCCGCACCAGCCGGGCCGCGTACTTCACGATGTATTCGCTCACGGCCACGCTCGCCACCACCTTCTGGATGTTGACGATCGCCCGCCCCGAGAGCACCTTGCGGACCTCGGGCTTCTCCGGCCGGGTGGTCGAGAGCAGGATCTGCTCCTCCTCCGCGGCCGTCGGGTAGCCCACCTTGATGTTGAACATGAACCGGTCGAGCTGGGCCTCGGGCAGCGGGTAGGTGCCCTCCTGCTCGATCGGGTTCTGGGTGGCGATCGTGAAGAACGGGTCGGGGAGCTTGTAGGTCTCCTGCCCGACCGACACCTCCCTCTCCTGCATCGCCTGGAGCAGCGCGGCCTGGGTCTTGGGGGGCGTGCGGTTGATCTCGTCGGCCAGGAGGATGTTGGTGAAGATCGGCCCCTCGACGAACCGGAACACGCGGCGGCCCCCCTCGTCGTCGAGCACGTTGGTGCCGGTGATGTCGGAGGGCATCAGGTCGGGGGTGAACTGCACCCGCTTGAAGGTGACGTCGAGGATCCGGGCGAGCGTCGAGACCATCAGCGTCTTGGCCAGCCCCGGCACCCCCTCCAGCAGGCAGTGACCCCGGGTGAAGATCGCGGCAAACAGCTGCTCGATCACGTCGGCCTGGCCGACGATCACCTTCTGGAGCTCCTCCTGCATCAGCCGCCGGTGCTGGGCGAACTCCTGCAGGATGTCGTCGAGCGTTTTGGGACGGGATGCGGTGGACACGCCGGCGATACTTCCTGCGGGAGAAAGGCGTTCGAAAGACCGAACAGGTAGTATCAGCCTTCTCTCCCGCCCCGGCAAACCGCGCGGCTGCCAACCGGAGTTTTCCCCTCGCTCGACGCCCCGCTAAGATCGCGGTAGAGGTGTCTCCTGCCATGCCATCGGCCCTGAATGGAGCGTGCCGCATTGCCAGCCAGCGGCGGGGCGCGGCGGCTGCCTGCCTGCTGGCCTGCCTCGTGGCCGCCTGGACCGGGCCGCGAACCGCCGCCGCCCAGGATCGGCCGCTGGCCCCGGGCGAGATCCAGCAGGCCATCACTCGGGCCCGCGACTTCCTGATCCGCCAGCAGAAGCCCGCTGGCTGCTGGGAAGCCATGCGCTCGGCCGACCAGCGGGTCGGGGCCACGGGCCTCGTGCTCCTGGCGCTGGCCAACGCCGGCCTCGGGGCCGAGCATCCCGCCATGCGGAAGGGGCTGGCCTGGTTGCGGACGCAGGAGTCTGACCAGACCTACCACGTGGCCCTCCAGACGATGGCCCTGGCGATGCTCTCTCCCGAGGCCGACGCGGCGCTCCTGGCCCGCAACGCAGCCTGGCTCGAGGCCGCGCAGGTGCCGGCTGGCCCGGCCGCTGGCTCCTGGAGCTACGGCATGGGCCGCGGCGGCACGGGCGACAACTCCAACACCCAGTTCGCCCTCCTCGCGCTCCACGAGGCCGCCCGGGCCGGGATCCCGGTCCGCGACCAAACCTGGGTGCGGTCGCAGCAGTATTGGGTGGCCTGCGCCAATGGCGACGGCTCCTGGGGCTACTCCGGCCGCTCCCCCGGCACCGGCAGCATGACCTGCGCCGGCATCGCCAGTGTCTGGATCACCTCCGAGCAGATCGGCACCCCCGACGCCCAGGCCGCCCGCGACAGCGTCTCCTGCTGCGGCGGCGGCCGTTCGCCGCAGGTGCTCGAGCGGGGGCTCGACTGGCTCGGCCGCCGGTTCAGCGTCACCGCCAATCCAGGCACCGGCGGCGACACGTGGCTTTACTACTACCTCTACGGCATGGAACGGGTGGGGCGGTTCACGGCCCGCCGCTTCATCGGCGACCATGACTGGTACCGCGCCGGCGCGCGGATGTTCGTCGATTCGCAGGACCGGCTCACCGGCCAGTTCAAAGCCCGGCGGATCGAGGACGAGGTCGTGTCCACGAGCTTCGCGCTCTTGTTCCTGGCCAAGGGCCGCCGGCCGGTGATCGTGGCCAAGAGCCGCCACGGCCCCGAGGACGACTGGAACCGCCACGGCCACGACATCGCCCACCTCGTGGAATACGTCGAGGGCCGCTGGAAGCAGGACTACCCCGCCGGCCTCTCCTGGCACGTGCTCGACACGCCGGCCGCGGCCCATGCCGACTTGATGCAGGCCCCCGTGTTCTGGCTCTCGGGCAAGGTGCTCTTCGACCTCGGGCCCGAGGCGGGCCAGAGGCTGCGAAACTACATCGACGAGGGGGGCTTCGTGTTCGCCGAGGCCTGCTGCCCCAAGAGCGACGATTTCGACCGCCGCTTCCGCCAGCTCGTGGGCGAGATCTTCCCCGAGCCTGAATACCGGCTCAATCTGCTGCCCCCCGAGCATCCGGCCTGGCACGCCGAGGAGCTCGTGCCGCCGGAGCTGCACCGGCCGCTGGTGGGCATCGACTACGGCTGCCGCACCTGCCTGATCTATGCTCCACCGACGGACTTACAACGCGATGCCGCGGCGGTGCCGAGCCTCTCCTGCCTCTGGGAGCTCGGCGGCGCCTCCCGGGCCAAGCTCCCGGCCCCGGTCCGCCGCGAGGTGGAGGCGGCCCTCGCCATCGGCACCAACGTGCTCGCCTACGCCACCAACCGGGAGGTCAAGCGGAAGGACGAGCTGTTCGAGATCGCCGAGCTGCCAGCGGCGGCCGCCGCCGAGTTCGAGCGGGGCCAGCTCGCGATCGGCAAGCTGCGGCACGCCGGGATGTGCGACGCGGCGCCGGCCGCCCTGGCCAACATCCTCCGGGCCGCCGCCCGCGAGACGGGGATCGAGGTCGATGACACGCCGAGCCTGATCGATCCCGGCGACGCGGCCCTGTTCGACTACCACCTCGTGTTCA
>JBIKXY010000246.1:0-4359 GCA_044355515.1 Pirellulales bacterium
GAGGTGGGGCGTGTGCACGAGGATCAGCCGCTCGTGCCGCCGGGCGAGCTCGATCTGCGCCTCCAGGATCACCAGCTCGTTGCGGCTGTTCTTGTTGAGGCCGATCTCGCCGATCCCCAGCACGTTGGGCCGGTCGAGAAACTCCGGGATCAGCGCCATCACCTCCCGGGCGAAGCCGACGTCTTCGGCCTCCTTGGGGTTGATGCACAGCCAGCAGTAGTGGGCGATGCCGTAGCGGGCGGCCCGCTTGGGCTCCGTCTCCGTCAGTTGCCGGAAGTAGTCGAAGAACCCGGCCGGCGAGGAGCGGTCGAAGCCGGCCCAGAAGGCGGGCTCCGTGACGGCGATGCAGCCGGCCTCCGCCATCCGCGCGTAGTCGTCGGTGGTCCGGCTCACCATGTGGATGTGGGGGTCGATGTAGGGCATGGCGGGCGGTGGTGGTTGCGGTCAGTAGGAAGCGGCGGGATCGGCGCCGAGAGCACCCTGGGAGTGGGCGGCGGGGATCGGCTCCGATGTGTGGTCGCTCAAGAGCTCCAGGATCCGCCGGGCCCGGTCCCCCTGGCCGTCGATCAACAGCGGAATCGCCCGCCGGAGCGCCCGCACGCGGACGTCCCCCGTGCCCGCGGGCGGGGCGGCCCGGTCGAGCCGGTCGAGGAAGGCCGCGAGATCGAGCAGCTTGGCCCGATGCTCCATGAAATAAACCTCGACCACCTCCGGTCCGGTCAGCGGGCACGTCGGCTCGGGCATAGATTCACCTGCGGTGGCGACGGGGACCCGCTCCATCATGATCGCCCCCCTGCCCCGCCGCCAGCGGCTCGACGAGCGCCAGCCCGTGCACCCGAAACTCGCGACCGGTGGCCAGTTCAAAACAGGCCCGGCGACTGCGGAGCAGCCGGCCGGCCCGAAACACGCCGCCGTTGGCGGCGCGAAACACGGTCCGCTCGGCAAGGTCCTCCACTCGCACCCGCCCGGCCGGCAGGCGGTCATACTCCGCCAGCGCGAGCACGAGCCCGCGGTCGCTGCAGCTCGCCGCGGCCGGATTCTCGAGGTAGCGGGCGAGCGCCAGGCCCACCCGCGGAGGCAGCAGCCCCTCGGCCACGACCGGCCGCAGGATCCCGCTGAACTCGGCCTTCCATTCCGCCCCGTGGGGCCGGACGCGGCGGCGGCCCCGGTGCCGCTCCCAGGTGGCGGCGTGGGCGATCTCGTGGAGGAGCGTGGTCAGAAAGGCGAAGGGGTTCAAGTCGTCGTTGATCGTGATCCGATGGCGGGCAACCGCCCGGCCCGGCGGGCGGTGGTCGCCGAGCTTCGTCTGCCGGGGCCGGGAGAGCCGCAGTTCGAGCGGCTGCCGCGTCACGAGCTCGGCCACGTAGGCCTGGCAGCCGGCGGGCAGAAGCGGCTCCACGAGCCCGGCGATCGCCGGGCCGAGGGCGCGGCGGGGTCGCGGCCGGCGGGTGGCTGGCGTCCGTGCCATGGGTTCAGCGGTCCTGGGAGTCGAAGGGGTCGATCTCGAACGTCGGAATGTCTTCGGCGGCCACCTCGCCAGACCGCTCGCAGCAGCCGGCCGGCCCGCAGGCCGCCACGAGCCGCTCGAGTTCCTCCCGCCCGGCTGCCGGGAGCGTGACCAGGTCGAGCCGCACGCCCCGGATCAGCCCGGCGAATCCGCCCGACTGAAGGAAAGTGTTCCGCATCGGGATGCCTTTGGGGCCTCAGTATGCCGTGGCCTGCGTCGCCCCGTCACTGGCCGCCGGGCCGGGGCCGCCCGCTGGCTGCGGAAAAACGGCCGGCCCTGAGGCGGCGATCAGCGGTTCTTTCCCGGGGCTGGCCGCTGGCCCCGGCGGCCCGATACGCTGCCGGGGTCCCGAGTCTCGCGGCCGAGCCCGTCACGCCAGCCATCCAGGAGCCCCCGATGAGCGATCTCCGCGGCCGCCCGCTCTTGTCCCGCCGCACCTTCACCGCCGGCGCGGTGGCCCTGGCCTCCGCCGCGGCCACCCGGCCTGCCGCGGCCCGCAGCCGTCGCCTGGCCGACGAGAAGATCCTCGGCGAGGGTGAATACAGCTTTCGCGCGCGGCACGACTTCCCGCAACTGCCCGACCGGTTCACCTGGCAGACCACCCACGGCGTGGCCCTCGATGCGGCCGGCAACCTGTACGTGATCCACGAGGGGCGAAAGCAGCTGAAGGATCACCCCTCCATCTTCGTGTTCGACCCGGCGGGAAAGTTCATCCGGGCCTTCGGCGGCGAGTTTCAGGGGGGCGGCCACGGCATCGAGGTCCGCCGCGAGGGGAGCGAGGAGTTTCTCTACGTCTGCGCCTACCAGCAGGCCAAGTGCTTCGCCAAGCTCACGCTCGACGGCGAGACGGTCTGGTATCGCAAGGCGCCGATGGAGTCGGGGGCCTACGCGGCGGGCGAAGACATCTCCACGAAGCCGAGCTGGAACCGGCAGGGCTTTCTGCCCACCAATATCGCCTTCCTCGACGACGACACCGCGAAAGCCCCCGAGTTTTTCCTGGCCGACGGCTACGGCTCGTTCAAGATCCATCGCTACGGGCCCGACGCGAACTGGCAGTCGAGCTTCGGCGGGGCGGGCGAGGGGGAGGGGACGTTCAACACGCCCCACGGCCTGTGGGTGGACCGGCGGCCGGGCCGCGAGCCGGCGATCGTGGTCACCGACCGGGCCCATGACACGCTGCAGGTGTTCGAACTCGACGGCACCTACCGGGAGACGATCCCCGGCTTCGGCCTGCCGGCCAACATCGACACCTGGAAAAACCTGATGCTCGTGCCGGAGCTCAAGGCCTGCGTCACGCTCTTGGACGCCGAGAACAAGGTGGTGGCCAGGCTGGGCCGGGCGGTCGAGCGGCTCGACGAAATCAAGGACCTCCGCGGCCGGCCCGACCAATGGCTGCCGGGACAGTTCGTGCATCCGCACGACGCCTGCTTCGGCCCCAACGGCGACATCTTCGTGGCCGAGTGGGTGGCCACGGGCCGGATCACGAAGCTCGAGCGGGTGAATGCCTAGCGATCGCCTCCGCGGCCCACGCCGCTTCTGGGCCGACCGCAGCGGGGCGCGGCTGTTTCGGCTGGCGCTCGTCTCGCTCGTGGTCTTTGCCGCGGCGGCGCCCTGGATCGCGACCACCGCACTGTCGGTGCTCGGCGTCGATGCCACGACCCCGATCGACTGGGTGCCCGCGTCGTATCCGGCCCGCCGGGCCTATGCTGAGTTCACGAAAGACTTCGAGAGCGGCGACGTGGCGGTGGCCTCGTGGCCGGGCTGCACGCTCGACGCCCCGGCGGTGGCCCGGTTCGTGGAGGCCGCCACCGGGCCGGGAGCGCCCCGCGACGCCGCCGGCCGCCTCTGGTTCGAGGACGTCGCCTCCGGCCGGCAGGCCGTCGCCCGCCTGACCGCGCCGCCGCTCTCGCTCGACCGGGCGGCGGCAATCGAGCGGCTCCGCGGCGTGCTCGTCGGCCCCGACGGCGAGCAGACCTGCGTCGTGGTCGGCTTCACCGCCGCCGGCCGGGCCGACCGCCGCCGCGCGGTCGCCTGGATCCGCGACACCGCCCGCGACACGGCGGGCGTGCCCGCCGCCGATCTCCACCTGGCCGGCCCGGTCGTCGATGACGTGGCCGTGGACGCGGCCAGCGACGAGAGCCTGCGGTTCTACGGGCCGCCGGCGGCGGTGATCGTGTTCGCGCTCACGTGGCTGGCGCTCAAGTCGTTTCGCTACGCCGTGGTCGTGTTCCTGCTCTCGCTGGGCTGCGTGGGCCTGGCGTTCGCGTCGGTCGGCTTGTGGGGCGACCGGATGAATCCCGTGCTGATCGTGATGCCGCTGCTCGTGCTCACGCTCGGCGTGTCCGGGGGCATTCACCTCGTCAACTACCTGGTCGAGGAGTATCGCCGCGGCCAGGGCCGGGGTGCGGCGCTCCGGGCCGTGAAGATCGCCTGGCTCCCCTGCGCGCTCTCGGCGGGCACGACGGCGCTGGGCCTGCTGTCGCTGGTGGTCAGCCAGCTCGAGCCGATCCGCGTGTTCGGGTTTCACGCCGCCGTCGGCGTGCTGGCCACGCTTATGGTGATGTTCCTCGTGCTGCCGGGAATCTTCGCCCGCTGGCCGATCCGCCGCCGGGTGGACGGGCCCGAACGGCCCCCCGCCCTCCCCTGGGCCGCCTGGATCACCACGCGGGCCGCGCCGATCACGGCTGCGACCGTCGTGTCGCTCGTGGCGGCGGCGGCAGGGGTCGGAGGGCTCCGGACCTCGGTGGGCATCGACACGCTCTTCACTCCCGGCAGCCGGATGATCACCGACTACGCCTGGCTCGAGCGGGAGATCGGGCCGCTGGTGCCGATCGAGGTGCTCGTGCGGTTCG
>JBIKXY010000376.1:0-4354 GCA_044355515.1 Pirellulales bacterium
ATGCGGAAAAATATGGATATACTATGGAGGATGCCTTACTTGCGAAAACGGATTTGCTATTTTCAAAATTGCCTACAGACGTTCAAGCAAAACTAAAAACAGAACAGAAAATTTATAATCCAAGAGTAGGAAGTAAAACTACTAAGTTATCCACTGAAGAAATAATTAAAAACAAAATTGAATTGATTCAAAAATATGCTGAGGATATTAAAGATCCAAAAGCAAAAGAACAATTTATAAAGTCTATTTCAGATGATGATGTAAGAAACTTTATTCAAACTAAGAATAAAGAACATAGCAGTATGATGTCAGCAGTACAAAAAGCAGTACCCTCAGATGCAGGTAGCTTAATACAATCAGATATTACACCCGAGTCTGTTCCTTCTACTTTAGCTCAAATGATAGAAAGTCAAATGAAGGAAAATGAGGTTCTAAAAGAAAAGACGAGCTTAGGTAGAAGTATGGGCTTAGGTGCAGGTATTAGTGCGGTCACCCAGAATAATATAGATAGTAGTAAAACAACTGTTATGGCAGCAAGAGCTACGCCAAACAATCCCGATATAACAGCACAAAGATTCCTTTCAGCATATAGCGTGCTTGCATAAAAAAAGGGACCGAAGTCCCTTTTAATTACTTCTTAGCAGGTTCTGCAGGCTTCTTGGAGTCATCTACAGGCTTGCCATCTTTACCGATTGGCTTAACCTTTGGCTTTTCTGCCTTAGCATCGTCCTTCTTTGGTTCTTCCTTCTTAACCTCAGCCTTAGGCGCATCTTTCTTTGGCTCTTCCTTCTTGGCTTCTGCAGCATAACCACTAGCTGCCATACCAATTGCTGCGAACAACGCGATAAAATACTTCATTCTTACTCCTCGTTAGCTAATTTAGCAAAATAAGACAACGATTCGTCATCGTCATCAAAGTCTACTTCTTTAGGCGGAACTGCCTTAGAAGCTGGTTTGGAAACAATCTGTGCTTTAGGGGCAGGTGAACCTAAAGGTTCATCATCAAGTGATACTTCTTCTGCTCGCTTAACTGCGCCTGGGGCTCCAAGAACACTTTGAAGTTTTTTCTTCAATTCGTCATACGATTTAAAGTGTTTAGGATCTAAGAATTGTTTCAATGAATGCTGCGAATTCCAAGTCTTTTCCAATTGATCTGAATCTTCAGATAATGGACTTGGTGATTCAAATTCTGACTTATCATAGTTTCGATAACCTTCAACATTACGAATCTTCAACTTAAAGTTTGCGCCAGTGTCAAAGTCATAGATGTTAACAGGTTTCTCATCTTCAAACTGAGGACTCATCAAGTCTTTAATCTTGTCAAAGATTTTTTTGCCATATCTGAAAAGAAATACCTTGCCTTCATTTTCAGGATTAGCAGGATCTTTAATAACAAGAATATTAGAAATATAAGTTAACTTACGTTTCTGTTTACGAGCGATTTCTTTATTTGCTTCTGACCCAGAGTTCCACAACTCAGTATTCAACTCCGATACAGGATCAGCTTGACCAATAGTAGTCAAAGAATTTTCGATATACCATTTGCCGCCTGGACCTTGGAAACCATGATTCCAAACACGAACATATGGGAAATCTTCACCTGGAGGTTGAGGAAGAAAACGAATTACAGCATAACCATTTCCTGCCTTGTCCACTGCTGGTTGCCAGAAACGATCATCGGATTGCTTTTCGCCTTGGGGATTTGAGATTTTTTCAACCTCTTTCATGAGGTTTTCAAAACCGCTGCGAGACTTGCGAAGTTCAGATAGTGATGTAAAAGCCATTTTGTTTCTCCGTATTTGCGTTGTATAAAATTGTATTAACGTCGTTTGATTTTATTGTTAAATGCATAATCTAAATATTCATCAAACGCATCATCTTCTTTAGACGATGCATAATTATATATAATCTTTCGATGCTTGTCAAGTTTATTTTTGCTCTTTTCTACACGATGTATTCTTTTTTCTTTATCATAAGAGTCAAATGTTTTAGTCTTACTCATTTTTTAAAAAGATTCTCCTCCATCTTCTTTTACCACAATGTATGGCCATTGTGAAATTCTTTTAGTTAAGTCCATTTGATTATGAGCTAACTTAACTAAATATCTTTGTGTTTCCTTTAAGGATTCGGTTAATTGTTGAATAGAATCCATGTGCATTGATACTTGCATTTCTAGATTCTTAATCTTCTGTTCCGCCACGTTTAAATCTTCGGATAAATATTCCATTAAGTTTTTCCAAATCAAATTTAAGAAAAGGCCTGTACTTCTTTACCAATCTTGATATGTCAGGATATACTATTGTATCATTCACTTCCGTATCATATTTTTCAATGAGATTTAGAATTTTATCTAAAATTACTAATGTTTCAATAGTTATACTTTTTCTCAAGTATGCTTTTATTATATATGGATGAGAATCTTTTGAAACACTAAATAAATTCTCGACACTGAGATTATTTTGTTCCATTTCCAATTCGAGATTATCTAAATCTCTATTGAATGTATACGTCAATCCTTCTATTCTCTTTTTCCACTCTAAATAAGTCTCTCTTGCATCTGCATCAAATACACCACCCCATCTATCGCCAGATACAAAATTAGCTATGAGGAAATTTGCCACTTCTTCATCTGAATACTTTTTAGCAATTTTATTGATTGCAAATAAATCTGATCTTTTAGCAAATGCTTGTCTGCTTGCTCTAACCTTGCCTTTCTGTTTAATAACATCATACTTGTCTGTAGTAAAATGTAGCTTCAACGCTAAGTAATACTTATATACTTGAAATGCGTCCATTATAATCATATAGGGAGTTTGCCTCGTTTCTTTTTCAAATAGTTTTGTTCTTCAGCTTCAATTTGTATTTTATCTTTTAATGTTTGATTAATGAGTTTAGCAATAGCTTCAACATCAATATCTATTTCGTTGCAGTATTGAATAACTGCATCCATATATCCAATCTGTTCTGATTGGACTTTTTCCTCGATGTATAGAGAAAATTCATTGGGCGATCTAAATCTTTTAGTAATGATAATGGAATCTGTCAACTCTTTTTTAAGTTCATCCATTTCTGTTGTTTCTTTCTGGAAATAAAACACTGTCCATATATCCTTGAAATAAATTCTTATTCACTCCCAAACTATGCATCATATGCGGTGTTCTAGGATTCTGTTTCTGAAAATAACAGTATCGATCATGTGACATAGAATAATCTTTATCACTTTCTCTAATGCTGCCGACGTTTGCTAAATAATATTTAAATGTATTATAATATACTTTGGATGCTACCTCAAATTCATTTTTATCCAAATTACCAGCTGCGATCATGCTTTTGGAAAATATCTGTTTACCCCATTCAGGTAATTCCCTTACTTTGTTTGGATAATATGTTTTAGAAATATCCTCAAATCTATCTAGCATAAAATGATTATCGGATCCCGCTACAGAATAATCATGAAACATCCCTGTAATTTTATCTTTCCCGCATACTATGTCAAATCCGAAAATCGGAGAAGAATCATCGTAGTGAGGGAAAATACAAAAATGCATGATCCATATTTTCTTTGTTTCTCTCGCATCAACTACTTCAACATGCGCTCTGCGAAACTTATCACTTGAAAAAACATAATTTTCCCATTTGAAATCATATCTATTATGATCGAAACTGTAGGGCACATGGTTGGCATTTCTAAGTAATGTACCTACAGTAAAAGATGCTACTTCTTCAGCTTTGTCCCAGATATCAGTCATACGCTCTTAGAATATCAATATTAAAATCAAAAGCAATGTTAGCTTCAACCGCCATAGATATATCAATTCTATTTCTCATTTCAGTAATGAGGCCAATAAGATTG
Source organism: Pirellulales bacterium (assembly GCA_044355515.1). Classification (GTDB taxonomy): domain Bacteria; phylum Planctomycetota; class Planctomycetia; order Pirellulales; family UBA1268; genus QWPN01. The sequence continues at coordinate 3,854 of JBIKXY010000376.1, forward strand.
TCAAATTTGTACATATACCCATTTCCGGGAACTAGCTTGGCAAGTTGCTGTCCTCCGTAAAGATCTCCCATATGTCGCACATAGATATGTGACATTAATCTTTCTCTTCTGTTAGGAAGATCATCAAAAAAGATACTATCTAAATAATTCAAATACTTGTTGGTTTGTTTCAGACAAGTATGATTATAATTTTTTGTAGCTAAATCAACAAAGTCGGCTCTAACTCTAGATGCTCTTTTTAGATCTTCAATACCCTCAAATAATCCAACCTCTGAGCCATGGCTTTCTAAAGTATAGTAAATAAAATGCAGCTGATACAAATAGTCAGTGTATTTGTAAGTATCTACTTCACCTTTAAAAATAGATTGAATAAATGGTAAAGACTCAGCTATTTTATGTTTTTCAGCAGTTGCTTCTTTTAATGTAATCATTTAAATAAAATAAGTGCAAGAATGGTTGCGTGAATAATAAATCCAAATCCTATAGTTACAATATTGAGCA
>JBIKXY010000247.1:0-4350 GCA_044355515.1 Pirellulales bacterium
GGTCCACAGAGCCTCTTGGGCCGTCCGGCACGCGGAATCGAGCAGGGGCCCCTGATGATAGACCACGCTCTGCCGGCGCCGCTCGGAGAAACCGCGGCCCCAGCCCGCCGGCGGCTCCAGGACTCAACGCGGCCGCTTGCGGCCGCGGGGCTTCTTCTTGGCCGCCGGCTCGGCCGGCTCGCTCGCTTCCTCCGCGCCGGGCTCCTGCGCGACGATGATGCAGTTCTCGCCCAGGTCAAGGTCGTCCTCTTCCTCGATCGTCCGGCCCCGGTCGTCGAGCTTCACGTCGGCCTCGGCCGTCTTCCGCTTGGCCACGGCCAAGAGCTGCTCGTAGAGCTTGGCGCGGTCGCTGCCGTTGATCTGCGAGACGGCCCCGGCCACCTCGCCCAGATAGCGGAGGAAGATGTTCCGCCGCTGCCCCTCCTGGGCCACGCGGAGCCGCCGCCTGAGATACATCCCGAGCTTGCGGCCCACCGCCTGGAGCGCCAGGCGGATCTCCTTCTGGATCTCGGGGTAGTGGGCGATCGCCTCCTTCGACTCGCTCGTGAAGGGCACCCAGACGCTGGCCACGTGCACCATCACCGTGACCGGCCCGCTGGGGAGACTGCCGCGGGACTGCGACAGGCCGTAGGACCGCCAGTTAGTCGCGAGGATCGTCTGGGTGACGGCGCAGGCGGCGTGCTGAAACTGGAGCGGCACCCGGTTGGCGAACCGCAGCACCGTCATGTTCTGCCCCTCCTCGGCGTTGACATGCTGCATCGCCTCGTGGAGGGCGTCGAGCTGCTGCTTCTTGAGCTTGGCCGGCGACTGCCGCGGGGCGAGCTGGGCCTCGGCCAGGATCTTGTCGGCCCCCTCGCTCCCCACGCCCGCGAAGGTCGTGGTCAAAAACTGCCGCAGGCTGCGGGCGTCGCTCTCGCTCGCGAGTTCGCCGAGGGCCTCGCGGGAGATCCGCTGGGCTGCCACGCCCCCGCCGAAGGCGAGCGCCGCCTCGATCAGGAACGGGTTGCCGCGGTAGACGCCCGGCGGCCGGGTGGCGGCGGTGAAAAACTCGCCGGGCACCACCTGCCGCAGCCCCTTCAGGAGCCGCTGCTCGCCGATCGGCACGATGCAGTCGGTGGCCGGGGGCGGGATCCGCGTCTCCTGGATCGCCTTGTAGACCGCGTCGGCCTCGCCCCGGCCGAGCTTGGCCGTGGTCGCCCGGGAGGAGAGCTTGGCCGAGTCGCAGATCTTCCGGGCCGTGCCGGGGGAGACCCGGGAGAACGACTGCGTCAGGAACTGGGCCAGCGTGATCTTGGGATGCTCCTGGAGCATCGTCACCAGCCGGCCGAGCTCCACGCCGTAGGGATGCGGCTTGATCTCCTTGGGTTCCGGCGGCAGCTCGTTGTTGGCTCGCTCCAGGATCCGCTCCTGCCCCTCCGGACCGCTGAAGTGGATCCGGGCGTGGGGATTGGCGATCGCCGTCTGCTCGAGGTATTCCTCGACGCTGCCCCGGCCCCGCTGAAACTTCGCCTCCATCTCGATCGTCACGCGGGTGCCGTGCTCGATCGCCTCGCCGCGGTCGTTCTCCGCCACCCACTCGATGGCGTGCTTCGCCATCAGCTCGGCGCCCCCCTTGCCGGCCGGGATGTCGACGCCTTCCCCCTTGCCATTCAGGATCTCGGGCTGGTTGGTCTTGGTGTCGATCCGCAGCTCGTAATAGTGGGCCGGATGCTTGGCGTCGATCTTGGAGATGATCTTCACCGGCTTGCCGGTGGTGAGCACGCCATACATCCCCGCCGCCGAGATCCCGATCCCCTGCTGGCCGCGGCTCATCCGCAGGCGATGAAACTTGGAGCCGTAGAGCAGCTTGCCGAAGATCAGCGGGATCTGCTTGCGGACGATCCCCGGGCCGTTGTCCTGGACGCTCATCCGGAACCGCGACCCGGCCTCGCCCACCTGCTCGATCCGGACCCAGATCTCCGGAAGGATGCCCGCCTCTTCGCAGGCGTCGAGCGAGTTGTCCACCGCTTCCTTGACGCTCGTCAGCAGGGCCTTCCGCGGGGAGTCGAAGCCGAGCAGGTGGCGGTTCTTGGCGAAGAACTCACTGACGGAGATGTCCCGCTGGCCGGCGGCGAGCGACTGGGCCGTGGCCCGCCGCTTGGCCTTGGGCAGGCCGTTGGCCTCGGCCGCAGGAGCCTCCTGCTGGCCCGCTTCCGGGGCGGCGGCGGGTCGCGATCGCTCGGCGCGGGTGGCGGTGCGGGCCATGGAAACCACAGGGAAAACGGCTCGTCCTGGCTGACTTTGACCTCCCTCGGCCGGCTTGGCAAGAGGGGCGGAGTTTGCCGGTTGGCAGAAGCCTGACGTCCGGCCACACGGTTCGCCCGGCCGCCTGTGTACGGCGGAAAGGTGTGCGTGTCGGGCAGAACCGCCCGCCGGCGACCCCGGGGTGTAATCAGCGGGCCTGGCCGCCGCCGAAGACTCCTGCAGACCGGCCGGGACGATTCAGCCGGCGAGCAGCCCGGGAGAGGGAGAGGTGTTCATGCAGCGGACGAGCATGCAGGCGGCCGGAGGCATCCGGCGCTGGCTCTTGATCGCGGTGCTCGCGGCGGAGGCGGTCACGGCCGGGACCGCGCTGGCGATCCCGATCGACGGCGGCGTGGAGGGCCCCGTGCCCGACGTCTTCTACAACTTCTACACGCCGCCGGTGGCGGTCGGGCCGCATCCGGCGATGGGCGCGCAGCTCTATGTCTCGCCGCGGCCGGTGCCGCCCCGCGTGGGCCACACCTGGATCACCTACCCCCCCTTCATGCCGCACGAGTTCCTCTACAAGCACCGCCGCAAGTACATACGGCCGGCCGGCGTCACCGGCCTGCGGACGACCGTGCAAGGCTACTGGTACTGAGACTGAGGCGGCACTGATGACCATCTGCGGAGGCTCTCGCGACATGTTCGGCACCACCAGGACCCATGCGCTCGTGGCCGCGGCCGCCATCTTCGGTCTGGCCGCCCTCGCCCTGCCGCGATTCGCCGCCGCCGGCCACCCGCATCACCGTGCCCACGGGCCGGTCGGCTGCCGCGCCTGCATGCCGGGCCACTGCGGCCATTGCGGCGGTCACGGCTGCCGGCTCTGCAACCACTGTGGCCCGGGGATGCTGGGCCACTGCTGCCACGGCCACTGCCTCGACGGCCACTGGATCCACCACGACACGATCGAGAAGCGGTACTTCCTCCGCAGCCAGGGCAAGAGCTGGCACAGCGCCTGGTACGACCCGGCCGAGGGGCGGCCGATCGCGCTGGTCGTGCCGCCGACGGCGGAGTTCATGACGCAATACTCGTGGGGGGTGCCCAGTTCCCGCGTGATGCCGCTCTATCACCAGTTCCGCCGGCCTTACCCCGGCCCGGGCGCCAATGCCGGAGGAGGCGGAGGCTTCCTGCCCACGCCCAATCAGCCCAGCGACACCGTCCAGTTCGGCGTGAACGCCGTCCGCGGTCCTTGGAACGGCTACTGATCAGCCGGTGACGGGCCCGGATCGGCGAGTCGCTGGCGGGCGAGGCTGGCCCAAGGACTCTGCGGGGCCAACGCCAGGAAGCGACGCAGGTGCCGGCGGCAGTCGGCCGCCCGGCCCATCGCCGCCAGCACGCTCGCCACGTGCCAGTGGGCGTCGGCGTAGTCGGGCTCCTGCCGCAGGACGCCCTCGAGCGCCGCGAGGGCGAGCTCCGGCTCCCCGAGTTCCCCGAGGACGCACCCCAGGCTGGTCCGGGCCTGCAGGTGCTCAGGTTGGATCTCGATCGTGGCGTAGTACCGCTCCCGGGCCGCGGTCAGGTCGCCGGCGCGATAGAGCAGTTCCGCCAGCATGAACATCATCGGGGCCGTCGGCCCCTGGGCCTGGAGCAAGGCCCGCAGCGCCTCGGCCGCCTCCACGTATTCCCCGGCCGCCTCGAGATCGTCGGCCAGGTCGAGGATCTCCGAGACCACGTCGCCCCCCGGCACCGAACCGGCCGGCGGATCGTCGCCCCACCGGTCCGCGGCCGGCGCATGAAGCGAGAGTCCGACCACGACCGGTTCGTCGTCGGCCGGCAGCCGCCGGGTGGGCGACACCGTCTCGGCATAAAAGGGCAACTGGAGCTGGCCGCCGGCACCGAGCATCCGGCCGCGATCGGCCAGCGAGAGCCGCCGGCCGTCCGCCACGACCCGGTCGACCACGCGGGCAGCCGCCCGCGCCCCGCCCGGGGCGAGATCGGCAAGCTTGGCGTCGATCTCCCGCAGCGAGAGACCCGCCGCCAGCAGGCTCCCCAGGTGCCGCCCCACCACCAGCTGCCCGAAGTCGAGCCACTCCAAGGATCCGGAGCGTTCCGCGACCTCGAGCAGGC
>JBIKXY010000248.1:0-4343 GCA_044355515.1 Pirellulales bacterium
CAGCTCGAGTCGCCGGAACTCCAATACATCGGCACGTCCGCCACGATCGCCGGGCCGGGCACGCTCGACGAGCAGCGCCGCGAAATCGCCCGCGTCGCCACCGATCTCTTCGGCGCGGACGTTCATCCGGAGTCGGTGATCGGCGAGACGCTTCGGCGAGCCACCCCGGTCGGTGACACGGCTGACAAAGCCTTCCGAGAAAGCCTCACGTCTCGGGTCCAGGCGGCATCGGCGTCGCCCACGGCCTATGAGGCATTCCTGGCGGATCCACTGTCGAGTTGGATCGAATCCACGTTCGGCGTTCGCAAGGCGGAGCACGAGGATCGGCTCGTCCGCGCGATTCCCAAGACGATCGATGCCGCCGCCGGCCTGCTTTCAGGCGTCACGGGCGTCGATTCCGCCGCGTGCCGGTCACTCATCACCAAGCAGCTCATGGCGGGCTACGCAGACGCCCGGTCACCCGAGGGTCGACCTGCATTCGCCTTTCGGCTGCATCAGTTCCTCAGTCGCGGCGACACGCTCTACGCCACCCTCGAACCGGAAGCCAAGCGGTTCATCACGGCTGACGCGGTCCGCACCGATCCGGACGACGCGAGCAAGCTCTTGTTCCCCCTGGCGTTCTGCCGGGAATGCGGGCAGGAGTATTACTCGGTCGCACGGGTCGTGCCGACGCGGGGAGGCGATCCTGTCTTCGAGCCCCGCGACCTTGGCGACCTCGCCAAGACCGGCGAACTGACCCCCGGCTACCTCTATTTCAGTTCCGACCCGGAACGGGCCTGGCCGCAAGCCGACCACTCGGCGGAGGCGATCCTCGCCCGGGTGCCGGAGGATTGGAAGGAACTCCGCAACGACACCGAGGTGCTGAAGCGGAGCCGCGTCGAGCAGCTGCCGCACCTGGAGCACGTCGATGTGGCCGGCCACACGGATCCGCACGGGCTCGCCTGTCACTTCATCGCCAACCCGTTTCATTTCTGTCTGGCCTGTGGCGTGTCGTATGCCAACCGGCGGGGCACCGACCGGCCCGTGCTCGGCGAAGTGGGCTTCGGTGCGCGGTCGAGCGCCACCACCTTGATCGCCACCACGGCAGTGACCTACCTCCGCAAGGAGAGTCAACTCGACCCGCAGGCCCAGAAGCTCCTGTCTTTCACCGACAACCGGCAGGATGCGTCGCTCCAGGCTGGGCACTTCAACGACTTCGTGCAGATCGCGCTGGTGCGGGGCAGCCTCTACGCCGCGGCCGCCAAGGCCGGCGCGGAGGGCCTCGAATATCGCGACCTCCCGCAAAAGATGTTCGAGGCATTCGAGGCAGGGTTACCGCGAGACGCCGAAGGCCAACCGCTCAAGCTCTACGCCGTGCAGCCGGCCGCCCAGTTCAACTCCAAGAAGAGCACCGAACGGGCCATGCGCGACGTGCTTACCTACCGCCTGTTTCTCGACATGAAGCGGGGCTGGCGGCTCTCCATGCCCAATCTGGAGCAGTGCGGGCTGCTGACCGTCGAATACGAGTCGCTGGCCGACATCTGCCAGAGCCAATCCGATTGGCAGGGAACCCACCATTGCCTCGTGGCCGCATCGGGTGAGGCCCGGTATGAGGTGTGCAAGACGCTCCTCAACTATCTCCGCCGGGAGCTTGCCATTCAGGCCGACTGCCTGACGGAGCAGTGGCAGGAGGCGACGAAGCGGGAAAGCAGCCAGTGGCTCGTCGAAGGCTGGAAGATCGACCCGGAGGAGGAACTGGTCACGTCCCGGCTCGCCCAGCCCCGTGCCAAGGGCAACGACACCCGCTCGCCGAACGTCTTCCTGAGCGCCCGCGGCACGCTCGGCCGTTATCTGCGTCGGCCCGGCAACATCGCCGCCGGCGTTGCCCTCGACGAGGTGCAGGGCGTGATCCGCGACATCTGCCGCGTCCTCACCCGCACCAATCTCGTCGCGTCGGGCAAGGCCGACGATCCGGCCTACCAGCTCAACGCTTCGACGCTTCGCTGGGTGCCGGCTGACGGCACGAAGGCCTTCCGCTGCCCGCTCCGGGTGCCGCGGTCGCCGGCGACGGGGCTGCGGCCCAATCCCTTCTTCGTGAACTTCTACAAGACCGCCGCGATCGACGTGGCCGGCATGGAGGGCCGGGAACACACAGCCCAGGTGCCGTCCGAGAAACGCGAGGAACGGGAATCGGAGTTTCGCGCCGGCAAGCTCCCCGTCATGTTCTGCTCCCCGACGATGGAGCTGGGCGTGGACATCGCCGACTTGAACGCCGTCAACCTGCGGAACGTGCCCCCGACACCCGCGAACTACGCCCAGCGGTCGGGCCGCGCCGGCCGCAGCGGCCAGCCGGCGATCGTGATCACCTATTGCACGGCCGGCAGTTCCCACGACCAGTATTTCTTTCAGCGGCAGGAAAAGATGGTGGCCGGCTCGGTCGCCCCGCCCCGAGTGGATGTCGCCAACGAGGAGTTGGTCCGCTCCCACGTCCACGCCATCTGGCTCTCGGAGGCCGGCCTCAACCTGCGCGACAGTCTCCGCGACCTGCTCGTGCTCGACGACCAGCCGCGGATGCCGCTGGCGGCCGAGGTGCAGAGCCATCTCGACAACGCCCCGGCGCTGTCTCGCACCCGCCGCCGGGCCCGGCAGTTGCTCGATTCGATCGCCGACAAGCTGGCCGTCGCGGGCTGGTACACGCCCCAGTGGCTCGACGAGGTGCTCGCCCAGTTGCCAGAGAAGTTCGACCGCTCGTGTGATCGCTGGCGGCAGCTCTATCGGGCGGCGATGGCGCAGCGGGAGCGGGAGCACAAGCGGGAGAACGACAATTCCCTCTCTCCCAAGCACAAGCACGAGGCCAAGCGGTTTCGGCAGGAGGCGGAGAACCAGCGCGACCTGCTGCTCAACCAAGACACTTCCGGCAGCCACCAGTCCGACTTCTACTCCTACCGCTACTTCGCCAGCGAAGGCTTTTTGCCGGGCTATAACTTCCCCCGGCTGCCGCTTTCGGCGTTCATTCCGGGCCGGGCGGGGGGCCGCGACCAGGAATACCTCAACCGGCCCCGATTCCTGGCGATCAGCGAGTTTGGCCCCAAGTCGCTCGTCTACCACGAGGGGCAGCGGTATCAGGTCACCAAGGTTCTCCTGCCGCCGAGCGATTCCGAACAGCGGCTCGTGCTTCACAAGGCGAAGCAGTGCCATGCCTGCGGCTATCTCCACCCGGTCGATGGCGCTCGCAACGACGACCGCTGCGAGTATTGCGGTGCCGAGCTGCCCGCCGCCCGTGACCGACTGCTGCGGCTGACCAACGTGCTCACCCGCCGCCGCGAGCGGATCAGTTGCGACGAAGACGAGCGGCAGAAGCAGGGTTTCGACGTGCGGACGGCGTTCCGCTTTCAGCGGGCCGGCGGCCAGCCGTCCTTCACCACGAGCGACGTCACGAGCGTTGGCGCCCCCCTCGGCCGCCTCACCTTCGGCCGCAACGCCGAGCTGTGGCGGATCAACTTCGGCTGGTTCCGCCAGAAGCTGGAGAACCGACAAGGTTTCCACATCAACGAGCAGACAGGCGAATGGGTGGGCGACCCTGAAAACCGTCCCGGCGATGGCGACGCCGACGTCGAGGGGCCGCAAGTCGCCCGTGTGGTCCCGTTCGTCACCGACACCCGCAATACGTTGCTCTTCGAGCCGAGTGGCGACTTGCCCCTCGACGTCATGGCATCGCTGCAGGCCGCCCTCAAGGCGGCAATCCAGGTGGAGTTCCAGTTGGAAGACCAGGAGCTTGCCGCGGAGCCGATGCCCGGCCGTGACATCCGCCGGCAGATTCTCTTCTTCGAGTCGAGCGAAGGGGGCGCCGGCGTGCTTCAGCGGCTCCAATCGGAGCCCGACGCCTTGCGTCGCGTGGCCAAGCAGGCCCTCGAGATCTGCCACTTCGACCCCGAGACGGGCGCGGACCGCAAGCGTGCGCCCCGCTCGAGCGAAGACTGCTCGACCGCCTGCTACGACTGCCTGATGACCTACGCCAACCAGCCCGATCACCAGCGCCTCAACCGACATCTGATCCGCGATGTTCTTCTGAAACTGGCGCAGGCGGGCGTGGCGCCGTCGTCATCGGCGGCCCCGCGGGCAGCCCATCTCCAAAGCCTTCTGGCTCGCTGCGAAAGCAGCCTGGAGTGCGACTGGCTCCAGTTTCTGGAGGCCCGCAACCTGAAGCTGCCGACCGCAGCCCAGCACGTTCCGACGACACTCGACGGCTGCCTGACCCGGCCCGACTTCGTGTACGCCGACGCCATGACGATCGTCTACGTGGACGGTCCGATGCACGACTTTCCCACCCGCCAGGCTCGCGACCGCGAACAGGAGGCCTGCGT
>JBIKXY010000249.1:0-4341 GCA_044355515.1 Pirellulales bacterium
ACAGGCAACTCGGCCCGGAGCGGACGGTGGTCTACGCGGCGGCGGCCGGCACGAAGCCAGTCGTCAGCGGTGGCCGACGGATCACAGGCTGGGCGAAGGGGGAGGTCGCCGGCCACGAAGCCTGGATGGTGGAGTTGCCGGAGGCCCGCGACGGCCGCTGGGTTTTCACGCAGCTGTGGGTGAACGGCCGGCGGGCGACCCGCCCCCGGCTGCCCCGCGCGGAAGCCGGAGGAACGGGCCGCAATGCCTGTTATCGGATCGTCGAGCCGCTCGGCGACGTGCAGCACGAGGGGGACGTGACCAAGATCATGTTCGTCGGCCAGGATGAGTTTCGCTTCGCGGGGGACGACCTCGGGGAGTTCCACAACCTCGCCGACGTCGAGTTCGTGGCCCTGCATTTCTGGATCGCCAGCCGGATTCCGTTCGCGGCGATCGACACCTCGGCCAAGACCGCGAAGCTGCTGTGGAAGCCGCGGATGCGGCTCACCGACGACTTCACGAAAAACGGTGCCCCCTACTACCTGGACAATGTTCGCGAAGCCCTCGACACCCCCGGCCAGTTCTACCTCGACCGCGCGTCGGGGGTGCTCACCTACCTGCCGCGCCCCGGCGAGTCGATCGACACCGCGGAGGTGATCGCGCCGGTTCTTCCACGGATCGTGATGGCCGAAGGGCAGGTGGATCGGCCCGTCGAGTGGCTGCGGTTCGAGGGGCTCACCTTCAGCCATTCGGAGTGGGTGCCCGGCGATGAGGCGCGCAAGGCCACGCCGCAGGCCGCCTGCCACGTGCCCGGGGCGGTCGTGTTCTCCCATGCTCGCCACTGTTCGCTGCAACGGTCCGCCGTCACGCACGTCGGCAGCTACGGCGTCGAACTGCTCGGGTCCTGCAGCGACATCGGCATCGTGGGCTGCGCGATCACCGATCTTGGGGCGGGGGGCGTGAAAGTCTGGCACGGCACCGGGCCGGCCGATTCCTGCCGCCGGATCACGGTCAGCGACAACGAGATTGCGGATGGCGGCCACCGCGAGCACCAGGGCGTGGGCGTGCTCGTGGGCCGCTGCTCGGGCGTCCGCGTGCTCCATAACCATGTCCACGACTTCGACTACAGCGGCATCAGCGTCGGCTGGACCTGGGGATACGCCGAGGGAAACGCCTACGGCAACGTCATCGAGCGGAATCACGTGCACGGCATCGGCCGGGGCATGCTTTCCGACATGGGGGGCATCTACATGCTCGGCGTTTCCCCCGGCACCCGCGTCCGCCACAACGTGTTTCACGATATCGCAGCCCGCGGCTACGGCGGCTGGGGCATCTACACCGACGAGGGATCCTCCGACATCCTGATCGAATCGAACGTCGTCTACCGGACCACGAGCCAGGCGTTCAACCAGCACTACGGACGCGACAACATCGTCCGCAACAACATCCTCGCGTTCGGCAACAACGGCCTCGTGGCCCGCGGCCGGCTGGAGCCGCACGACTCGTTCACCTTCAGGGGCAACATCGTGCTGCTCGACAAGGATGACGAAGTGTTCGTGGGCAACTGGGAGGAGCCTCGAGCCACCATCGACGGCAACCTCTATTTTCACGTCGTGCGCGGCCTTGCGGAGCCGCTCGACTTTGCGGGGAACGACTTTGCGGCCTGGCACAGCCGCGGCTTCGACCAACACAGCCTCGTGGCCGACCCGCTCATGAAAGACCCGCTCCACGGCAACTTCCACATGCCACCCGGGTCGCCGGCGATCGACAAGCTCGGCTTCATGCCCTGGGATTACGAAAACGTCGGCCCGCGGACGATGCCCGGCCCCGAGTGAGGCTCGGGCAGCGACCTGAACATGCCCGCGCGGGGGGCCGTGGTCGACGTGTCGGCCGGGGTGTCCGTGGGCTGTCTGCGGCGAGCAGCCGCTTGATCTTTGCCTCGCCCAGGCAGCCCGCTGGCTGGCAGTGCACAGCGCGCTGGGTCGACGCGTGGCTCGCGACGATCGACCACCGGCCGCGGCCTGGCCCCGGCGGGCTTGTCAACCGGGATCACACCCGTGAATGGGAAACGCGTACAACTCAGCCACCTCCGCGGCCGACTTGCCCGCCAGCCGCACCCGCGACCTGACGGCCGCGGGATCGGCGACCGCGCCTGCCACGAGCCGCTCGAACTTGAGATCGACGACCGCCGCCGTGCGGGCCGAATCCGACCGCGCGTGGCCGAGCGGATGCACGACCAGGCCGCCGTCGAGCGTGCCGAGGGCCGCATGTTCGATCACCACCCGCGTCGGGATGCCGTCGGGATAGAGCCGGTCATACTCCGGGCCGCCGTGCTCGATCACCATCCGATCGATCAGCCGGGCCACGGCCGCCTCGGCGATCGCCGCGGCGGAGTAGTCGTCGGGCAGGAGCATGAGCGTTTCCCAGCCGGCCGGGTATCCCGCCGGGCCCGCCGCCTTGAGGAGCGTGCGGGCGAGGATGTAGGGGAGCGAGTGGTCGGCCGACTGGCGGGTGGTGGGCCTGCGCTTGGCCGGGTCGGCGATGATCGAATAGGCGGGCTCGTAGATCAGCACCCTGATCCGCTCGATGCCGCCGAGGTCGCCCGCCAGCGCCGGGGCTCGGGCGAACAGGTCGACGAGCGACTGGATCGCCCCGGCCGATTGGTGTTCGTAGAGCCCGAGCTTGAAGTGCATGGCGTTGATCGCGAAGGCGTCGCCGCCCAGGCCGAGCTCGAGATCGAACGGGCAGCGGCCGTCGGCGGTAGGCTCGTTGAGCCGGTAGATCGCCAGCGGATTGCGGAACACGTCCCGCGGGCCGACGAAGCCGGAGAGCGCCCGCCGGCCACAGGTGACGGCCGCCTCGGCCGCGAGCGCCGCCGAGGCGCCCTTGCTGTCGGAGAGCTGATGGCCCGCCCGGATCGCCCGAAAGGGCACGTAGTGGGTCACCGCCATCCCGATCGCCGACTCGATCTGATCCTCGCTGCCCCCCAGGGCGGCGGTGAACGCCGCCGCACAGGCCACCGTGCCATGGTGGACATGATCGATCGCGTATTTCCGCAGCGCGAACACCTCGGCCAGCCGGCCGCGGATCTCGTCAATCAGCAGCATCACGCGAAGCGTCGCCTCGCCGTCGAGCCCCGCCTCGGTCGCCGCGGCGATCGCGACGGGATAGAAGTCGTTGTGGCCGAACTCCCCGGCCGTGCGGCCCTTGGCCGGGTCGGACCCGAAGTTGGTGCCGTTGGAATCCCACTCCCGCACGGCCGAGGCGTTGGCAGCCACGGCCCGCTCGGTGAGACACCGCCGCCTCGAGCCGAAGCAGACCGCCCCGCGGCTGCCGCTTGAGGGGGGGATGCCCAGCGCCTCCCGCCGGAGCACGGTCGGGGCGTTGGCGGCATGAGCCAGCGCCGAGACGCCGCAGCCGACGCTGTCGAGATGGAACCGCTCGAGCAGGTCAAGCGTCGGCCGGCCGATTGGCTGCGGGTCGCGCCGCAGAAAATCGACCGCATACGCGGCCAGTCCTCGGGCTTGGTTGGTGTCGGCGGGAAGGAGCCGTGTCGGACCGAGGGGCAGGACCGGTTGCGGACCGTTCATGAAGGCATGACCTCGGGGACTTGTGCCGGGCGGGCATTGTGCCCGCCCGGGCCCGAGGGTTGTACCCTATGGCCCTCGATCGACCGGTGAAGCGGATACAATCCGGTGCATGGATCCAACCCGCCTGGGACCGTACACGATCCGCGGCCGACTCGGCCGCGGCGGCATGGGCACCGTGTACGAGGGCGTCGACGAAACCGGGGTGAGCGTCGCGGTCAAGACGTTGGCGGCCCAGCTGGGCGACGACGCCGGCCTGCGGCGGCGGTTCGAGGCCGAGATCGCGGCGCTCAAGGGGCTCAGGCATCCCGGAATCGTGCGGCTGCTGGCCTTCGGTGAGGACGAAGGGCGGCCGTTCTTCGCCATGGAGCTGGTCCGCGGCCGCAGCCTGGAGGAGATCCTGAAGTCGGGGCGACGGTTCGACTGGCAGGAGGCCACCGCGATCGCAACCGACGTCACCCGGGCACTCAAAGCGGCGCACGACCAGGGGATCGTGCATCGGGACCTCAAGCCGGCCAACCTGCTGTTTCCCGACGAGTCGGGCCGGGACGGGCGAGTGAAACTCGCCGACTTCGGCATCGCCCGGCTGTTCGGCGACACGGGCCACACGCAGGCCGGCACGGTCGTGGGCACCGCCGAGTACATGGCGCCCGAGCAGGCGGCCGGGGGGCCGGTCGATGCCCGGGTCGATCTGTACGCGCTCGGGCTTGTGATCTTCGCCATGCTGACCGGCCGGCCGCCGTTCCGGGGGGGCGACGTGGCCCAGGTGCTTCGA
>JBIKXY010000251.1:0-4337 GCA_044355515.1 Pirellulales bacterium
TTCACCACCCCCGTGGCGAACGAGCCATAGTTGGCGGCGGTGCCATCGGCGGCGTGGCCGACCAGTGTGAACGACTTCAGCGTGGCCGGTTCGATCACGTTGAACTGGGCGTCGAGCTTGTCGCTGTTGCCGATGGTCCAACTTCCCAGCGCGTTGAACGACCCCTTCTTGCCCGAGTTGCCCAGGCCGGCCGAATCCCAGACGCCGTTGGCGTTGGTGTCGGTGAAGGATTCGCCCGGATCCCACTCGCCGTTGGTGTTGGAGTCTTCGTAGGCCTCCGCCACGCCGTCGGTGCCGAAGGTGTCGGTCAGCCACTCGACCGACTTCGGGGCCGAGTCGTGGGCAAACTCCGCTTGGGTGTGCGAGAGCCCCGAGTAGATCGAGAAGGCCGGGAGCAGGTCGCCGGCCGTCCGTGACGCGGTGATCGTCACCCGGCCCGGCTGCTGGAGGCTGACCCGAAAGGCCCGCATCCGATGGCTGTCGCCCCAGTTGGCGTCGGCGGCGTCCGCCCAGCCGAACAGGCTGCTGACGGTCTGGCCCGTGATCGTGACGGTGCCGTCGGCAAGCGTGCCGGAGTTGCCGGCGACGCTCCAGTCGCCGCCGGAATCGGACCAAGTGCCGAAGGAGCGGTTTCCATAGGTGATATGGGCCTCGGCCGGACGGAACGAGCCGGCGACGAGCAAGGCCGTGGCGACAGCCGCCAGAGCGCGGGGCAAGGGGAATCGCGTGGTCATGAAGAGTCCTCGTGTGATGGGGCCACCGCCAAACGACGGCGGCGGCCGGGATCGGGCCATGCCACACCTCGATCGCGCGGGCACGCGCCCGCTGTCCGGCGTTGGGTGGCGAAACGACAACCAAGCGGCCGCCGGACAGAATGCCGGCGGCAGGCGCGTCGCTAGGCCCTGGGCGGCGGAAGGTCGGGCGGGCCGCCCGTGCCGCACGGCTCGTCATCACCCATCTCGACCGCGCCCACACGCGGCCACGGAATCTCGCAGGTCACGGTCTCGGGCGGCGGCAGCGAGACAGAGGCCGCGGCCCATTGGGCCACGATCCCGCCGCAGGCGAGCATCGCCCGGAGGATCACGACCTTCGGCGCCGGCTGCTCTTCGGCCGGCGACTCGGGCCGTGCTGCCGGCTCGGCGGCCAGCGACTGATAGTCGCTGCAGACCGCATCGTCGGCTGAGTCGGCTTCCGTGACCACGGTCGCCGCCTCGGCGTCGCAGCACGAGGGCGCGGCCCGCCGCTGCGTCTGCGACGCACAGCAGTCGCCCGCGGCCGGGGCTGGCGCGGCGGCGGCCACGCGGCGCTGGAGCGTTGCGATCACCGCCGGCTCGATGCCGCGGGCCTTGGCCCAGGCAAGCGTCTCGGCCGGCGTGTGGCAGCAGCAGTTGGAAAAGCACCGCTCGGCCGAGTCGCAGCCGCAGGCTTTGTCCAGGCAGGGAAAGGGCCGCGAGCGGTCCTTGGCGGCGAGCTTTCGCGCGGCCGCCGTCCCGGCCGGCGGGCTCATGACCGGCAGCGGCAGCCCGGAGGACACCAGGCCGTACAGACCGAGCATCGTCCAGGCGACCGCACGGCGGAAAACCGAGCATGCAAACATCGGCAGCAGACTACACCGCCATTCCGCTCGGGTGAAGCGTGCCGCGGCATGCCGCCGCCACTGGCCTACATCGCCCGCAGGAACCCGACCGCGTCGGCCAGTTCGGCGCGGGCCGAGCGGGGCTCGACGGGCTCCAGGCCGATCCAGCCCCGGTAGCCCCGCTCCTCGAGCGCGGCGAACACGCCGGCGAACTCGACCTGGCCCGTCCCCAGGATCACCGCCCGGCCGCGGCCGGCGAAGGGTCCGGCCACCGCGTCGGTGGCATGCACGGCCCGCACGTGGTCGCCGAGGGTGGCCACGGCCGCGGCCGGATCGTGGCCGTGCACGAGAAGCGAGCCGGTCACGAGGTCGCAGGCGAGCGCGCCCTCGGGGAGGGCCGCGAAAAGCCGCTGCAGGTCGGTCGGCGCCGCCCGCCCCGCCTCGGCGCAGAGCGTGCCGCCGACCTGCTGCGACCAGTTGCCGATGTCGGTGAGCACGTCCACGAGCAGCCGCCACTCGGGCGACTCGGCGTCGGCCGGGATCTCGCCGACATGGTTCATGACCACGCCCGCGCCGAGGTCGTGGGCGAGCTTGAGCACCGCCTTCGTGGCCGTGATCCGGGCTTCGAGCCGGTCGGGCTCGCCATAGCCGCCCCGGGTCGGGAAGGCGATTCCTGCGACCACGAGCCCCTCGTCGCCGAGCCACTTGCGAATCTGCCGCAAGCCGGTCTGCGACATCGCGGCCGGGTCGAGCCCATGCCGGGCGTCGAGTTCGACCCCGCCGAAGCCCAGAGCACGGGCCAGCCGGAAGGCCCGCCGCAGATCGCGGTCGAGCGCCGTCGCGGGCACCGAGAGACGAGAAGTTTCCATGACCGCGAAACCGCAAGGGCTTTGGGGGCCGCCGGAGGACCGACGTCCGATGCAATAGTATCCTGTTCCCATGCCCAGTCTCGCAGACGTGGTCGCCGCGCTCGAACGAATCGCGCCAGAGCGGCTGGCGGCCGAGTGGGATGCGGTCGGTCTGCTCGTGGCCCCGCGGGAGCCCGATGTCCGGCGGGTGCTCACCTGCCTCACGCTCACGCCCGAGGTGGCGGCCGAGGCGGTTCGCGAACGGATCGACCTCGTGATCACCCACCACCCGCTGCCGTTTCGCCCGATCGGCCGGCTCACGCCCGAGACCGGCACCGGCCGCGTCCTGCTCACGCTCGTCGGGGCGGGCTGCGGCGTGTGGAGCAGCCACACCGCCTGGGACTCGGCCGCCGGTGGGATCAACGACCAGCTCGCCGCCCTGGCCGGGCTCGCGGAGGCGCGCCCGCTCACCCCCGACGCGGTCGATCCCGCCGTGGGCTTCGGCCGGGTCGGCTCGGCGGCTGCTCGAGTGACCGTGGCCGGGCTGGCCCGGCGGCTCGCCGAGCAGCTCGGCGCGACCGGCGTGCAGATCGTGGGCGACCGCGACCGCCCGGCCGGCCGGGTGGGAATCGTCTGCGGCAGCGGCGGCGATCTCGTCGCCCAGGTGGCCGCGGCCGGCTGCAGCACCCTCGTCACCGGCGAGCTCAAGCTCCATCAGGCGAGCGAGGCACGGGCGGCCGACCTGGCCGTGGTCGCGGTGGGCCACCATCCGAGCGAGCACTTCGCCATGGCCGAGCTCGGTCGGCGGCTGGCGTACGAGCTGCCGGGGCTCGAGCCGGTGGTCTCACGCGAGGATCGTGACCCGATCGGGTGGCTGTGACAGTCTCGTGCGGCCTACACTGGATCACCTCCCTCCGAGCCGTCGCCTCATGCCCCGCTTCCTCACCGCCCTGCCGGTCTACAACGAGGCCGCTCATGTCGACGCGGTGCTCGACGAGGTCTTGAAGGTCACGCCCGACGTGCTCGTCGTGGACGACGGCTCCACCGACGGCACCGGCGACCTGCTTGCCGCGCGTGCCGCCCGGCCCGACGACATCCGGCTCGTGCGGCACCCCGTCAACCGCGGCTACGGGGCGGCGCTGGCGACCGCGTTCGCCGAGACGCTCGCCGGCGACTGGGATGGCCTGGTCACGATCGACTGCGACGGCCAACACCAGCCGCGGCTGATCCCCGCCTTCATCGCCGCCGCTTCCGCCCCCGGCGGGCCGGCGATCGTGAGCGGCAGCCGCTACCTCCGGCAGTTCGCCGGCGACAGCCGGCCGCCCGAGGCCCGCCGGCGGATCAACGCCGAGATCACCGCCGAGCTCAATCGCCGCCTCGGGCTCGGGCTCAGCGACGCCTTCTGCGGCTTCAAGGCCTATTCGCGGCGGGCGCTGGAGCGGCTGGAGGTCAGCGAGACCGGGTACGCGATGCCGCTCGAGCTCTGGGTGCGGGCGGCCGCGGCGGGGCTCACGGTGGCCGAACTGGCCGTGCCGCTGGTCTACCTCGACGAGGCGCGGAGTTTTGGCGGCTCCCTCGACGACGCCGAAACCCGCCTGGCCTACTACCGGCGGGTCATCGACCGGGCGGAGGCGGCCGTGGCCGCCGGGAAGCCGGGCCGCCGCTGAAACCGGCGCCCGCACCACGGGCCGGCGTTGGCCCGGGCTAGGGCGGTGTGCTAGGGTCGGCGTGGTCCCGCCCCGCCGGGTGCCGGTCGGCGGTTTGCCGCCTCGGCGCCGCCGCTCGACCCACAGGCTCTCCGCGCCGATGCCCGTCCGCCGCCGCCTTCACGAGCCCCCCGAGCCCTCGGGGGCCAGGCTGGTCGAGCCGCCGATCGTGCCGGGGCCGGGCACCGGTTCGATCGAGGCGCTCGT
>JBIKXY010000252.1:0-4331 GCA_044355515.1 Pirellulales bacterium
CTCGTTCGCGGTGAGCCAGACGGGCGGCGACCTCGTCCTGACCTACCTGGCGGTGCCGGAGCCCTCGACCCTGGCCCTGGCCGGCGTCGGGCTGGCGGCCTCCGCCTGGCTGCTGCGGCGGCGGCGGGGCGGCTAGGCTCAGCCGGGGGCGGATCGGGGCTGCGCCCGCCTTGGGCGCTGCCCGCTTCCGTTTACCCTCCGGGGGAGGGGTTGGTTCCGTGCCTCGCTGAACAGGCGTGACGCCCGGCGCCGATTCCCTTATTCTCCCCCTGCCGGGGTTGCGAAACAAAGGAGGGGTGCATATCTTTCATAGGTGGTGGTAGACGAGGGTTACGGGGAGGTGAGGAATCCATGAGTGGCTCCCGCAGAACTGCCGCTGTCGGCCGCGGGGTGAGACGCCGGCCGGATGACTCTCCGGTGAACCGCGGTCTGACCCTGATCGAACTGCTGGTCGTGATCGCCGTCATCCTGATTCTGGCGACACTGCTCGTGCCGGCCGTGATGCGGAGCCGCGACTCCGCCCGCAAAGCGGCGTGTGCCAACAACCTCAAGCAACTGGCCGCCGCGGTCCACCAGTTTCATGGCCGCGAGGGGTCGATGCCCGCCTACTGGGGTTCGATGAAGAAAGACGCGGACGGTCTGTACGGGGGCTGGCTGCTCCATCTGCTGCCTGATCTCGGCCAGCAGACGCTCTACGACTCGCTGCCCAGGATGGTGCAAAAACCACGGCTCGAGCAGGTCCAGGACGTGCTCGTCAGCGCGGAGGTCCCGGCCAGTCCCGATTACCACGCCGGCGACTGGGTCGAAGAGCGGCAGGATATCCCGCAGCAGGTCGTGGTGGGCAGCACCACCAAGGAGGTGACCGAAACCCGGCGGGTGCAGGTGGGCACCACGACCCGGGAGGTGACCGAAACCCGGCAGGTGCAGGTAGGCACCGCCATCAAGGAGGTGACCGAAATCCGGCGGGTGCAGGTGGGCACCACGCCGAAGCAGATCACCGAGCGGGTGCAGGTGCGCACCGAGCCGAAGCAGATCACCGAGCGGGTGCAGGTGGGCACCGCGCCGAAGCAGATCACCGAGCAAGTGCAGGTGGGCGTCCGTAGCGAAGCCAAGGTCAACTTCCTCGGCTTCACGTATTACGAAGAGGTTCCGGTCTTCGAATCCCGCACCCGGACGATCGAGGAGCCCGTCTACGAGGACCGCACCCGGACGATCGAGGAGCCCGTCTACGAGGATCGCACCCGGACGATCGAGGAGCCCGTCTACGAAGACCAGCCGTTCACGCGGAGAAGCGAGGAGCCGGTCTACGAAAGCCAACCGTACACGAGGACGGTCGAGGTTCCCATTTTCGAAAACCAACCGTTCACGAAGACGGTCGAGGTGCCTGTCTACGACACCCAATACATCAGCGTCTGGAAGGCAAAGCTGGTCGGTGCCAGGGGCACTCCCCCGCAGCCGGCGGTCTATGACTGGCGGTGGAAGCAAGTGGGATCGTTTTCCGAGCCGGGGATCCCGCCCAGCTTCGGGGCGGCGCAACAGCAGGCTACGTTTCCGGTGTTGCAATGCCTTTCCGATCCCAGCGAGGTGCCCGCGGGGGGCAAGGTGGCCATCAAGAATCCGGGCGGAACCACCGACGACTGGTCGCTGACGAACTACCAGGCCAACGCCCACGCCTGGATCAAGTTTGGCGGGGTCCCGACGGCGGTCGCCGGCGTGACCCGCGGGCCCGGCGGGCGGATTCTCAGCACGATCACGTCCGGCTCCACGATGGGAGGACGGTTTCCACGGGCGGTGGCCGGGCCGGGGGCCACCGTGCGGCCCTTCGCCCACCACGACGTGATCACGGCGGGCGCGACGGCCAACGGGCTCAGGCCGCGCCGGTTCGAACATCTGCTCGACGGCACCTCCAACACGATCCTGTTCGGCGAGGGCATGCGGCAGTGCGACGGCGGCAACTCCTATCGCGCCGCCTTCCTGCCGACCGCGGACGGGGGCAACGAACACGCCTTCGGCATCGACCCGTCGGTCTTCGACCCCACGAGCGGGGCGATGACGGCCACGCTCAATGCCATCTACGGCGGCTACGGCAACACCCTCATGTTTCAGATGCGGCCGGGCGTCAGGGGCTGCAACAAACTCCGGCTCCAGGCCAACCACGAGGACGTGCTCAACGTGGCGATGGCCGACGGGTCGGTGCGGGGGATCAGCGCCACCGTCAGCCGTCGCGAGCAGGTGGATCCCGACGTGGCCGGCCGGACCTACGGGGCCGACACCTACCATCCCGCCGGGATGGGCGGCAAGCCGGGCTACGCCGACGGCGTCTGGGACATGCTGCTCCTGCCCACGGACGGGGCCGAGGGGCAGGTGCTGACCAACAGCGGCGAGGTCGGCGCGGAAAAGTGACCGGGGGCGGAGGCCTCAGCGGTTGATCGGCTGGGCATCGTCGATCCAGATCAGCCGCTGCCAAACGCCATAGGGGGAGACGGTGCTCGTCTCCACCTCGTCGGCCAGTTGCTCGACATGACCGTCGCAAAACACCGCGTTGACCACGCCCGGATGCCGGCTGCGGGGCGTGGCGAACCCGTCGTATCCCCGCTTGCCGCCGGTCTCGGCTCCGCCGATGCAGGGCAGGTTGAGGTCGGGGCGGTTATTCGGCGTCTCGGCCACCCTTGTCTGGACCCCTTGGACCCGCCGCATGCGGCTGAAACACCCCCAGTCGTCCGGGTTGTTGGCCGTCGCGACGCGATCCTGATAAAGCCGATCGGGCACCGCCGAGTTGGGCGCCGTCGTGGCATGAAGAAACTGCATCCCCGCGTCGTTGTACCAGATCGCGCCGCGGCCATCCCGCTCCGAAGGGCCGCGGAGATATTCCGAGACGGCGATGGTGTTGGCGGTGCCGTCGCGCACGTCGTTGAGCCGGATCCCCCTGCCGTAGCCGAAGACGGCCCGGCGGTCGTGGAGCCACCGTGGGGGGAGGGGGAAAACCAGCTTTTCCCGCGGATCGGTCGCATTCGTCAGGTCGCTCCGTGTGACGGTGCCCTCGGCGACGCTGGTCCCGGAGAACAGGCCCAGATAATTCGACTTGGCCAGGCGGACGGTGCCTGAATGAATCGTGGCCGGCTGCCAGAGCGGGCCGCTGACGCCGTCGGAGGGACACAAGAGCGGCGGCAGCGGCACGCCGTTGATCGCGGCCCAGTCTCGCGTCGCCTCGGATGCGGTCAGGTTGAAGATCGGCCGGAGGCGGAACAGCGGCCCGCGCAGGCCGTCGTAATAGGCTTGCTCCTCCAGCCGCGGCAGCAGCAGGTGCAGGAACGTCGTCCAGTAGTAAAACCCATACTTGGCGATCGGCCCGACCTCGGTGGTGTCGGCATCGCTCGACCGCCACACGTTTGCGGCCACGCCCGCCGGCAGCCGGCCGGCGGACGACGCGTAGCCGGTGAGGGCCACGCCCAGCTGCTTCAGGTTGTTGCCACAGTGGACGAGCCGGGCCGACTCGCGGGCCGCCTGGATGGCCGGAAACAGCAAGCCGCCGAGCACCGTGATGATCGCGATCACCACCAGGATCTCGACCATGGTCACGCCGCGGCGGGGGAAACCGAATCGAATAACCTGGCTCATCGCAACGGTCTCCTGCAGACCCGGCCGTGGAAACCGACCGGCAACCCCGGCCGTGCACGAGCGTGAATCCCACCACCCGAAGTATAGTCGTCGGCGGACGGCCGCACCCGCCTGGAGGATCCTCCAGTATCCGGCCCGGAACGCCGGACTAAGATGGGACGAGCAGGGCGGCCCGCCCCCTGCCGCCATCCCCGGCTTGGTTCCGGACGTTTCCCCCGAAAGGATCGCCATCATGCCCCGCCGCAGCAACTTCCTGATCGGCCTTGCCGCAGCCGCCTGCCTCGGCGGCGTCCCGGGCCCGGCCCGCGCGGAGCCGCAGGCCGCCCCGATCCCGCCCGCGGCGGCCGTGCCGAAGGAGCAGGTTCACGGCCTGCGGGTCGCCTACCACGACTTCGGCCGCCGGCGGCCGCCCGGCATGCCCGGGATCGACTCGATGGAGATCGCGCAGGCGTTCGTGAACCAGACGCCCGCCGACGTCGCCCTCGCCCTGAACACGCGGCATCTCGACTTCCCCGCCGGCGAAGCCGGCACGATCCCCGCGGCCGGCAAGAGCCTGCGGGAGTTTTTGCTGCCCGCCGGTGCGGCCGAGGGCGGCGCCGAACTCGACACGAAGATGAGCTCCCGCAACATCTTCGTCTTCGAGGGCTTTGTCGAGGTGAAGCAGCCGGGCGTCTACGAGCTCCGCGGGCGGTGCGACGACGCCGTCGAGATCA
>JBIKXY010000064.1:0-13235 GCA_044355515.1 Pirellulales bacterium
CCGCACCCGAGTCGCTCGAGGCTCGGGTCATGCTCTCGGCCGACACGGCCGGCCTCACGCGGCAGCTCGACTGGAACGGCCGCGTGGTCGAGGTGCATGCCGACGCCTGGATCGCCCAGACCACCGCCCGCGCCACCGCCACGACCGCCGCCGATCTGGGCCTGGCGGCGGGCTGGCGGGCCGAGTCGTTGGGCGAGGGGTTCTTCGCGGTCACCGCGCCGGGAGCGGGCGTGGCGGAAGTGATCGGCTGGGCCGCCGGCTCGCCGCTGGTCGCCTCCGTGGAGCCCGACTTCGTGATCGCGCCGGCGGCGATCCCCGCCGACCCGTCGTTTGGCTCGCTCTGGGGCCTGCACAACACCGGACAGTCGGGCGGCCTGGCCGACGCCGACATCGACGCTCCGGAGGCCTGGGAGACCACGACCGGCTCCCGCGGCGTGGTGATCGCCGTGATCGACACCGGCGTCGACTACACCCATCGCGACCTGGCCGCCAACGCCTGGCGGAACTCCGGCGAGATCGCCGGCGACGGCCTCGACAACGACGGCAACGGCTTCATCGACGATGTCTACGGCTGGGACTTCGCCAACCGCGATGCCGATCCGCTGGACGACAACGGCCACGGCACCCACGTGGCCGGCACGATCGGCGCCGTGGGGGGCAACGGCACGGGCGTGGTCGGGGTGAACTGGCAGGTCTCGATCATGGCCCTCAAGTTCCTCTCGGGCTCCGGCAGCGGTTCGACGAGCGGGGCGATCGGCGCGATCAACTACGCCACCCGGATGAAGCGGGATTTCGGCGTCAACGTGGTCGCCACCAACAACAGTTGGGGGGGGGGCGGCTTCTCGGCCTCCCTCCGCGACGCGATCGCCGCCGGCGGCCGGGCCGGGATCCTGTTCGTGGCGGCGGCGGGCAACGACGGCACCAACAACGACGTCACTCCCCACTACCCCGCGAACTACACCGATGACGCCGTGATCTCCGTGGCGGCCACCGACCGCTCGAACCGGCTCGCTAGTTTCTCCAACTTCGGGGCCACGAGCGTGGACGTGGCCGCTCCCGGCGTGAGCATCACCTCGACGCTGCCGGGCAATCGTTACGGCAGCTACAGTGGCACCTCGATGGCCACGCCCCACGTGGCGGGCATCGTGGGGCTTTTGGCCGCCGCCAACCCGGCCGCGACGGCCGCCGAGATCCGCACCGCGATCCTTGCCACGACCACGCCGGTCGCCACGCTGGCCGGGCGGATGACGGCGGGCGGGCTGGTCAACGCGGCCGCCGCCGTGGCGGCGATCCTGCCGTCGCCGGTCGATCCTGGTACGCCGCCGACCGAGCCCCCCGTCACCGAGCCCCCCGTCACCGAGCCCCCCGTCACCGAGCCCCCCGTCACCGAGCCCCCCGTCACCGAGCCGCCACCCCCCGCGATCGTGGATGTGGGCCAGGTGATCCGCACGGCCCTCGCGATCCCGGCGATGGTCGGCAACTTCCGGCTTCCGGGGATCATTGGTGACGGCCCCCAAGGCAACCGTGATGTTGACATGTATCGCGTCCGGGTCCGCGGGGGGCAGTCGCTCGTGATCGACATCGACGCTCAGGGCCTGCCGGGGGGCTCGTCGCTCGACAGCTTCCTCCGAGTCTTCGACGCGAGCGGCCGGCAGGTGCGAGCCAACGACGACTTCGGCGGGTCGCTCGACAGTCGGATCGTGATCCGTCCGCAAAAAACCGGCTTCTTCTATGTCGGCGTCTCCGGCTACGGCAACTCGCAATACAACCCGCAGGCTGCCCGGGCGACCCGCGTCGGCTCGACGGGCTCTTACCAACTGGCCCTCTTGTTCGGCGACCTGCCAAACAGCCAGCGGTCTGCCGACACGATCCGGATGCTCGGCTTCGCCGATCCCGAGCCGCAGCCGCCGGCCAGGCCGAGCCTGTTCGCGGCCCTGGGAGCCAAGGTGCTCCGCCGCTGACCGGGGGCGGCGACCGCTACCGCGTGAACCGGTGCACCATCACGTGCCGGTAGGTCTGGCCCGGGTCGAGCCGCACGCTCGGCCAGTCGGGATGATGGATCGAGTCGGGAAACTTTTGCGTCTCCAGGCAGATCGCGGCGTTGGGCCCGTAGACGGCGCCGTCCTTGCCGGTGAGCGTGCCGTCGAGGAAGTTGCCCATGTAGACCTGGATGCCCGGCTGGTCGGTGAGGACTTCGAGCGTGCGGCCGCTGGTCGGGTCACGGAGCACCGCGGCCTTGCGGAGCTCGCCATCGGGCTTCCAGCCGCGGAGCACGTAGGCATGGTCGACACCCCGCGGGGTTCCCGGCGGCGGATTCGGCGGCAGCGTTTCGATCGCCGTGCCGCAGCGTCCCCAGGGCTGCCGTTCGGGGCGGAAGTCGAAGCTCGTCCCCTCCACCAGCGCGAAGGCCCCGGTCGGAATGCTGCCCTCGTCCACCCGCAGGTAGCGGTCGGCCTCGACGGCGAGCTCGTGGTCCTTGATCGACCCGGAGGCCTGGCCGGCCAGGTTCCAGTAGGAGTGGTGCACCAGGTTGACGATCGTGGGTGCGTCGGTGGTCGCCGACATCTCCACGATCAGCTCGCCGGCGGGGGTAAGCGTATAGACGACCTTGGCGACCAACCGGCCGGGATAGCCCTCCTCGCCGTCGGGTGAGACGAGCTCGAACTCAACGGCCGGCCCCTGGGCCGTGGCCCGCGGCCTGGCCTGCCACAGCTTCTTGTCGAAGCCCTCGACCCCCCCGTGGAGATGGTTCGCCCCGTTGTTGGTCGCCAGCTGGTAGGTCTTGCCCGCGAGGTCGAAGCGGCCGGCGGCGATCCGGTTGCCGCAGCGGCCGCAGGTCGCGCCGAAGTAGGGATGGCCTGCCAGATAGCCGGCCAGCGAGTCGAAGCCAAGCACCACGTCGACCGGCTTGCCGGCCGCGTCGCGCTCGGCCGGCGGCACGAGGAAGCTCGTCAGGATCGCGCCGTAGTCGGTGATCGTCGCCTGCCAGCCCCCGGGCACCTCCAGCGTGTAGAGGCTCGCCTCGCGGCCATCGGGTAGCCGGCCGAAGGGGCGGGCCGAGGGGACGGCGAACACGGGGGCGGTCACGACGGTCATCGGTTTCTCCACGGCGGATGCAGGAGGGGCGGCGGTGGCTGGAGCCGCCAGCGCGAAAGCCCATGCGGCCCCCGCCGCTGAGGTCGACAACGAATCCAGCCGGCGAACCCCGGTCATGCTGGTGACCCCCGAGGAAGGGAACGGCCCGGGATAATACCAGCCCCGACCGGTGGCCGCAGCCGCCTCAGGCCGCCTGCTGCATCTTCGCCGGAGCCCGGTTTTTGGCAGGGGCGGCCGAGATCGCCTCCTCCTGCTTGAGCTCGATCCAGCCGTCCACGCTCCAGGGTCCGCCGCCGAAGGCCATCAGGGCGAGCAGCCCCCCGGCGATGGCGAGGTTTTTCATGAACTGGATCGTCTGGGCCTGGCGGATGGCCGGATCGGCCACGTTCCAGAAGTCGTGGAAGTAGAAGGTGGCGGCGCAGAGGAACACGAACAGAAACGCCGCACCGATCCGGGTCCAGGCGCCCGCGATCAGCGACACCCCGCCGAGCAACAGCAGGCCGATCGCCCCGAACAGCGCGAACTTCGGATTGGGCACCCCCTCGGAGGCCATGTATTCGGCCGTCTGCCGGAACTGCGGGATCTTGTTGCCCACCGCGCTCATCAGGAAGATCACGGCGAGCAGCAGCCGGGCCAAGAGCGAGACGAAGCCCTTGACGATCGTCGCGAACTGTTCCATGGCGGCGGTCTCCACGCTCCCCGGCGGCATGCTGAGGGGAGGGAATGGTGGCGAAGCGGGGCGACCGGGGCAACCCCGGAATCAGCCGGGAAAACGCGGCTCGTCCCGGGTGATGCAGTGCAGGGCCCCGCGGCCGCGGACGAGCTCCTGGCAATCGACCGGCTCGATCCGCCGCCCGGGGAAGCACTGCTCGAGGATCCGCAGGACAGGCTCGTCGGTGGGGGAGCCGAACACGGGCACGGCGACCAGGCCGTTGGCGACGTAGAAGTTGAGGTGGCTCGCCGGCAGCTGCGTGCCCTCGAAGGCGAACCGGGCCGGGATGTCCACGGGGATCACCTCCAGCCGTCGGCCCGCGGCATCGCGAAGCGTGGCGAGCCGCTCGAGGTTGGCCGCGAGCCCCGCGTGGTTGGGATCGCCTCGGTCGGGCTGCCGGGCCGCGAGCACGCGGCCGGGGGCGACGAACCGGGCGAGCTGGTCGATGTGGCCGTCGGTGTCGTCGCCGACCAGGTCGCCGCCGACCCAGAGCACCTGCTCGACGCCCAGCCAGCGGCGGAGCGCCGCCGCCATGGCATCGCGGTCGAGGCCGGGGTTTCGCCGCTCGTCCACCACGCACTTCTCGTTGGCCAGGATCGTTCCCGCGCCGTCGGTCTCGATCGCGCCCCCTTCGAGCACGATCCCGGGCGTGAACGTCTCGAGCCCCAGGTGCGTCGCGATGGCCCGGCTGACGCGGCCGTCGTCGTCCCAGGGCGGATACTTGCCTCCCCAGGCGTTCCAGTCCCAGGCGACGGCGGCCCGCGGCGGCACGTCGCCGGCCCGCCGGAGGAGAAACACCGGCCCCGTGTCCCGTACCCACGAGTCGTTGGTGGGGATCGTCACGAACTCCACGTTCACGACGCCCGCCAGCCGCTCCCGCGGCTCGGCCAGGAGCGACTCCGAGCCGACGATCCGCACCGGCTCATGCGCCGCGATCAGCCGGGCCAGCCGCTCATACACCAGCGGGATCGGCTCGAACGGCCCGAGCCAGGTCCGTCGGCGGTGCGGCCAGGCCAGCCAGGTGGCCGCATGCGGCTCCCACTCGGCCGGCAGCCGGTAGTGCTGCGCGTCGGGGGGCACCATCTCAGCCCCCCCAGCGGCCGACCAGGCCGCCGTAGGCGTCGATCCGGCGGTCGCGGAAGAAGGGCCAGCGGGTTCGCGACCATTCGATCCGGCCGAGGTCGCAGTCACAGACGAGCACCTCCGGGGTGTCGTGCGCGGCGAGCGCGAGCCGCTGCCCGCTCGGCGCGTAGACCACGCTCCCGCCCCAGAAGCGGAGCGGCCCCTCGCGGCCGGTGCGGTTGACCGCCGCCACGAACACGCCGTTGGCGATCGCGTGGCTCCTGAGCATCGTGTCCCAGGATTCGTACTGCTCGGCGTGGAGCGAATCCTCGCCGTCGAGCCAGCCGATCGCGGTGGGATAAAAGAGCACCTCGGCACCCGCCATGGCCGTGAGCCGGGCCGCCTCGGGATACCACTGGTCCCAGCAGACGAGCGGGCCGACGGCCAGCCGGCTCGTGGAGACACTCATGAAGCCCGTGTCGCCCGGCGCGAAGTAAAACTTCTCGTAGTAGTGCGGGTCGTCGGGGATGTGCATCTTCCGATACACGCCCGCGGTCGAGCCGTCGGCCTCGAACACGACGGCCGTGTTGTGAAACAGGCCGCGGGCCCGCCGCTCGAACACGCTCCCCACGAGCACCACGCCGTGCGTCTTTGCCGCGGCGGCAAGCCGCTCGGTGAGCGGCCCGGGCACGACCTCGGCCTCGGCGAACCTGCCGTGGTCCTCGGCCTGGCAGGGATACTCGCCGGCGAAGAGTTCTTGGAGGCAGACGACCGTGGCCCCGCGGGCCGCCGCCGCGGCCACGCCCGCGAGCGCCTGGCGGATGTTGGCCTCGCGGTCGCCGGTGCAGGCCGACTGCACGAGGCCGAGGCGGATGACGGTGGGGCGGGTGAACGGCGGAGTAATCTTCATGGCCCACATCCTACGGCAGCCACCGCCGCAGGTTCGCGCGGGCCCCCTTCAGCGATGGGCGTCATCCCCGGTGCGGCTCAGCCCGCCACCGCCGGCTCGAGCCGGGCCGCCGGCACGGGGAACTGCTCGGCCAGATCGGCCACCTCGGAGCGGATCGCGTCGAGCACGCGCTGGTCGGCGGGGCTCTTGAGGGCCCGGAGGATCCAGGCCGCGATCCGGGTCATCTCGTCCGCGCCCATGCCGCGGGTGGTGAGCGCCGGCGTGCCCAGGCGGATGCCCGAGGGATCGACCGGCTTCCGCTCGTCGTAGGGGATCATGTTCTTGTTGCAGGTGATCCCGCAGCGGTCGAGCGTTTCCTCGGCGAGCTTGCCGCCGATGGAAAGCGGCGTGACGTCCACGAGCATCAGGTGGTTGTCGGTGCCGCCGCTGACGAGCTTCACGCCCCCA
The DNA here is from genome assembly GCA_044355515.1 of Pirellulales bacterium. GTDB lineage: Bacteria > Planctomycetota > Planctomycetia > Pirellulales > UBA1268 > QWPN01. The sequence continues at coordinate 6,228 of JBIKXY010000064.1, forward strand.
GAGGCGAGCGCCGCGGCCAGCGTGCGGGCGTTGTCGATCACCCGCTGTCCGTAGGCCTTGAACTCGGGGCGAAGCGCCTCGGCGAAGGCCACCGCCTTGCCGGCGATCACGTGCATCAAGGGGCCCCCCTGCTGCCCCGGAAAGACCGAGCGGTCGAGATCCTTGGCATGGGCCTCGCGGCACATCGCGATCCCGCCGCGCGGGCCGCGCAGGGTCTTGTGGGTGGTGCTCGTGACGAAGTCGGCAACCGGCACGGGATTGTCGTGAAGCCCGGCGGCCACGAGGCCCGCGTAGTGGGCCATGTCCACCATCAGCTTGGCCCCCACCTCGCGGGCGATCTCGGCGAAGCGGCCGTGGGGAATCTCACGGGGATACGCGCTCGCCCCGGCCACGATCAGCTGCGGCCGGTGCTCGCGGGCCAGCCGGGCCACCTGGTCGAAGTCGAGCAGATGGTCGTCGCGGCGGACGCCGTAATGCACGAACTTGTAGAAGATGCCCGAGGCGTTGAGCTTCATCCCGTGGGTGAGATGGCCGCCGTGGGCCAGGTCGAAGGCCAGCACCGTGTCGCCCGGCTTGATGGCGGCGAGATACACCGCCGCATTGGCCTGGCTGCCCGAGTGGGGCTGCACGTTCACGTGCTCGGCGCCGAACACCGCCTTCAGCCGCTCGCGGGCCAGGTCCTCGACCTTGTCCACGAACTCGCAGCCGCCGTAGTACCGCCGGCCGGGGTAGCCCTCGGCGTATTTGTTCGTCAGCACGCTGCCCACCGCCTGCATCACGGCGGGGCTGGTGAAGTTTTCGCTGGCGATCATCTCGAGGCCGTCCTGCTGCCGCACCTGCTCGGCGGCGATGGCACTCCAAACCTCCGGATCTTCCTGCTCGAGAATGTTCACGCGAAGCCTCCTGCGGGGTGACAATGGCAGTTTATCATAGGCGGCTCGCCCGCCGGCCGCACCGGCCTCATGCCGCGGCCGCGGGAAATGCCCGGCCCGAGCGGGCGGCCGGCTAGTCGAACAGCAGCGGCTCGGGCATGAAGGTCAGCACCGGGATCACGAACATCGCCAGGCCCAGGGCCGTGCGAAACGGCCCCAGCGGCTTCCGTTCCTCGCGGATCGGCGGGTGATCGACGCCCAGGAAGGTCACGATCACCACCAGGGCCACCCAGTTGAGCCGGCCGCTGATCACCACCGCCAGGATGGCCGCGATCAGCGTGGCCCGGGCGACCCAGTTGCCCCGCCGGCCGAAGACGGCGTAGCAGATGTGGCCGCCGTCGAGCTGGCTGACCGGGATCATATTGAGGCCGGTCACGAGCAGCCCCACCCAGCCGGCCATGAAGAGCGGGTTGGGCGCGACGGTCGTGCCGGGGGCCAGGTCGGGCCGCAAGAGCGACTGCAGCCAGACAGCGAAGGGCGCGAGCGCGAACGGGTTCGTGCCGTCGGCCGTGCCCCGCCAGAGCCCGAGCGCCAAGAGCGGCACCGCGACGACGAGCCCCGCCAACGGCCCGGCCACGGCGATGTCGAAGAGTTCCCGGCGATCGGCTCGCGAGCCCTCCATCCCGATCACCGCGCCGAGCGTGCCGGTGAGCAGGATCGGCATCGGAATGAAAAACGGCAGCGTGGCCGGGATGCCGTGGAGTGTGGCGGCGACGAAGTGACCGGCCTCGTGGGCGGTGAGCACCGCCATCACCGCGGCCATGTAGAGAAGCCCGCGACCCCAGTGGCCGGTGACGGCCTCGGCGATGCCGGCGTCGTCCACGCCCAACAGCAGCGGCTGCCAGCCCACAGCGCCGGCGGCGAAGGTCGTGAGGCAGGTGAGCAGGTAGAGCAGCCCCTGAAGGCGGGCCCGCGGGGGGCGACGCCTGGCCAGCAGGGTCTCGAGTTCGCGCGGGGAATGAAAGTCGGCGGATGCCATGGCGGGGGTCGCCGCAGGATAGAGGCTGCCGCGGCATTCTGATACACTCCGGCGGCATTTCTGGTTCGGCCTGCCCCCGGAATCCGCCCCTCCCGAGGCCCTTTTCCCATGCTCGCTCCCGCCCGCTTTCTCTGCCTGGCGGCCGTCGTCGCCGCTCCCCTGCTGGGCATCGCCCAGGCGGCCGAAGACCCGGTCGTCGCCGTGGTCGCCATCGACGGCTACGCCGACTTGAAGAAGCAGCTCGGCTGGCTCGGGCAGCGGGTCGGCAACCCGCAACTGGCGGCCCTCGCCGAGTCGTTCGTGATGATGGCCACGCAGTTCAAGGGGCTCGCCGGGCTGGACGTGAACCGGCCCGCCGGCGTGATCGTGACCGCCGCCGGCGACATGCCGGTGGTCCACGGCTACATGCCGGTCAAGGATCTCGGCAAGCTGCTCGACACGCTCCAGGGGGTGATCGGGCCGGCCGCCGAGGCGGGCGGCAAGCGGGTGGTGACGGTGCCCGGCGGCCCGCCGCTCGAGATCACCGAGGCCGACGGCTGGGCGATCATCGCGCCCCGGGGAAGCCCGGCCGGAGCGGCCGACGCGGCCCAGCTGATCGCCGCCGTCGCCGAGGCCCACTCGATCGGCGTGAAGCTGTTTCCCTCGCAGATGCCCGCGGGCATGCGGGATCAACTCAAGGCCGCTCTGGAGCAGGCGAGCGACGCCGCCGCCGCTCAGGGCCAGCCCGTGGACGCCGCCGCGATGAATGTCGTGCTCGACAGCCTCGCCGAGACCGAGTCGCTGATGTTCGGCCTCGCGATCGACCTGCCCAAGGAGCGGGTGTTCGTCGAGAGCCGCACCGTGATGCTGCCCGGCTCCCCGGCCGCCGGCGTCTGGGAGAACGCCGGCCGCACGGGCAACGCGCTCTCGCTGCCGGCCGGCAGCGACGGCAAGCCGGCGGCCGTGCGGGCCCATCACGCACAGGCAGTGCCCGCCGCCGCCCGGCCGGCGCTCGAGGCCACGCTCGTCCAGGCACTGCCCGCCGGCAGCGGCGATCCGATCACCGACGCGATCTTCGGCCTCGCGCAGGATCTCGTCGGCGCGATGCTCGACGCCGGCGGCCTCGAGGCCGCGCTGGCCATCGACCCCACCGTCGCCAAGGCCGACGCCCTGTTGCCGGCGGTGACGCTCGCCGCCCGGATCAGGGGGGGCCCGGCGCTCGAAGCGCAGATCAAGAACCGGTTCGGCAAGGAGGGCTCCTTGCCGCCGGAGGCGAAACTGGCCTTCGACACCGGCCGGGCGGCCGGGGCCAATCTCCACGAGCTCACGATCGACATCTCGGGGCTGCCGGGCACCGAGCAGTTCGGCGACACGCTCGCCGCCACGCTGGCGGTCACGGCCGACCGGGTGTTTCTGCTCGCCGGCGGCGACGTGGCCGGGCGGGTGGCCGCCGCGGTCGCCGCCGGGGCCGAGGCCGACCAGGCCAGCAAGCCGATCAGCGGCGTCGATGTCGCCGTGCCCGCCCTGATGGCCTATGCGGGCGAGCTGGCCAATGCGGCGGGCGATCCGGCGGGCGACGTGCTCGCCGACGTGGCTGCCGAGTCGGCCGACAAGGCCAACCCACTGGTGCAGCTGCTCGTGCAGCCGATCGAGCGGGGCCTGGCCATGCGGCTCTCCGCCGAGGCCGGGGCGATCGAGACGATCGCGGCGGCCGTCACGGCCCGGGCCAGGGGCGTCGTCAGTCCGGCGGGAGGCGGCTTCCCGCCGCTGCCGGCCGGAGCCGGGGCGCCGGCCTTGGCGCCGTAGGCCCGGCGCGGGCTCGCCTCGCGACATCGAACCATCCCGCCCTCGCTACCATCGCATCATGATCCGAGCCACGATCGCCCCCGCCGACGCTTCGCAACTGGTCCGCCGCGAGATCGCCGGCGCATCGATCGCCGACCTCGCCCGCGGGCATGGCACGCCGCTCTATGTGTATGACGCCGAGCTGATCAGGCAGCGGTGCCGCGACCTCGCCGCCTGGGACACGATCCGCTTCGCCCAAAAGGCCTGCTCCAACCTGGCCGTGCTCGACCTGGTGCGTCGCGAGGGAGTGGTCGTCGATGCCGTGAGCGCCGGCGAGATCCACCGGGCTCTGGCCGCGGGCTACCCGGCCCACGCCCCGGCCGCCCCTGCCTCGGCGACCGCGTTGCCCCCGGCCCACCCGATCGTCTACACGGCCGACATCTTCGACCGCGACAGCCTGGATGCGGTCGCCCGGCTCGGCCTGCACGTCAACTGCGGCTCGGCCGACATGCTCGAGCAGCTCGCCGCGCGGGTGCCGGGCGCGGCCGTCACGCTGCGGGTGAACCCCGGCTTCGGCCACGGCCACAGCCAGAAGACCAACACCGGCGGCGAGGGCTCGAAGCACGGCATCTGGCACGAGGAGATCCCCGAGGTGCTCCGCCGGGCCGAGTGGGCAGGGCTTTCCGTGAGCGGACTCCACATGCACATCGGCAGCGGCGCGGATCTCGCGCACCTGGCCGAGGTGGCCGGGGCGCTCGAGCGGGTGGCCCATGAGATCGGCCGCTCGCTGACCACGATCTCAGCCGGTGGCGGGCTGCCCGTGCCCTACAAGCCCGACGAGGTGCGGGCCGACCTCGGGGGCTACTTCACCCTCTGGGACGCCACCCGGAAGCGGCTCGAGGATCGCTTCGGCCACCGGATTCGCCTGGAGATCGAGCCGGGCCGCTACCTCACGGCCGAGGCGGGATACGTGGTCACCGAGATCCGCGCGGTCAAGCGGCAGGGAGGGCGGAAGTATCTGCTCGTGGACGCTGGCTTCAACACGCTGGCCCGGCCGGTGCTCTACGGCTCCTACCATCCGCTCAGCCTCTGCCCGGCGGGCGACTCGCCGGAGGTCTACGAGGAGGTGGCCGTGGGGGGGCCGCTCTGCGAGTCGGGCGACATCTTCACCCAGGCCGACGGGGGCTTCGTGACCACCCGCCCGCTGCCGGCCGCGGCGGTGGGCGACCTGCTCGTGATCGAGATCGCCGGGGCTTACGGATTCGTGATGGCGAGCAACTACAACTCCAAGCCCCTCCCGGCCGAGGTGCTCGTGGAGGGCGGCCGGCCGCGGCTCGTCCGGGCCCGGCAGTCGGTCGAGGATCTCGTTCGCGGCGAGACGGTCTGACGGCCGCGATCGCTCTGGCGTCGGCGGCGGATTTCGGGCATCCTCCCGCCCCCTCCGGGGTCGCTGGATGCTCGTCTCCCACACCCATTCCTTCGCCTTCGTCCACGTCCCCAAGACGGCCGGCAGCAGCGTGCACCTCGCGCTCGGCCGCCATGCCACCCACGTTGACGATTACTGGGCCAACCGGGTGCTCGCCCGGTGCGGGATCCCCGTCAACCGCTTCGCCCCCTGGCCGTACACGAAGTTCCGCCCCCACGCCTCCGCCGCCACGCTCGCCGCCTGGCTGCCGCCGGAGGTGTTCGAGCGGCTGTTCAAGTTCGCCTTCGTGCGAAACCCTTGGGACCTGCTCGTCTCCTATTGGCACTATCTCCGCGACAAGGCCGGCCACCGCCGCGGCCATGTCGCCCGCCGGCTGCCCGACTTTGCCGCCTACGTCGAGTATGAGATCCGCCGCGGGCAGTTCTCACAGTCGGGCCTGCTCTGCGATCGGCGGGGCCGGCTGCTCGTCAACTTCGTGGGCCGCTACGAGTCGCTGGCATCCGACTTCGCCTTCATCTGCCACCGGGTCGGGATCGAGGCCACGCTGCCGAGAGTGAACGCCGGCAGCCGGGGCGACTACCGCGACTACTACACGCCGGCCCTCGCCGCCCGGGTGGGCGAGGCCTTCGCCCCCGACGTGGAGCGGTTCGGCTACGCCTTCAAAGGCTCGGCGCCGGCGGGCCTGCAGCGGGCCGCCTGAGCCGCCGCCCGTCCTCCACGGCCGTTTTGCCAGCGCCGCTGATGCGGCTACGATATCAGAACTGGAGAACTCTTCCCCTCCCCGCCGATCACCCCACCATGGCCAAAGCCGGACCCCGCAAAAAACTGCCCAAGGAACTGGCGGTCATCAACGCCGACAACTGCACCGGCTGCGAGAGCTGCCTGGAGGTCTGCCCCGTCGACTGCATCGTCAAGGTGCAGCAGTACGACCAGTTCCACAATCTGCAGAGCTGGTGCGAGATCGACATCGAGCGGTGCGTGGGCTGCGAGGTCTGCGTGCACATCCCGGGCAAGAAGTCGAATCCCTACGACCTGAAGGTCTGCCCCTGGGACGCCATCGAGATGGTGCCCACGGAGCAGGTCGCCCAGGTGGTGGCCGAGATCGGCGGGCCGCCGGAGTATGTCGAGAAGAACTGGGATCGCCTGGTCAACACGGCCCAGCACCTGGCCGAGCTCAAGGCGGCAGCCGGTTAGAGCCGGCAGGGGGCTGGCGCTGCTCCCTGCGGCACGCGAGAGGCCCCGCTTGCGTGACACACGGAACGGGCGTACACTATCGGCTCCTGTGCCCTGGAGCCGCTTGCATGCCCGCGACCCGAAGTGCCGACCCCGGCAGTGTGGATGAGTCGTTTCTCGCGCAGGTTCGGCTCGCCTGCGTGCCGGGCGTGGGCGGGGTTCTGCGACGAAGACTGCTCGATCGCTTCGGTTCGGCCGAGGGGGTGTTCACGGCGCGACCCGCCGAGCTGGCGGCCGTTCCCAAGCTCGGCCCCAAACTGTCCCGGCTGATTCCCGAGTTTGCCACGTCGCAGGTCGCCGAGGACACGCTCGACCTCTGCCGGCGGCGGGGCGTGGAGATCCTCGTCGAGGGCGGCCCCGGCTACCCCCGGCTCCTGAGCCAGATCGCCGATCCGCCCGGCGTGCTGTTCGTGCGGGGCGGGCTCGAGCCCTGCGACGCGCTGGCCGTCGCGATCGTGGGCTCGCGGCATGCGACGGCCTACGGCAGGCGGGTGGCCCACCAGCTGGCCGGCGGCCTGGCCCGCGCCGGCTACACCGTCGTCAGCGGCCTGGCCCGCGGGATCGACCACGCCGCCCACCGCGGTGCCCTCGACGCCGGCGGCCGGACGCTCGCCGTGCTCGGGTCGGGCGTGCTCGAAATCTATCCGCCTGAGCATGCCGACCTCGCTCTTGAG
>JBIKXY010000065.1:0-13076 GCA_044355515.1 Pirellulales bacterium
TCGAACCGTGCGCAGGGGACCGTTCCCCTGCGGGCATGGATGCCCCTGCAGCCGTGAAATCAGAGCGCCCGGCGAAACTTCCGCCGCATGGGCTTGCCGGCAGGAGCGCCGGCGGTCGGTGCCGGTTGCGAGGTGGCCGGCGCCGCCTGCGGCTCCGGTGACCGCGTCGGCTTCGGGCCGCGCCGGCGGCCTTGGCCGCCCTGCGAGTGGCTGCGTCCGCCGCCCTGCGCGGGCTGGCCGCCACGGGAGTTGCCCCGTCGGCCTCGGCGCTGGCCGCGGCCCCCGCTGCGCTCGGACCGCTGGCCGCCGGTGGATGGCTCGTCGCCGGCGGCTGGCCCCGACCAGGCTGGCGGCTCGTTGCGCGTGGGAATCGACCGCTTGAGGAGCCGCTCGATCGCGACCAGCCGCGGCCGCTCGTCGGCGTCGCAGAAGCTCACCGCCTTGCCGGTCTGGCCGGCCCGGCCGGTGCGGCCGATCCGATGCACGTAGGTCTCGGGCTCGTGCGGCAGCTCGTAGTTGACCACGTGGGCGACGTCGTCGACGTCGATGCCGCGGGCGGCGATGTCGGTGGCGATCAGCACCGGGGGCCGGGGCGACTTGAAGTCGGCCAGGGCCCGCTCCCGCTGGGCCTGCGACTTGTTGCCGTGGATCGCGGCGGCCCGGATGCCCACTTTGTCGAGGTCGCGGTGGAGCTTGTCGGCCCCGTGCTTGGTGCGGGCGAAGACGATCACCCGGCCGGTGGCCTCTTCGGCCAGCAGCTTCACCAGCAGGGCTTTCTTCTCCTTCTTGGCCACGAAGAACACCGACTGGCTGACCGTCTCGGCCGGCGTGGCCTGCGGGGCGGTCTTCACCTCGAGCGGGTCGCGGAGCATCGAGTCGGCGAGCTCCCGCACCTCGGCCGGCAGCGTGGCGGAGAAGAACAGCGTCTGCCGGTCGGAGGGCAGCAGCGCGATGATCTTCCGCATGTCGTGGATGAAGCCCATGTCGAGCATCCGGTCGGCCTCGTCGAGCACGAGATACTCGACCGCCCGCAGGTCGACGAGCCGCTGGCCGACGAGGTCGAGCAGCCGGCCGGGCGTGGCCACGAGCACGTCCACGCCGTTCATCATGGCCCGCGCCTGCTGGTGCTGGCCGACGCCGCCATAGATCACCGCGGCCCGCGTCTTGGCGTGGCGGCCGTAGGCCTTGAAGCTCTCGAAGATCTGGGCGGCGAGTTCGCGGGTGGGGGCGAGCACCAGCACGCGGCAGCGGCGCGGGGCCAGCTTCCGCGGATCGGCGAGCATCCGGTCGATCAGCGGCAGCGCGAAGGCGGCCGTCTTGCCGGTGCCGGTCTGGGCGCAGCCGAAGAGATCCCGGCCGGCGAGCACGTGGGGAATCGCCTTGGTCTGGATCGGCGTGGGGACGGTGTAGCCCTCGTCGGCCAGGGCCTGGAGCAAGGGCGATGAGAGGCCGAGGTCGGCGAAGCCCGAGGCCGTCGGGGCGGAAGCGGTCAAGCGGTCGGCGTGCTGCGAATGGTCGGTCACGTGGTGTCCTTGGAGAAAAAGGCCCGGCGGCAAAACTGCCGCAGAGCGGAGTCAGGCGGAAAACTGGGCGGCAACGGTGCCGTCAGGCAGACGGAGAAACACCGTGATCCCGGCGATGGATCACTGCCTGCCCGGCAAGAAGCTTTCGCGGGGACCCGCCTGGATGACGGTCGCTGCGAAAAACAGCCGCTTCGAGAGATTGCGATCGCGGCGAACGTAGCCCGGATCTGAGGCCCGAATCGGGCTCCCGGATCGCTTCGGGCAGATCGCCTTCATCATTTCCGATGGCGAAGCATACCACGCCGGCGAGCCAAAAGAAACCGCAAACCGGGCCGGCTGGGGAATCACCGCCGCCAAAGGAGCTGGAGCGACAGGCCCGGCCCGGGGTCGAACTCGACCACGTCGGTGCGGCCGGAGGTGAAGTTGGTGCCCTGGAAGAGTTCGCGGTCGAAGAGCCAACTCGCCAGGGCCTCGATCGTGAACCCGCCGCCGAGCGACCGCTCGAAGCCCACGGCGGCCCGCTGGTCGAACACGTAGAACCGCTCGTCGTCAATCAGCCGGTCGGCCAGGAAATAAATCTGCGTGTCGGTCCGGTAGAAGGCCACGAAGCTCCAGTCGGCGGCGAGCTTGCGGCGGGCCTCGACGTTCACGTTGACCAGCGGAAAGTAGGCGGCCGAGATCGTCCAAGCGTCGTCGGGTCGCCACTCGAAGGAGGCCGGCACGCCGAGCTTGGCCTCGAAGGCGTCGCTCGGCCGCCAGGCGTAGGCCAGGCCCGGCAGCGGGTACGGAAGCTGCGACGTGGGCGAATAGAAGATGCTGAAGTTCCACTCGTCGCGGTCGTTCTTCGCCGGCGTGTTCCAGAAGGCGATCGCCATCAAGGTCAGGTCGCGGCCGGCGGCGAAGGGCTGGTCGCTCGCCGAACCGAAGAGAAACGTGCCGCCGAGCGTGCCCCCGGAAGCCAGCGGGCGGATGTGGGTGAGGCCCGTCTCCACCAGCCAAAGCTGGTCGGGCAGGGGCTGATTCGAGTCGGGCAGGATCGCCTCGGTCGCGAGTTCGAGCCGGCCGAAGCGGCCGATCCCGATCCAGAGCGGCTCGCCCTCCCGCGGCGGCACCAGCGGCGCCGCGACGCGGGCGAACTGGGCGTTCATCCCGAGCGTGGCGGGCTGGCCGACGACGTCGGTGGCCGGCGCCCAGAAGCCGCCGAGCGACGCTGGCGCCGCCGAGCCGAAAGGCCCGCCGCCGCGTCGCGGCTTGGTCGCCGGCACGGGCTCCGGGTCGGCATCGGCGATCGGCTCGCCGGCGAACAGGCTCTCCTCGAGATTGAACTCGACCGGCGGCAGGAGCGCGACGCGATCGGGCGGCGGTGGCCAGGCGGCCGGCTCGGTCGCCCGGGCGGCCGGCGCGGTCGTGATCATCACCACGATGCCGGCGAGCACTGCGGCGGCTGGTGAGCGGATCGGCACGGGCAGAGCATCTCCCTGGCGGTCCCGGGCGGCGGGGCGGGGAGGATAGCGGGGCGGGGCAGGCCGCGAAACCCGGCTTGTCGCGGCTCTGTCCGGGGATGCCAGTGATGGCATTGCCGCCGTAACGCTAGCGCGGCGGCAGGATCACGTCGGGGTTGTCTCGCAGGAGTGCCAGCCCGTGGCCGCTCGCCGACTCGAGGCCCCGGAGCGAGCGCACGCCGCCGTCATGGGTCGCGAGGATCGCGGCCACCCGGTCGGTCACGCTCTTCACGCCGTCGAGCTCGAGCAGCGGGTGACGAACGAGTTGGCGGGCGACGGCCTCGGTGAGCAGTTCGATCCCGCCGAGCGAGAGCCCGCCGCCCCGATGTGTCGCCAGGATCGCCGCCACCGGGGCGGTCAGCTGTTTCACGTGCGGGAGAAACAGCCCATCGAGCCCGCCGATGCCGTTCGGGCGGCATTGGCCGGCGAGCAGATGGGCCCGGGCGACGTCGATCGTCTTGAGGCCGTTGAGCTGCACGGGGCCACGGTGCCGCAGGAGCGCCGCGAGCGTGAGCTGGCTGGAGGCGTCGTCGAGCGGGACGAGCAGCGAGCCTGCGTGATGACCGAGGCACTCGGCGATCCGCTCGTCGACGGCCAGGTTGCTCAGCAGGAGCACGCCCACGTGCCGGGAGAGGAGCTTGGCCTGGGCGGGCGTGAGCGTGCGGACATTCTTCAGGCAGAGATAGCCCTCCCGCGTCGCCAGGCTTCGGGCGGCAGGCGTGCCGAGCCGCTCGAGGTCGTGGAAATGGAGCTTGCCCCGATGGCGGGCCAGATGCGCCGCCGTCCGCCCCGGCAGGTGCCGCAAGCCCCCGATCAAGAGGTCGCCGCGATGTCGCGCAAGGGCGGCCGCCTCGCGGGGCCTGAGCTGCTCGAGCCCGCCCAGGTGGAGCTCGTTGGCATGCTGCGCCAGCCCGCGGGCCTGGCCTAGCCCGAGCCTGCGGATCCGCTCGAGCGAGAGTTCGTGCTCGTGCCGGCCGAGTTCCCAGGCCTGGGTGACCGAAAGCCGCCGCAGGTTGTTGAGCGACAGCCCGCCGCCCACGTGGCGGCCGAGTTCGGCGGCCGCGGCGTCGGTCAGCCGCACGAGCTTGTCGAGGTAGAGGTGGCCGCGGTGGCGGGCGAGCTGCCGGGCGACCGAGAGCGGCAGCCGGAGGAGCTCGTGGAGGTAGAGATGCGTGGCGAAGTGGCCCACCGCATCGCCCCGCGAGTCGTGGCCGGCGGCCGGATGGAGCGTGAGCCAGCCGCACGAGGTCTTAGAAACCGGGTCGTCGTGGTCGTAGCCCAGGGCGGGGTCGGAGTCGATGACCGGCCGGGCGAAGCGGGCCACGAGCGCTGCGGCGCGGGCAGCGTCGAGGTGACGGATCTGGCCGGTCTGGGAACGAAGCGATTCCATGAGCGCCTCTGTTGGGTGCCGAATCCTATGCGGGCGCTTCGGCTCGACCCGGGCGTATGACACGGTTTGCGAAGCGGGCCCGGGACTCGCTCAGGCGAGCGGCGACAGGCCGACGGCGGCCCGCTCGCGGCCGAGCGCCGTCCAGGCCGCCGGCTCGCGGCGGCAGAGCCTTGCGAGTTGCGAGGGGGAAACGCCGAGCGCTGTCGCGGCCGGGGGCAGCTGCCAGCCGCATGCCGCGAGGCGGTCGAAGGCCTCGGCGACCAGGGCCGGATAGTCGGCGTGGTCGAGGGCCACCGTGATCCGGCCGCTGGCGGTACGGGCCCGCCAGAGCGGCGACGGACCGGCGGGATCGGCGGGCAGCCGATGGCCGAGGGCGAGCGCGAGCCTGAGCCGCCTGACCGCGACCCGGCGGTTCTCCGCCTGACTGCGGCGTTCGCTGGCCTCGGCAGTGAGCCCCGTGGGGCGGTGCAGCAGCACCACGGCCGTCTCCACCTTGTTGCGGTGTTGCCCGCCGGGGCCGCCGCGCCGGGTGCGGGTCTCGTCGCAGTCGCGCAAGAGCGCGGGCTCGGGAAGGGCGGCGGGGTGCATGGCGGGCTGTTGTAGACTGCTGCGGTCGCGGCGAGCGGATCGGCTTCGGTGCATGGTCGCCTGCTCCCTGCGCACCCATCAAGGAGCGTGCGCCGTGAGCTGCCTGCGGCTGGTCTTCTTCGGCATCCTGGCCGGCTGCGGGACAATCGGCCTGCAAGCCGTCGCCGCCGAGCCCACCGCCACGGCGGCCGCCGTGGCCCGGCTCGCGGCCGCTGCGGCAGGCGACGACCAGGCCACGCTCGCCGTCGCGGCCGACCGGCTGGCGGCCATCACCGCCGAGCAGATCCGCGGACCGCTCGCCGCCCTCGGAGGTGCCACGCCCGCCGGCGCCAACTGGCTGCGAAGCGGGCTCGATCGGGCCGTCGAGCGGCTGGGCAGCGAGTTGGGCGCCGATCTGCTGGCCGGATTCGTCACCGACGAAGCGCTCGCCCCGCGCGGCCGCAGCCTGGCCTTCGGCTGGCTCGAGGCCCGCGACGCTTCCCGGGCGGCGAGCCTGCTCGCCGGGATGCTCGACGAGGAGGCGCTCGACTTGAGGCGGGCGGCGGTCGAGAAGCTTCTGGCCGATGCGGCCGCGGGGGATGCGGCGGCCCAACTGGCGGCCCACCGCAGGGCGCTCGGTGCCGCCCGTGACGTCGATCAGGTCGAGGCGATCGCCACCTGGCTCACCGAGCATGGTGAGCCGACCGGCGTGGCCGAGGCGCTCGGGTTCGTGCGTCGCTGGCGAGTCAGCGGCGAATACGACAACGCCGGGGGCGTGGGGTTTGCGAAGGCCCATCCGCCGGAGGAGGGCGGGGCGGCGGCCGCCGCGGCCGACTGGAAGCCGGTCGCCTCGAGCCACAAGCACGGCGAGATCGACCTGAACGCCGCCGTGGCCACCAAGAAGGGCGTGCTCGCCTATGCCCTCGCCGAGGTGGAGATGCCGGCCGCCGGCAAGGCCGAGGTCCGGATCGGCAGTCCGTGTGCCGTCGCCGTGTGGGTCAACGGCCGGCCGGTGATGGCCCACGAGATCTACCACGCCAGTGATGCGATCGATCAGTACGTCGCGGCGGCCCAGTTTCGTCAGGGGGCGAACACCGTGCTCGTGAAGTGTTGTCAGAACGAGCAGACCGAGCCCTGGGCGGGAGAGTGGAAGTTTCAGTTGCGGATCACCGATTCGCTGGGCAGGCCGCTGGCCACGCAGCAGGAGGAGCCGAAATGACGCGGGCGGGATTGGCCCTCGCGGCCGTGATCATCTTGGGCGTGGGGCCGGGCCGCTTGCGAGGCGAAGACTGGCTCGAGTTTCGCGGGCCGGGCGGCCGGGGCGTGGCGGCGGGCGAGGCGATTCGCACCGCCTGGTCGGCGACCGAGGGGATCGCCTGGAAGGCCGACCTGCCAGGCCGCTCGACATCGAGCCCGATCGTGGTCGGCGACCTGGTGGTGACCACGGCCTCGAGCGGGGCCAGGCAGGATCGGCTGCATGTGATCGCCCTCGACAAGACGACCGGCAAGCCCCGCTGGGAGCGGGTGTTCTGGGCTACCGGCCGCACGCTTTGCCATCCCACCAGCGCCGTGGCCGCCGGCACCCCGGCGAGCGACGGGCAGCGGATCGTGGCGCTCTATTCCTCGTGCGATCTGTTCTGCCTCGACCTCGCGGGCCGGCTCCTGTGGCAGCGAAACCTCGCCGTCGAGCATCCCCGAAGCGGCAACGACGTGGGAATGGGATCGAGCCCGCGGATCATGGGCGACGCGGTCGTGGTGCAGATCGATTGCCAGGGCGACGCCTTCGCCGCCGCGATCGACCTGGCGACAGGCGCGGATCGGTGGAACGTGTCCCGCGACCGGATCGCGAGCTGGTCGAGCCCGCTGGCGGTGGCCACCGCCACGGGCCCGGGCGTCTTGCTGCAGAACGGCCGTGGGCTCGAGCTCCGCCGGCTCGCCGACGGCGGCGAGACCTGGCGCTGGGCAGGAGACTGCTCCGGCATCGCCACGACAGCCGCGGCGGAAAGCATGCTCTTTATTCCATCCGACGGCGTCGCCGCGGTGCCCGTCGGAGGTCGCGAGCCGGCCTGGCGGGCGGCCAAGCTTTCGCCGGGCATCGCCAGCCCGGTGGCTTGGGATGGCTCGATCGCGTGTCTCAATCGCGGCGGCGTGCTGGTCGTCGGTGACACGGCCGACGGCACGGTCCGCGGGCAGGTGCGGCTCGCCGGCAGCTTCTGGGCCAGTCCGATCGTGGTCGGTAAGACGCTCGTCGCGGTCAACACCGAGGGCAAGACGTTTCTGGTCGCCGTCGACGACAAGCCCGAGATCGTGGCCGAGAACGAACTGCCCGGCACGTTTTCCGGCACGCCGGCGGTGGCCGACGGCAGCCTGTATCTCCGCAGCGACACCGCCCTCTGGAAGGTGGCCCCGCCGGAGTGACGGCCGGCGGCGCCGGGCAGGGCTGTATAGACTGTCGGCCTATGGGCACTCGCGGAACCCCGGAGCCTCACGTCAGCCAGCCGTCACGGGTGCTCGTCATTGACGACGAGGAGGCCGCCCGTCGGGCCGTCGCGGAGGGCTTGCGGGAGCTCGGCTGGGAGGTGCTCGAGGCCGGCGACGGCTTGGCAGGGTTGGAGGCCGCCGTTCAGGGCCGCCCTGACGTCGTGCTGCTCGATCTCCGGCTCCCCGGGCTCGAGGGGGAGCAGGTTCTCGAGCGGCTGCGACAGACGAGCCGGGTTCCCCTGATCGTGATCTCCGCCAAGCGGGAGGAGGACGATCGCGTCACGGCCCTCGACATGGGGGCCGATGATTACCTGGTCAAGCCGTTCACCGTGCGGGAGCTCGCCGCCCGGATCCGGGCCGTCCTCAGGCGGAGCGAGGGGGAATCCTCCGACACCGTGACCGTGGGCGAGGTGGTGGTCGACTTCCCCGCCCGCGCTGCCAGTCGCGCCGGCGTGCGGGTGCCGCTGACGGCCCAGGAGTTCGCCGTGCTCGGCTGCCTGGTCCGCAATCGCGGCCGGCTCGTGACCCGGGCGACGCTCGAAGCCCTGCTGCATCCGGGCGAGATCCCGCTGGCCGACAACGTCAGCAACGTGATCGACGTGATCGTGCTGCGGCTGCGGAAGAAACTTGGGCACGACCTGATCACCACCCGTCGCGGCCAGGGCTTCATCGTCGATGGCTGCTGACGCGACCTCGGTTCGGACGCCGTCGCTCCGCCGGCGGTTCGTCCTCTGGTTCGGGCTGCTGTTCGTGCTGGGAGCCGTGCTGATCCGCTTCGCGTATTACCAGGCGACGATGGCCACCCTTTGCCGCGACCTCGACGAGCTGCTGTGGGCGCGGCTCGGCATGGTGCGGGTCTTGGCGGGATTCGAGCGGGAGACGCCGCTTGCGGAGCAGCTCGATCCCGGGGCCGACGGCCGGTTTCTGCAGAGCCCGACCGCCGGCCGCGATCCGGGTGCCGCCTGGGCCTGGATCCGCAGGCCGCGGATCGATCCCGGGCAGCTCCCCTGGTTCGCCGGTGTCTGGAGCCCCGACGGCACGCTCGCCGACGGCGTGGAGTGGCCCTCTGGCCTGGCGTGGAATCCGGCCTGGTCGGGCCGCCGTGACACGCCCTGGACCACGTCCGACGGCAGGTATCGGCTGGCCGCCGCAGCCGGCAGCGGCGAGCGGGTGATTCTGGTCGGCAGCGATCGCGCGGCCCTCGAGGCGGCCGCCCGCTCGATCGCCCGGTTCGAGGTCTGGAGCTTCCTGGTGTGGGTGCCGCTGGTGCTCGGTGCGGCCTGGCTGCTGATCTCGCGGCTGCTGGTGCCGCTGGCGGGCATCGCGGCGACCGCCCGCCGCATCCGCGGCGGCCACTTCGAAGAGCGGATCGACCAGTCCCGCACGGATGCGGAGTTTCAAGAGTTGGCCGGCACGATCAACGAGATGCTCGACCGGCTCGAGGTGATCCGGGTCTCGCAGTCGCGGTTCAACGCCGATGTCGCGCACCAACTCCTGAATCCGGTGCACGCGATCCTGCTGGAGGCCGATGCCGGCGGTGCGTCGGCGGAGCGTGGCTCCGCGCTCGAACGGATCGGCGGGCTGGCCCGGCGAATCGAGAGCCTGTGCGAGGTGTTGCTCGCCTATTCCCGCTCCGCGGCGCTCGACCCGGCGCGGCTGCGGCCGATCGATCTCGAGCCGGTGGTGGCCGATGCGATCGAGCGGGTCACGCCGCTCGCCGGTCCACGGGGCATCACGATCGAGCCACCGCCCGGTGGCGGCGTCGTCAAGGGAGATCCGGCGCTGCTCGAGGAGGTGCTGGTCAACCTGCTGGACAACGCCGTGGAGTACAGCGACGCCGGGCGGACCGTCGCCGTCGAGCTCGTCGCAGGTCCGGCGGGCTGCCGGCTGGCGGTGATCGACCATGGGCGGGGTGTCCCGGCCGCCGAGATCCCGCACCTGTTCGAGCGGTTTCACTCGGGCAAGCCGGGGGGTGGCCATGGCGTGGGGCTGGCGCTGGCGCGGCTGATCATGCGGAGCCACGGGGGAGATCTCGAATACGAGCCCACCCCCGGGGGCGGCGCCAGCTTCCTGATGCGGTTTCCGCCGCTGGCAGAAGTCGCCGCACCGGCCCGTTCATGAACCTTCCGTGAACGCTCCGTGAAGCGGCCGTGAAATCCGTACCCGGCCGGCGCAGCCTACGACTCGTGGGTCTTGAACACGGAGTTCGACGTGATCCGCAGCCGCTCTGGCCTGACCAACGAAATCGTCGTGGGGGGCGACGGCCGGATCGACCCGCTGCCGACCGCTGTCTGACCGCCCGCGCGGGCTCGGCCGGCTGCGCTGGCCGGCCGAGCCCGTCGCCGGGGCGAGTGCCTCACTGGGCCTTCAGCTCACCGCAATCGGTGATCTCGATCTTGGCCTTGGTGCGGCCCGATTGGGAGCCGAGGGCCTCCACCTTCTGGACCACGTCCATCCCCTCGACCACCTGGCCGAAGACCACGTGCTTGCCATCGAGCCAGTCGGTCTTGGCGGTGCAGAGGAAGAACTGGGAGCCGTTCGTGTTGGGGCCGGCATTCGCCATGCTGAGCACGCCCGGGCCGGTGTGCTTGAGGGTGAAGTTCTCATCGGCGAACTTCGCCCCGTAGATGCTCTTCCCGCCGGTGCCGTTGTGGTTGGTGAAGTCGCCCCCCTGGCACATGAACTGGGGGATCACGCGATGGAAGCTGCTGCCCTTGTAGCCGAAGCCCTTTTCGCCGGTGCACAGGGCCCGGAAGTTTTCGGCGGTCTTCGGCACCACGTCGGAGCGGAGCTCGACGATGATCCGGCCCAGCGGCTTCCCATCGGCGGAGATATCGAGAAAACAACGTGGCAACATCGGCTGTTCCTGTGCGGACAAGGGGGAGGAGATCGACACCAATGCGGTCATGATCGCGACCGCGAGCCAGTGACAAGCCTTCATTCCGACGTTCCTTGGTTCTCGGGGTAGGGCGAGCGAAAAATCGGAGCGTGGACAGCCCGCTCTCTGACGGGGCGTCAGTGTAAGCGGATCGCGGCCGGGCCACGAGTCCCGGGCTCGAAGCCCTGATCGCCGCCCCGGACCCCGATTTTACCCGCGTTTTTGACCTAACCCCGTTTCCGCCAGCCTGCTATATACCCCGCACTGCGGCCCGGCCTGGTCGGCAGCGTCGATGTCGAACCGCCGCCTCCCGGAGCCCAGCCCATGCACCCAGTCCTGACGCAGATCGCCTCCATCATCGGCTGGTTCGTGGTGATGGTGGTGGTGATGTCGATCGTGGAGCACCAGGTGCACTGCCGCCTGATGCACAAAACGCCGCGGCTCGCCTTCCTCAGGAACCTCCGGGCACGGCAGCGGATCTTCACGAGCCACGCCGTCGAGCACCACACTCAGTACCGCAAGGAGTTTCACGACGACCCGGTGCCCCACGGTGAGGACCGCGGCATCCGGCTCAATCTCCGCGAGGGGCTGATCGAGTCGCTCCCGCTGACGCTCGTGCTGGCCCCGTTTTCGATCACGGGCGCGGTGATGTTTCCGACGGTCGTCTGCCTCCATCACACGATCTGGAACCTGATCCACATGGAGATGCACAAGCCGACGGGTCGGTTCTTCGCCAACTGGGCCGCCTACAAGTGGGCCGCCCGGCACCACTTCCTGCACCACCGCTATCCCGACAAGAACTTCAACGTCGCGTTTCCGATCGGCGACTTCCTCTATGGCACGATCGCCAAGCCGACGGAGGCCGACTGGGAGGCGATGCGGGCCGAAGGCATCGCCGCCGGCCCCGTCAGCGGCCAATCGCGACGGGCGGCGTGAGCGGGGAGGCGGTCGCCGCCTGCTACCGGTAGAGCGGCAGCTCCGCGATCCGGCGGTCGATGTCGCCGAGCAGCCGCCGGGTCTCCGCGCCGCCGAGGCCGCCATACTCCGCCTGGAGCTGGTCGCCGGTGATGCCCTCGGGCAACCCGCGCAGCGACGGCAACAGGTCAGCCACCTCCACGCTCTGGCGGATCCGGGTTTGCAGCGTGTGGGCCGAGCGCGAGGTGCGGGTGGCTGCCGCCGCCAGGCGGATGCCGGCGGAGTTGGCAGCCATGTCCACGAACGAGAAGCCCGAGCCCCCCGGCGTCGAGTCCATCGCCTCCTTCGAGAGCCCCACGGCGAGCGAGCGCGACTCGTCCGAGAGCGCGGCCAACGCCGCACTCACCCAGAAGTGCTGCGAGAGGTCGCCGCGGCCGCCGAGCTGGATCCGCCGCCGCAGGGCGAGCCGGGCTTCGGGCGGCCCGAGGTCGAGATCGCGGCCGCCGACCCGGGCCACGTTGTCGTCGCCGAGGATCTTTCCCAGGGCGAGAATCGCGGCCCGATTGGGAAGCACGGCGTCGGTGCCGTGGGAGTTGTCCTCGGCATACGCAAACGCGATCTCGAGCAGCCGCAGGAAACCCTCGTCGCCGGCGGGCACGTCGGCGGCCGCATCGAGCACGTGCCGGGCCGTGCCCTGCCAGGCCTCGTAGAGGTCGTCGCACACGCCGGTCGACGCGGCCCAGGCAGAGAGGCCGCCGGTGAGGATCGCCAGCGCCCCCAGGGCCGCCCAGTTGCGGCGCACCGCGAGGCCGGCGAGCCCGCCGAGGAACGCGACGAGCAGAATGAACACCAACTGCGGCCAGATGGGCAGGGCTCCGAAGTTGATCCACTTGGCGGCCAGTGCGAGCAAAGGCGCGCCGACCAGGACCGCCGGCACTGCGGCCCGCGACTTCCAGCCCGACAGTGCGATCGCCAGCAGCACGCCGATCAGGCCGACGCCCGCACCCCGGAGCACCGCCGTGGCCGCGAACCGGGCCCGCGGTTCGGCGATCCCGGCCAGGTGTTGGACAAGCGCCACCAGCCACTCCGGCGCGGCCAGGGGCCGCGGGTCGGGGAGCACGCAGAGCATCACCAGCCAGGCGGCGAGCCCGAGGCTCGCGATTCGCACCGGCAACGGCTGCTTCAAAAACGTCTGGCCGATTCCGGCGGTTGCCGACATGGTCGCCTGCTTCAGGGATAGTCCTGGCCGAGATCATAACGCGGTCTGATGCTGGGGCTGCGGCACGGCCCCCGGAGCGCCGCCGGGCCGCAGAGTTTGCCAGGCTTCGCCACTTCAGCGCCGGCTCGGCGATCGCCGGAGATTCGCCGAATCCGGCCGCGTGACCGCGCCGATGGTATCGATGAAACGGCCCCCGACGACAGTGGCGGCTCTCATGCGACCGAACTGTGGGGCTCGCGACGTGCACCGGCGGCAGCGGGCGACCGGCTGGCCGATGGGGCGGCTCTCCACCGGGCTGTGGTGCTGCCTGATCGGCCTGGCCGTGGCGGAAGATCCGCCGCAGCCCTATCTCGAAGAGCCGCGGTATGAGGTGGCCCCGCATCTCCTGGGCTCGCAGGACGGCTTTCGCGCCCGGCTGGCCGATGCCGGCGTGACCATCCTCGCCGACAACACGGGCTTTTCCATCGGCAACGCTACCGGCGGCTTCGACCAGGCCTTCGACTACGCCGGGCACGGTGACTACTGCGTGATCGCCGACGGCGGCAAGCTGGGCGTGCACGACGGGCTCTTTCTCAAGCTCCGCGCCGAGCATCGCTACGGC
>JBIKXY010000066.1:0-13051 GCA_044355515.1 Pirellulales bacterium
CGCAAGCTCGTGATCATCTCCGACCGGGGCAACCGCACGAACCTCTACGGCGTCGATCTCGAGACCGGCGAGATGGTGCAGCTCACCGACTGGGATCCGAAGAAGGTCAGTTCGAGCCGCCACTCGTTCGTCACCAATCCCGTTCGCGACGAGGTGATCTACGCCTACGACGATGCAGTCCATGCCCTTGATCTGAAGACGCTCTCCGCGCGGGTGATCATGCAGAAGCCGAAGGGCTTCAATGCGACCATGCCGCACGTCACGGCCGACGGAAAGTACGTCCTCGCCGGCTTTAACGAGGACCTCTCCGACCGGATCCGGCTCGACCTCAACCACGGCTACGTCGGCATGGACGAGTACTGGGCGGCCAAGCCCCGGTCCACGATCTGGCGGATCCCGCTGGCCGGCGGCGAGCCCGAGCTGGTCCACGAGGAGAAGATGTGGCTCACCCACCTCAACGCCTCGCCGAAGCACGCCCACCTCATGACCTTCTGCCACGAGGGGCCGTGGCACAAGGTGGACCACCGGATGTGGTGCCTCGACCTCGCCACGGGCAAGCACTGGAAGATCCGGCCGACCGTGGAGCGGGAGGCCGTGGGGCATGAATACTGGATGGCCGACGGCGAGCGGATCGGCTACCACGGCAATAACGCGAAGGGGGGCCTGTTCGGCTCGATCCGCCACGACAACACCGAGCAGGTGGAGGGCTCGTTCGCGGCCCACTGCTGGCACTTCCACAGCCACCTGCTCGACCTCGTCGTCGGGGATGGCGACGTCAAGAACCCCTACCTGCTCGCCTGGCGGTTTCGCGACGGCCGCTTCGAGGGCCCGAAGGTGATCGCCGAGCACCGCGGCTCGTTCCACACGCAGCAGGTGCACGTGCATCCCTGCGTGCACGCCGCCGGCACGAAGATCCTCTACACGGCCGACCCGCAGGGCTACGGGCAGGTGAATATCGTGGAGGTGCCCGCGTGGGACTCGCTCCCCGACCGCGCGGCCGTGAAGGGCTGACCCGGCCCGGGAGCAGGAACGAGAGCTGGCGAGTCACGATCCGACGGTCGCAGCGGCCTGGGCCAGGGCGAGCGCCTGCTTCTTCATAGGATCAGTTCTCCAGCATCGCATTCCTGCGCGAGCCGCAGCCAGCGGCGGACGGCCAGGTCGAGCCGGGGCCGCTTGAATCGAACCGCGTATTCCTGCAGGCATCGGGCATCCACGGCGATCATGTTTTGATACCGCATTTCAGCGAGGCGGTCATCGGTCCACTCGCCGGCCGCATGATGCCAATGATCGAGCAGAGCCTTTTCCGGCCGGGCCACCAGGATCGTGCCACTGCCGTAGACCACCTGCCGATACCAGCTGATCGTATTTCGTATGCGTTGAATATCATCGATGATAATCAACGCGAACGAAAAAAAGTGGAGGACCGCTGCCTACCTGGGGGCCAAGTACGGCATTCCGCCCGCCGGGGCGACGCCCGAAGTCGAGGCCGCGCTGGGCCGCCGCACGCTCCGCGGGCAACCATCATGGCGGCACTCGATCGGTGGGGCGTGAGCTTGAGCGACTCGCGATCACGGTGGCCGCTCGCGCTGGCGGCGTTGGCCGGGCTGGCCGCCGGCTGGTTCCCCGCGGCAAAGCGGGCTGTCGCCGAGCCGGTGGCGGCCGCAATCGACCGGCTGCCGCCGCGGACGACACGGGCCCCGCGGCCGAGGCGGGCGAACCGGAGTGCCCCAACCTCGTGCCCCTCGGCGACCGCTGGCTGTTGATCGAGTCCGGCGGCGGTGGCGGGCAGCAGGTCCGCTACCGGAGCGGCCGCGGCGGCCGGGGGGGAGAAGATCAGGATCGCGGTCACGGCCGAAGCGATCACCCTCGGCGGCGTCTCGGCGGCGGCAGCCCCCGTCCCCGGCGGGAAGCGACGGCTGCGGGTGTTCGTCGACCGCACGCTGGTCGAGGTGTTCGTGGACGGCCGCACGGCGATCACGCAGGAGGTTCCCTGCGTGGCCCCCCAAGGGGCCGTGACGATCGTGGCGGCGGGGCCGCCGCTGCGGCTCGACCGGGTGGACGCCTGGGCGCTGGCCCCGATCTGGCAGGAGGAGGACCGCGAGCATTCCCACCCCCGCAGGTGACGGAAACGGCCGAAATTCATCGTTGGTCCGGCGGCAAACCGGTGCTAAACTTGGTTCGACCGTGGCGGCGGAGCGCAACGCCGGCACCCTTGCCCCTCGGGTTTTTCCCGCCCGGCCGCTCGGGGGAGGGAGGCCCGACGCCCCAGGAGGTGTTTCGATGCTCCGTTTCGGCCCCCGCACCGCCCTGGCGACCGCCCTGCTGGCCACCGCCACCCTTCTGGCCGGCGGCTCCGCCGCGGCCGCCGGCGAACTCTCCTACAACCGCGAGATCCGCTCGATCCTGGTGGAGAACTGCTTCTCCTGCCATGGGGCCGACAGTGCCGGCCGCCAGGCCGACCTCCGGCTGGATGAGCGTGACCAGGCCGTCGAGAGCGGCGCGATCGTGCCGGGCGACCCCGATTCGAGCGTGATGCTCGACCGGATCTTCTCCGACGACCCCGAGGAGGTGATGCCGCCTCCCGAGACCAAGAAATCGCTCACGGCCGCCCAGAAGGAACTGCTCGTCCGCTGGATCAAGGAAGGGGCCGAATACGAGCCCCATTGGTCGTTCATTCCGCCCGCCCGCCCCGAGCCGCCGGCCGTCAAGGACGAGTCGTGGGCGAAAAACCCGATCGACCGCTTCATCCTCGCCCGGCTCGAGGCCGCGGGGCTCGCGCCGGCCCCCGAGGCCGACCGCCGCACGCTCGCCCGCCGGGCCGCCCTCGACGTCACGGGCCTGCCCCCCGACCCGGCCGCCGTCGAGGCCTTCCTGGCCGACACCCGGCCCGACGCTTTCGAGCGGTATCTCGACGTGCTGTTCGCCGATCCCGCCTGGGGCGAGCACCGCGGCCGCCACTGGCTCGACTACGCCCGGTATGCCGACACCCACGGAATCCACTTCGACAACGAGCGCGAGATGTGGACCTACCGGCAGTGGGTGATTCAGGCCTTCAACAACAACCTGCCCTTCGATCGGTTCACCGAGCTGCAACTCGCCGGCGACCTCGTGGAACTCCCCTCCAACGCCTCGCCCGACGCGGTGCTCCAAGCCCGGATCGGCAGCGGCTTCAACCGCTGCAACATGACGACCAACGAGGGGGGCATCATCGACGAGGAATACGTCGTGCTCTACGCCCGCGACCGCACCGAGACAACCGCCACGGTCTGGATGGGGCTGACCGTCGGCTGTGCGGTCTGCCACGACCACAAGTTCGACCCGGTCTCGAGCAAGGATTTTTATTCCCTCTCGGCCTTCTTCAACAACACCACCCAGCAGGCCAAGGACGGCAACGTCAAGGACACACCGCCGATCCTGACCATTCCGTTGCCGGAAGATCGGCCCCGGCTGGCCGAGCTCGAGCGGGCGTTGCCGGTCGCCAAGCGGACCGTCACCGAGCGCCGGGAGGGGGCCAAACCGGCTTTCGAGGCGTTCCTCGCCGCCGTCACCCCGGAATCGGCGGCCGCCTTTCTGCCCCGGGAAACCCCGTTGGTCTCTTTGGCCTTGGCCGAGGGCGAGGGGGGCAAGACGCGTGCCTCCCTGCTCGGCAAGGAGTTGGATCTGCCCCTGTCTCCGCAGACCTCCTGGCAGGCGGGCCCGGCAGGCCGGCCGGCGCTGGTGCTCGACGGGCGGGCCGCCGAGATCGCCTCCGCCGGCGACTTCGAACACGACCAGGCTTTCACGGTGAGCTGCTGGCTCAAACCGCCCGCCAACGACACGTTCTACTCGGTCGTGGCCAGGATGGATGAGGCCGCCGACCACCGCGGCTGGGACCTCTTCGTGCAGGGCCGCCGCGTTGGCATGCACCTGAGTCACGCCTGGTTCGACGACGCCTTCAAGGTCGTCGCCACCAGCCAGTTGCCGGCCGACGCCTGGACGCTCATCACGCTCGCCTACGACGGCAGCGGCCGGGCCGAGGGCGTCACGATTTACTACGACGGCAAGCCGCAGAAGCCCGGCATCGAGACCAACACATTCAAGCGGAACTCGATCAGAACCGAGGTTCCGTTGACGATCGGGAGCCGCGCCCGCGGAAGCGCGGCCCACGGCGCGGGACTGGCCGAGCTCACGATCCACGGCCGGGCCTTCTCCGCAGCCGAGGTGAGCGGCCTCGCCCAGGCTGTCACGCTGGCGGAGATCGTGAAGTTGCCTCCGGCCGAGCGGTCGAAAGCCGGCGGCAGCCTCTACGAGGGGTGGCTCGGCACCCAGGACGACGCCTTCATGTCGGCCACCGCGACCGTGGCCGGCCTCGAGGCCGAGGTGGCTTCGATCAAGGCCCGGGGCACGATCGCCCACGTGATGCACGAGAAGGACGGGATGCCGATGGCCCACGTCCTCGACCGGGGAGAGTACGACAAGCGGAAGGAGGAGGTGGCCGCCGACACGCCGGCCGCGTTGCCGCCGTTCCCCGACCACCTGCCCCGTAACCGGCTGGGGCTGGCCACGTGGCTGCTCTTGCCCGAGCATCCGCTCACCGCCCGGGTGACGGTGAACCGGTTCTGGCAGGAGGTGTTTGGCACGGGCCTGGTCCGCACGGCCGGCGACTTCGGGATCACCGGCGAGCTGCCGAGCCACCCCGAGCTGCTCGACTGGCTGGCGGTGGAGTTCCGGGAGCAGGGCTGGGACGTGAAGCGGCTCTTCAGGCAGATGCTCACCTCCGCCGCCTATCGCCAGGCGGCGGTCACGACGGCGGAGAAGATCGCCGCCGACCGCGACAACCGACTGCTTTCCCGCGGCCCCCGGTTTCGGATGGACGCCGAGATGATCCGCGACCAGGCGCTCGCCGCCAGCGGCCTCTTGGTGCGGAAACTCGGGGGGCCGAGCGTGAGGCCCTATCAGCCCGAGGGCGTCTGGGAGGCGGTGGCGGTGCTCGACAGCAACACCAGGAACTACGTGCCGGACAGCGGCGAGGGGCTCTATCGCCGCAGCCTGTATTGGTTCTGGAAGCGATCGGCCCCGCCGGCCTCGCTCGACATCTTCAATGCCCCCTCCCGTGAGATCTGCACGGTCAAGCGGGAGCGGACCAACACCCCGCTGCAGGCGCTCGTGACCCTGAACGACCCGCAGTTCGTCGAGGCCGCCCGGACGCTGGCCGACCTGGCGCTGGAGCAGCCCGGCGACGACGCGGCCCGGTTCGACTTCGTGGCCGGCCGGCTCCTCGCCCGGCCGCTCGACTCCGACGAGCGGGAAATCGCGGCCGAGTCGCTCGCCGTGCTCGCCGGGCACTACGCGGCCCATCCCGACGACGCCGCCAGCCTCGCCGCCGTGGGGGCCTCCCGGCCGCGGTCCGCCGACCTGCCGCGGCTCGCCGCCTGGACGATGCTCGTCAACCAGCTCTCGAACCTCGACGAGGTGCTCTGCAAATGACCCCGCTCCCGACACCCTTGGTCGAGCTTGGCCTCAACCTCACCCGCCGCCGGTTCTTCGAGTCGGGCAGCCACCTGCTCGGCGGGGCGGCCCTGGCCACGCTGCTGGGCGATCCCGCCGGCCGGGCCGCGGTGCTCGACCAGCCGGCCGCCGGCGTGGCCCGCGTGCCGGGCGCGGTCGGCCCGCACTTCGCCCCCAAGGCGAAGCACGTCATCTACCTGCACATGGTGGGCGGCCCGCCCCAGCAGGACATGTTCGACTACAAGCCGCAGATGGACGCCTGGTACGACAAGGATCTCCCTGAGAGCGTCCGCTCCGGCCAGCGACTGACCACGATGACCTCGGGGCAGAAGCGGTTTCCGATCGCCCCCTCGATCTTCAAGTTTTCCCGCCAGGGGCAGTGCGGGATGTGGATGACGGAACTTCTGCCCTGGACGGGCAAGGTGGCCGACGAGCTGTGCTTCATTCGCTCGATGCACACCGAGGCGATCAACCACGAGCCCGCGATCACCTACATGCAGACCGGCAACCAGATCACCGGCCGGCCCTGCCTCGGCTCCTGGGCCAGCTACGGCCTGGGCTCGCTCAACGCCGACCTGCCGACGTTCGTGGTGCTCGTGGCCCGCTCCACGGTCCCCGAGCAGGCCCAGGCGATCGGGGCTCGGCTCTGGTCGAGCGGCTTTCTGCCCGGCGAATACTCGGGGGTGAGCTTCCGCTCCGCCGGCGATCCGATCCTCTACATCAACAATCCGCCCGGGGTGCCCGCGGCCGTCCGCCGCCAGACCCTCGACGGCATCCAGGCGCTCAACGAACGGGCCCTCGCCCGGATCGGCGACCCCGAGACCCGGACCCGGATCGCCCAGTACGAGATGGCCTTCCGGATGCAGTCGAGCGTGCCTGAGCTCACCGACATCGCCAGCGAGACAGAGGCCACGCTCGGCCTCTACGGCGAGCAGGTGACGAAGCCCGGCTCGTTTGCCAATAGCGTCTTGATGGCCCGGCGGATGGTGGAGCGGGGCGTGCGGTTCGTGCAGATTTATCTCAACCACTGGGATACCCACGCCAACGTGGTCGGCCGGCTCAAGAGCGGCTGCAACGACATCGACCAGGCCACCTACGGCCTGATCACCGATCTGAAGGCCCGCGGCCTGTTGGACGAGACGCTCGTGATCTGGGGGGGCGAGTTCGGCCGCACGGTCTACTCCCAGGGGGGCCTGTCGAAGCAGAACTACGGCCGCGACCACCATCCCCGCTGCTTCACGATGTGGATGGCCGGCGGCGGCGCCCGGGGCGGGCAGATCTACGGCGAGACCGACGACTTCTCCTACAACATCGTCAAG
Organism: Pirellulales bacterium; assembly: GCA_044355515.1. Taxonomy (GTDB): domain Bacteria; phylum Planctomycetota; class Planctomycetia; order Pirellulales; family UBA1268; genus QWPN01. Next base: position 6,807 of record JBIKXY010000066.1, read on the forward strand.
GACCCGGTGCATATCCGCGACTTCCATGCCACGGCCCTGCAGCTCCTCGGCTTCGACCACGAGCGGTTCACCTACCGCTATCAGGGCCTCGACCAGAAGCTCACCGGCGTCGAGCACGCCCGCGTGATCCCGGACCTGATGGCGTAGGCTTTCCCGGGGGATTGCCCCCATCGTGAGCCGCGTTCACGCAGCTCCGGCCACGAGATCGAGCAGCAGGTCCCGCACTTCATGCAGCTCCAGGCGATCCCGGGCCGGGGAGCGGTCGGTGCACAGCAACACGGGCCCCGCGGCGGGCGTCGCCGGCAGCCGGCCATGCGAGCCGCGCGGCAGGCTCGCGTCGGTGCCGATCACCTCGAGCAGCGTGCGAAAGCCGAGCTTCTTCTTGGCGAGCGTCCAGGCAATCCGGGCCGCCGGCAGCCGGATCGTCGGGTCGAGAAACAGTTCCACCGGGTCGTAGCCCGGCTTGCGGTGGATGTCGACGGTGCGGGCGAAGTCGGGCAGCTTTCCGTCATCGAGCCAATAGTAGTAGGTGAACCAGCGGTCGGGCGCCGCGACGGCCAGCAGTTCCCCGGCCCGCTCATGGTCGAGGCCGAAGTCGGCCAGCGCCTCCCGGTCGAGCACCTCCGCCACGCCCGCGGTCGCCTCGAGCACGGCCCGCGTCTCGGCGATCCGCGCCGGATCCTGCACATAGACATGCGCGACCTGGTGGTCGGCCACGGCGAAGGCCGCGCTCTGGCCGGCGTCGAGCAACTCCCAGCCGAGGTCCACCTCCTGCACGGCGAGCAATCCCGCCCGGCGCAGAGCCCGATTGACATGCACGCCATCCCGCACCGCCGTGATGCCGTATTCCGAGAGCACCACCACCGTGTGACCGGAGTTCGCGGCCCACTCGGCCAGCTCCCCGGCCACGCGGTCGATCTCGCCGCAGGCACGCACCGCTTCGGGCGAGTCGGGCCCGAACCGCTGCAGGTCGTAGTCGAGGTGGGGCAAGTAGCAGAGCGTGACGGTCGGTCGCCGCGATTCCATCACCCGCCTCGTCGCCGCCGCGATCCACTCCGAGGAGCGGATGCCCGCCCGCGGTCCCCAGAAGTCGAACAGCGGAAAGCGGCCGAGGGCGGCTTGCAGGTCGCCCTTCAACTCGGCGGGCTGGGTATAGATGCTCGGCAGCTTGCGGCCGTCGGCGGGGTAGACGGGCCGGGGCGTCACGGCCGCGTCCACGGCGGCGTGCATGTTGAACCACCAGAACATCTGGGCGGTCGTAAAGCGGTCGCCGAAGCGGCGCTTCCCGGCATGCCAGAGTTTCTCCTCTTCGCAGCCCACGAGCCGGTTGCTCTGCTTCCAGAACATCACCTCGGCGAGGTCGCGCCAGTACCAGCCGTTGGCGACGACGCCGTGGTCGCGGGGGGGGCGGCCGGTGAGCATCGTGGCCTGGGCGGGGCAGGTGACCGCCGGCAGGACGGTGCCGAGCGACGCGGTGAACCCGGCGCGGCCGAGGGCCGCCAGCCGGGGCGTATGCGACAGCAGGGCGGGCGTGAGCCCGACGACATCGAGAACCAGGAGCGGCTGCATGGCCCGCACGATACCGCGACCTCTGGGCCGCATCCAAAAGCGGAACGCCCGGAACTGAGGAGGGAGGGGGGGACGACCGCCTTCGGGCACGCCCACCGGGGGCTGAAGGCCGCTCCCGATGGCCCGCCCGCTGACCCCGTCGGTATGGTAGGCGGTCCGGCGGCCAACGCGGCGGCGGCCGTGGGCGATCCGCATCCCGCCGGCTGAACGGCCATGGACGATTCCTCGGACATCCTCGTGATCGGCGCCGGCGCGGCGGGCCTGTTCGCCACCGCCTGGGCGGGACGGACGGCGGCTGCCGCGGGCAGGCCGCTCGCGATCACAGCCCTCGACACCGCCCGCAAGCTCGGGGCCAAGATCCTGGTGGCCGGCGGCGGACGGTGCAACGTGACCCACGAGCGGGTCGCCGAGGCCGATTACGCCGGCAGCACCCCGCCGGCGATCCGCAAGGTGCTCCGGCGATTCACGGTCGAGGACACGATCGCCTTCTTCACCGCGGCCGGCGTGGCACTCAAGACCGAAGACACAGGCAAGCTCTTTCCCACGAGCGACTCAGCGCGGACGGTGCTCGACGCGCTCGTCCGCGAGGCGACGCGGGCCGGGGTGCGGCTCGTGCACCCGGCCCGGGTCACGGCACTCGTGCGGGACTCCGCCGGCTTCCGGGCGACGAGCGACGCGGGCGAGTTCGCAGCCCGGCATGTGATCCTCTGCACCGGCGGCAAATCGCTGCCCAAGAGCGGTTCCGACGGCACGGGGCTCGAGCTCGCCCAGAGCCTCGGGCACTCGCTGACGAGCCCGATCGTGCCGGCCCTGGTGCCGCTGTTGCTGCCGGCCGGCCACTGGATCACGGCGCTCGCCGGGCTCACGCTCTCCGCCGAGATCACGCTCACGAGTGCCACCGGCAAGAAACGCTTCGCCACCACCGGCAGCACGCTCTGCACCCACGTGGGCCTCTCGGGCCCGGCGATCCTCGATGTGAGCCGGCACTGGCTCGTGGAGCGGGCCGCCGATCCGGGCGTCGCGCTGGCGCTCAACTGGCTGCCGGGCGAGGCGCAAGAGTCGCTCGACCGGCTGCTCGTGGCGCAGCAGCGCCGGGGAGCCCTGGCCGTTCTCCGCGAGCGGCTGCCCGACCGGCTGGCCCGCGGGCTTTGCGAGCAGGCGGCAGCGCCGCCGACGGGTGATCTCTCCCGCGACCAGCGGCGCCGGCTGGCGACGCTCGCCACCGCCACACCGCTCGCGATCAGCGGCGACCGCGGCTTCGCCGCGGCGGAGGCGACCGCCGGCGGCGTGCCGCTGGCCGAAGTGCGACTCGACTCGCTGGAGAGCCGCGTCTGCCCGGGGCTCTATCTGGCCGGCGAGGTGCTCGACGTGGATGGCCGGATCGGCGGCTTCAACTTTCAGTGGGCCTGGGCGAGCGGCTTCGTGGCCGGCCGGGCCGCGGCCGCGGCTGCAGCCGGAGCGGGAAGCCCGGTCACGACCTCGTAGCGGAAGCCGCCGGTCCGCAGATCGAGCGTGCGGATGGCGGGGGCGGGGGCCGGCAGCTGCGCGGCGACCGCGGCCCAGACGTCGGCCACGGCGATGTCGGCGAGTGCCGCGATCCCGAACGGCCAGGGGCAATGGTTCCGCCGGGGCGCCAGGCGGAGCCGGTCGCCGAGCGCTTGCCGCAGCCGCGGCGACCGCACGACGGTGGCCCGGGGCGTCCACGGACTCCAGCGATTGGGGTCGGTCGGGCCGAACAGCACCACCACCGGCACGTCGTGCGAGGCCGCGAGGTGCACGAGGCCCGTGTCGACGCCGACGCAGAGATCCATCCGGGCCACAAGCGCGCCGGCCTCGCGGAGGGAGACCTGCTCCGAGAGGTCGTGCAGATGGGCGGCTACCGGCGGGCCGACCGCCTCCCGCACCGCGTCGTGCAGCGGCACGTCGTCGGGCCCGCCGCAGAGCACCACCTCGCACCGCCGCTCGGCCACGAGCCGGCTCACGAGCACGGCCCAGCGGTCGGCCGGCCAGTGCTTCTCCGGGGCGGTGGACCGCAGCGCGAGGAACACCCGCGGGCGGCCGGCCGGCAGCGGGGCGAGCAGATCGGCCGCCCGGGCCGCGGCCGCCGGCGTGATCCAGTTCTCGTTGGCACCGTCGTCGACCGCGAGGCCGTCGGCGACGAGCAGGTCGAGGTAGCGGGCCGCCTGGTGGCGGCCGCGGGCCGGCTTGACCGCGGTGTGGAGGAGCCAGCGGCCGTCGGCCGCGAAGCCGACCCGGTGGGGAATGCCGGCGAGCGTCGCCAACAGCGAGCCCGAGAGGGATCGCTTCAGCAGATAGGCCCGGTCGTAGCCGCGGCCGGCCAGCCAGGCGGCCTGGGTGCGGATCGCCGCCAGCGAGGCAGCCAGGCTCCGCCGCCCCGCCGGCCGCCGCCAGGCGACGAGCTCGTCCACATAGGGGCAGTCGGCGAGCACCATCCGGGCCCCCCCTTCCGCACAGACGTCGATCGTGGCATGCGGAAACCCGCGGCGCAGGTTTCTGAGGAACGGGATCGCGAGCACGGTGTCGCCGATGTACCGGGTGCAGACCACGAGGATCCGCCGGGCGTCGCCGTGTCTGGGCCCGCTGCCGTCCATGCCGTCACCTCGCGAAGCCCACGAAGAAGCTGAACAGCTGCTCGCTGTCGAAGGGCGCCTTGGCCACCGGCACCGCGAAGTCGAGCGCGATCGGGGCCGGCCCCATCGCCGGCAGCGTGATCCGCAGGCCGAAGCCGGGGGCCACGCGCATGTTGTTGATCGAGACGTTGCTCTCGACCGTGCCGAAGTCGGTGAACACCACGCCGCGGAGCGTGTCGTCGGCCGTGATCGGAAACAGGTACTCGATCGTGTTGAGCCACTGGAAGGGACCGCCCACGATCGCCAGCTGGCCGTTGGGGCCGGCCTGGCGGGGGCTCGCCCCGCGGAACACGAAGCCGCGGATCGTGTTGTAGCCGCCGGCGAAGAAGTTGTCGTAGGCGGGCGTGTCCGGCCCGCTCATGCCCAGCACCGACCCGACCGAGAGCACGTGCCGGCCGGAGCCGTCGGGCCGCTCGTTCAAGAGGAAGTATTGCCGCCCCTCGAGGATCCCGCGGGGGTAGACGTAGGTGCCGATCACCTGCTCGAACTCGAAGGTGGCCAGATGCCCCTGCGTCGGCAGGAACGGGCTGTCGCGGGTGTCGTGGATGATGCCGCCGGAGAACCCGTACACGCCGTTGGTCCCCTGCATGTCGACGATGTCGGGCGCCAGCACGCGGGGATTGAAGATGTCCACGCTCTCGCCGCGGAAGCCGGCGTTGACCGAGAGGTCGGGGGCGAACTGAAACTGATAGCCCAGGCCGACGCGGCCGCCGGTTCGGGCCTCGGCCCAGTCGAAGAAGAACCGGGTGAAGTAGGAGGCGGAGAGCGAGAGGCCGACCCGCGTGTCGAACAGATACGGCTCCTGGAAGGTGGCCATGTACCGCTGGAGCTGCGTGCCCGGAGCGGCCTCGAGCCGGAACCGCTGGCCGGCCCCGCGAAAGGCGACGCCGTTCTTGATGTCGTCCCAGCTGCGGGGCAGGCGGAGGATGTCGAAGTTCTGCTCATCGACGACGATGTTGCCGACCAGGCCGGCGTTGGAGTTGACGCCCGCCCCGATCATCAATCGACCGGTCTGCGTCTCCTCGGCGTCCACGTCGAGGATCACGTAGGGCTCCTGGCCCGGAAACACGGGCATCCCGCCCATGGCGCCGCCGCCGCCAAAGTCGGGCACGACGGGCGGCTGGAAGGCCGGCGGCTGGTTGGGGTCGGCCTGGGCCACCGGGAGCGGCTGGAAGCCGACCGCGGGGCCCGGCCCTCCGGGGGCCACGGGCTGCTGCACGGTGTAGGGATTCGCCGGCGCCGGCGGGGCGGCGAACCGCGAGTAGTCGAGGGCGGCGGGGCCCGGCTGCGCCAGTGGCTGGCCGCCCCAGGGTTGCGCGGGCTGCTGCACCACCTGCTGGTAGGCGGGCTGTTGGTACACCGGCTGCTGGTAACCAGGCTGAGGGGATGTCGGCTGCGGGAATACCTGCTGCTGGGAGCCGGGTTGCTGCGCGGCCGGGAAGGCCCCGACTCCGGGCTGGGCCGCCTGCCAGGGCGTGGCGGCAGGCTGCGGCGCCGCATACCCCGGGCTCTGGCCACGCCACACCGGCTGGCCGGCGGTCGCGGCGGGGGGAGCCGCGGCGGGCCCCTGGTCAGTCGCCGGGGCCGCCAGTCGTCCGGCCGGGCCGGCCTCGTGCTCGGCGGCCTCGTTCAGTTCTCCTTCGAGCACGAGATCGAGCACCGCGGCGGCCTCATCGTCGGGGCTCTGGCCGCGGAAGCCGGGCCGGTCGGGATCGCGGGCCATCCGCGTGCCCTCGTCGCCCGTGGGCTTCGAGAAGCTGATCCGCGGCCCCTGCCCCTGGGCGGCGTCGGCCGCGAACAGGCTGCTCGACTTCAGCCGCCGCTCGTCGTCGCGGAGCTTGCGGATGTCGAGGATGTCGCCGGGCCGGAGCGAGAGCCGGTTGAGCACCACACTGTGGCGGGTGTGCGGGTTGTCGCCGCGGATCCGGATGTTGATCTGCCCCACCCGATACCGCTGCCCCTCGGCGACGTTATAGACGAGGTCGAGCTGACCCGGCTCCTCGAGGAACCGGGGATCGGCCCGGA
>JBIKXY010000067.1:0-12922 GCA_044355515.1 Pirellulales bacterium
GCCTGGTCTTGCGGACCAGCCGGGCGGCGAACTGGTAGATGTGGTCGGGCACCGGCACGCGGCGGACGAGATCCTGAGACTCCACGATCTCGGGGCCGGTGAGCACATGCTCGAGCGCCGGCGGCGGCCCCCCCGTGGTCGAGCGGGCGATCGCGACTTCCTCGGCCTCGCTCGGGTAGTCGAGCTCGACCAGGAACATGAACCGATCGAGCTGGGCCTCGGGCAGGGGGTAGGTGCCCTCCTGCTCGACCGGGTTCTGGGTGGCCAGGACGAAGAACGGCGGGTCGAGCTTGAAGGTCTTGCCCACCACGGTGACCTTGTGCTCCTGCATCGCCTCGAGCATCGCGGCCTGGGTCTTGGGGGGCGCGCGGTTGATCTCGTCGGCGAGCACGATGTTGGCGAACACCGGCCCGGGCACGAAGTGAAACTCGCGCCGCCCCTCGGCCGTCTCCTGGAGGATGTCGGTGCCGGTGATGTCCATCGGCATCAGATCCGGCGTGAACTGGATCCGGCTGAACTTGAGCGACACCGTCTCGGCGAGCTTGCTCACGAGCAGGGTCTTGGCCAGGCCCGGCACGCCCATCAGGAGCGAGTGGCCGCGGGCGAACAGGCAGATCGCGAGCCGCTCGATCGTCTCCTCCTGGCCGATGATCACCCGGCCCAGCTCCGCCTTGAGCCGGGCGTGGATCCCGCGGAGCCGGTCGAGCGCGGCGACGTCGTTGTCGCCCAGGCGCGGAGTCGCTTCAGTAACGGTGGCCATCGGGACGGGTGTTCCTGGGGATGGGGGCTCGGAGCGGGGCGGGAGACGCGGGCTCGGCCCGGACCAACTCTCAGTATGCCCGCGCCAACCGCGGGCTGCACGGCGGGGCCGCGCGAGCGCCCGTGCGTCCCTCAGGCCGCGCGGCGACCACGGGCGGTGGCGGCGGGGGGCGGCGCCGCGGGTTGGATGCGGGGGAACAGGCCGGTTCGCGGACGGCCGCCGAACAGCCGCGACCAGCCGGCCCCGATCGCTGCCACCAGGCCGTCGCCCACGCGGTGTCGGCGACCGTAGATCACCAGTTGGCTCGGGTTCAGGAACAGCCGCTCGTGGCCGGCGGCGAGCAGCGAGCGATGGAACGTGGCATGTTCGAGGTCGGCGCCGCCGTAGCAGCCCTGGCGGTAGGCGGCCATCGTATAGATGCCCAGGCCGCCGAAGCAGCAGGTCACCGGCACGAGCGGTTCGCCCCGCTGATAGACCAGCCCGCCGGCCTGCGCGCTGGAAAGCGGCGTCAGTTTGGAGTCGAACCGGATCGCCCAGGTATCGTATTGCCGCAGGGCGTTCATCGCCAGGCCGTGCCGGCGGCAGATCAGGCCGTTCGAGCCGACGAAGTCCCACCCGGGCCGGCCGAAGCTGCTCGCGATCCCGTCCAGACTGAAGCCCCCGTGGACGTCGAAGTCGATGATGATCACGGCGTCGAAACCGGGGCAGAGCTCCAGCACCCGTTCCTGGCACCGCCGTCGATAGAAGGCCATCCGTCCGGCGCGGTCGAGGCAGCGGGTGGCCGGGTTGACCGGGTCGTCGAGCCGCTCGCTGGTGACATCGACGCGGCGGTTCGTGCTGGCCCAGCGGCGGAGCAGCAGCCGCGTGTCGTCCTCTGAGTCGTTCTCGAACACCACCACCCGGGAATCGGCGAACAGCCGCGCCAGGTTCTCGATCCGGCGAATCGTGAGCGGCAGGATCCGCCCGACGTCACGAGCCAGACCGGTGATCGCCACGCGGGTGTCGGCCATCGCCGCGTAGCCGCGGCGGCAGGCGGCGAAATACTCCTCCGCCCGCCCGGGCAACGGCGGGAAGGCGTGCTCGGGAAACAGCGGCCCGTTGAAGTCGGCCGCATCGAGCGGGGGCGAGCGGCCGGGCGGCGGCTGGAAGCGAGGGCGAGGCGTCATGGAACGTGGCTCAGTGCGGGGATGGTTTCAACGCCAAGCCCGCCAGCCTGCGGAGCCGGCGGAGGGGGCCGCGGAGCGGCGCTCCCCGCTGGACCGCGGCCACGGCGGCGGGCGTGAGCCGGGCGGCCGCGGCAGGGGCCGCGGCCGCGTCCAGCTGACGGGCGCCCGGCAGGGTGCCGCGGAGTTCGGCCGCGAGTGCCAGATAGCGGCGGGCCTGGAGCCGGGCGTCCCACTCGGCCTCGGCCCGCACGCGGGCCCGCGCGGCCGCGGCCCGCACGAGCGGCGGATCCTCGGCCAGCCGCACGAGCACGGCGGCGGCGGCCGGCGAGTCGTCGACGCCGACCAGCCAGCCCGACAGCCCATCGGTGACGAGCTCCGGGTGGCCACCCGCCCGGGTGGCGACGACGGGCAGGCCGCAGGCGAGCGCCTCGATCACCGTGTTGGGAAGGTTGTCCTCGCGGGCCATCGTCAGATGGACGTCGCAGGCCTGGAGGGCCTCGAGCACGCCCGCCTCGTCGCGGCTGCCGAGGTGACGGCAACGGACGCCCGGGATCTCGACCTGCCCTGACCCATAGGTGACGACGACCGGCGCCGGGGCTCCGCCGCGGCGGGTGATCTCGGCCGCCGCCTGGGCCACGGCCGCGGCCGCGACTCCGGCCCCCTTGCGGCGCTCGTCGAGCGAGACGCTCCCCAGAAGAATCGCCAGGCCATTCTCGGGCAGGCCGAGCCGCCGCCGCGCGGCCCGCCGGTCGCCAGGCACGTACCGGTCGAGATCGATCCCGTTGGGGATGACCCGCACGCGATGCGCTCGCGGATCGAAGAGGCTCGACCGCGCGAGCTCCTCGGCCAGCCAGCGGCTCGGCGAGACGAACACCAAGGGCAGCCCCGCGAGCCGGCGGCGGGCCCTGGCCAGCGACCGCTCCGGCAGCGGGCCCAAGGCCGCGGCGAGCTGGGGACAGCCGGCGCAGGCCGCCGTAAAGCCCTCGCAGCCGCTCGCATAGTGGCAGCCGCCGGTGAACGGCCGCATGTCGTGGAGCGTCCAGGCCACGGGCCGGCCCGACTCCACCAGCCGGCGGATGCCGGCGGCGGCGATGAAGCCGGCCACCCAGTGGACGTTGACCAGATCGGCCCCGGCCACGGCCGGCTGGTCGGTCAGGTCCCAGGCCGGCCAGTCGGCGGTGAAGAGCGTGTTCGAGACGGGTGTGCGGGCCCGGCGGATGCTCCGGCGGACAAGCCGTTCGAGCCGTTGCACGGCGGCGGGCGCCGGCGGCATGGCCGCGCGGGTGACGACATCGACCTGCCCGCCGGCGGCGCGAACGGCGGTCGCGAGCCGCTCCAGCGCGATGGCGGCCCCGCCGGCGCGGCCGGCCTGGGTCGCGAGCATCGCGATCCGCGGCCCGGGCCAGTCGTCCTGGTGCCGGGTTCGGGCGGTCATGGCCGGACCCCTTCCAGATAGAGGGAGTCGGGCTTGCGGGGCCGCCCCGCCTGGTCGGCATCCAGGCAGGAGACGGCAAAGCCGGGGATCCGCGAGCCGACCGCGTCGGTCCGGCCCACCTCCACGAAGCCCGCCTCGGTCAGGAGATCGGCGAGCGAGACCCGGTCATACATCCACCGATGCCGCTCGCCGCGGCCGGCGTAGCGGGCGGCGGCCCGGAGCGAGGCCGGCTCCGCGGCGAAGATCGCGGCGGCGGCGAGCGGTGCCGCTCCGGCCGTCTCCCGGGCCGTGGCGACCGCCGCGATCCCGGCGGCGGCCTCCTCCCCCAGCCGCCGCTCGATGAAGCCGCGGGCCGGCACCGGGTCACACGACCACCACCGCCGCATCAGCCCGCCGGAGGTGTCGCGGACGAGCTGGTCGAGCAGTTCGACCGTCATCCAGCGGTGCTCCCAGCGACGCATAGCCGACGGCTCGGCCGTGGCCCGCTCGAGGCTCGCGAGATACGCCCGCGCGATCCCCTCGAGGTCGGGCACCACGATCCGCACGATCCCGCCAGGAGCGAGCAGCCGCCGCGACTCGGCGAGCAAGCGGGCGGCCTCGACGGGGGCAAGGTGCTCGAGGACGTGCGCCGCATACACTGCCTGGAAGCTGCCGGCGGCAAACGGGAGGGGCCGGCGGAGGTCACAGGCGATCACATCGGGGCCGGCCGGGACGAGATCGACGTTGGTCCACTCGGGGTGCCGCCGCGCCCCGCAGCCGAGATTCAACCGCGGCCGCGGCGGGGCGGTGAGCCGGCGGCGGGAGGCAGCAAAGCGGATCACAAGGCACCTGGAAATTGTGGGGTCAGGCTGCCGGCTTCACGGCCAGCCGGCCCGTGTAGTCGATGCGGGAGAGCAACAGCCTCGCACCGGTGGCGGCGAGGTATTCATCCACGGCGCGGCGGGCACCCTGCCAGTGGCCGTAGTCATCGATGATCAGGACGCCGCCTTCAGCCAGCCGTGGATAGAGATGCTCCAGTTCATGCCGCGTCGACTCGTACCAGTCGGTGTCGAGCCGGAGTACGGAGATCCGCTCGGGCGATTGGACGGGAATCGTCTCCTCGACCCGGCCGGCCACGAACCGGACCAGCTCGGCGGGGTAGCCGGTGCCGAGCAGGTTGCGGCGCACGTCGGCCAGCGGGCTCGAGGCCCAAGTCGAGCCCGTGTCGCGATCCTCGGCCGCCAGCAGTCCGGCGGCGGCGGTGCCCGTGAGGTCGCGATCGACGTCGGTCGGGGGGGACATGCCGGCGAAGGTGTCGAACAGGTGCAGCCGCCGGCGGTCGCCGAGCTCCAAGAGCGTGAGGGCTGCGGCCATCATGCTGCCCCCGCGCCACACGCCGCACTCGACGATGTCGCCGGCGATCGCGTGCCGGCAGACATGCCTGACGGCGTCGCACAGGGCCATGATCCGCTCGGGGCTGGTCATCGTGAACGGCCTGACGCGGTCGATGACCGAGCGGGTGCCCGGATCGACGTCGGGCGGCAACGCGGGGGTCCGGCGGCGGTCAAGGCGGAAGAGTTTGGGCATGCGCATCCGTCCCTGGCTTGTGAAGCTGTCTGGAGGCCGGGTCGCGCGGCGGCGGACCGGCGGCCACGACCCGAACCGGGGCTATCCCAGACGTGACCACCTTGCCGCAAGGCCGGCGGCCGGGGCCTCCGGAAGGGCTCCCCGAGCCGGGAGTCAACCGCTCGCTTCCGGGGCCGCCAGCCCCCCCAGGCCCCGCAACCTGCCCCGGACCACGAGCCCAACGAGGGCGAGGGCACAGGCCGCGGGAAATGCCTGCTGCCAGGCGACCGTGGCCGTCGTCTGCTCCAGCAGTGGCACGTCGGCAACAAGCACCCCCTCGCCTTCGAGCGGCAGGCGGCTGCTGATGCGGCCGGCGGCGTCGATGACGCAGGTCTCGCCGGTCGAGCCGCAGCGCACCAGGCAACGACGGCACTCGATGGCCCGCTGCTGCGCGAGCAGGCGGTGCTGCCGCAGCGTCAGGGGATTGGTGAATGCGGCCCCGTGCATCAACGACACGAGCAGGTTGGCCGAATCGGCGACCAACGAGGCCGCCGCAGAGGGCACCATGTCTTCGTAGCAGAGCAGGGCACCGATCCTGGCCGGACCGCTGGTGAGCGGGCCGGCCGCGGTGCCCACGGCATAGGTCGTCTCCAGGGGAAACGAGAGCCGCAACTCGGGAATCAACTCGGCGAAGGGCACATACTCGCCGAACGGCATCAGGTGCCGCTTCTGCGAGACGCCGGCCAGCCTTTCGGCGGTGTCGATCAAGATCGCGGCCTGGAAGATTTGCCGGGGTCGCTCGGGAAAACCGCGGTAGATCCGCCCCCCCAACAGCAGCGGACAGGAGGGATCAGCAAGCGGCCTCAGGCCCCGCTGAGGATCCCGCGAGCGGCGAAAGACGGTCGCTTCGTCGGCGAACGCGTCGAGCCCCTCCTCGTAGGAGCCGCCGCTGCACTCGGGCCAGCAGACGAGGTCGGGAGGAGATGGGCCGGCACAGGCCGCGCGAGTAAGCCGCCGCAGGCTGTCGATCCCTCCGGCCGCCTCGGGGTTGGCCTGCACGAGAGCCAGCCGGACCTGCGGCGCGGCGGCCATCCGGGCCTCGGTCTGGTGAATCGCAAGCGCGCCCCAGCCCAGGTTGGCAGCCGCGACGAGCAGGGCTGCAACCGCCGGCGGCGTCAGCCGGCGATCACCGCCGGGCCCGAAAGCGACGGCCACGGCCACGATCGACCCGGCGGTCGCGAACAGCGTGAAGGTCGGGGCCTCGGGGCCCCCCAGGGCGGCCACCTGCACCGCGGCCGGCCACGCGAGCTGCGAATAGCCGAACTTCCAGGGAAAGACGCTCGGAATCAGGCTCTCGGTCACGACTGCCACCAGGCCCGCCGGCAGCCATGCCTCCCGGGGATCGCGGCACATCCGCCCCACGACCCAAAACGGCAACGCCAGCCGGCAGGCATCCCAGATCACGATCGGCACGGCGAAAGCGAAGCCATAGAAGGTGCTCGTCCGCATCGCCTCGGCCAGCACCGCGGGTGCCCAGTGGAAAGCCAGGGTGATCACCAGCACCGCCCCGGCCAAGACGGCCACCTCACCGCGCCAGCCGGCGCGACCGCAGGCGAGCATCAGGCCGGCCGCAACGCCCAACCAGCTCATGGGGACGAGCCGCTCGTCCAGCCAGGGCGCGGCCAGCAGCACGGCCGGGGCCACGACACCGGTGAGCCAGGCCAGAGACTTCATGGCCCGACCGCACAATCCGGTCGCCCCCCCGCTATCGGTTCGCTTTCCGTCGCCCACTCCGATCTCGGTGCCCATCACTTTCCCGTGGGGGCCGGCTGAATGAGAACGGCGGGCGGACCGAACTCGATCCGCCCGCCGCACGTCAAGCTTGGCCCCGAGCGACGCTGGCTCAGAACTTCACGCCGGCAGGCGCGCCCAGCATGGTCGCCATGGTCGTGTCCTGTGCCGCGTACAGGTAAATCGTCTTGAAATTGCGGGTGTTGAACTGCCGGACATTGTTGGTGACCTGCGGGGCACTGGGGTCCGCGGCGGCGGCCGTGAAGGCTCCCTTGCGGACTCTGAACTGGGCGACGCCGTTGGCAGCGATCGTGCGGGTACCATTGAGCAACTGGGACTGCGTCGGGCTGCCCGAGAGGGCGTTGACACCGACAGGGTCCACACCCACGTTCTTGATGCGAACGGGAACGTTGGCCCCACCGCCGCCGCCGGCGAAGACGGGGAGTGAACTGGCCGCGATGGTAGCGAGCAGAGCCATGCCTGCGAGGTTGCGAATCATGATGGGTTCCTTCTCGGTGCTAAGGTCGAAACGGGAGGGCCGGGGGTACGAAGAGGGATGTCGGAAGAAGCCTCATGAGGCATTCACTGACACTAATATGGTACAGCCAGAAAGATCCGGGTCAAAAGTGGGTAAAATGCGAAAGTTTTGCGACTTTGAGAGCCTGGTCGACTTAGGGCATGTGTGCGGCCGGCTCGCCGCCGGCCTTGGTGCAGATCGCGATCAGCACGTCGCGGTCGGTGTCATCCGCCAAAAAGCCGACCCTGCCATCGCCGAACAAGCCTTGGACTCCGCCGGAGTGATGGCTGCGAAATCCATCGACGTCCGGCGTGTTGAGGACCGGGGAACTCAGAAAGAAGCAGTTGGTGCCGCAGGCCCAGCGGGGACTGCCGATCGCGGTGTCGCTGTCCATGCCCTCCGCGACCCGATCGACCCCTTCGCTGACGAGGAGCGTGCGGGAGAGACCGTCGGTCACCTCGGCGGCGCGGCAGGGCCGGTGACACTTATCATCCGTCGCGTAGAGCACCCCGCTGAACTCGTATCCCGGCGGACTGGGGGCGTTTTCGGGAATCCGCACGGCCGAGCCGATCACGCCGCCGTAGTCCTGCTTGCCCTGGTAGCTTTTGATGCCGCTGGGGCAAACGTACGTCGAGATGGTCAAGTCGGCGATCGTCGCGTTGCCCCGGGGATCGCTCCAGGGCAAGGTGTAATCGATCCGGCTGGCTGTTTGAGACTCCTCGAGATAGGGGAGGATGAACGAGCTCCAGGCATGGAAGCGGTTCGAGAAGGCGTCGCTCCCGGGCGGGAACCAGCGGCGGGCCGACTCATAATTGATGATCGCCACTCCCATCTGGCGGAGATTGTTGCCGCAAGCCGAGCGGCGGGCGCTCTCCCTCGCCCTCTGAACCGCAGGCAGCGACAGCGACAACAGCGTGCCCAGAATCGCGACCACGGCGAGCAGCTCGACCAGACTGAAACCGGCCGGCCCCACGGTCCGGGCCCGGGCGGAACTCGAACGGCAGGGCATCTGACACCTCTCGGCTGAAGGAAGGGCTGCCAGGGAAGACCGGCGACGGCCACCCCGGACAGGGCCCTGCGGACGCGAACGACCACCGGGAGTATGCCCTCGGGGCAAGGGCGAAAAAAGTCTTCCTCCCCGGGCGAGGGGATTGTCGTATATCCGTCGCGTGGAGCGGGCCGGCCAACCCCGGTGGCGGAGGGCCACGCCGTCAGCCGCTGACGATTTCTTTGCGTCGCCGAAAGCGGCCGCGGTCGAGCACGTAGCCCTCGCAGCAGGCCCCCTCGAGCGTGGTCAGCCGGGGAAAATAGAGCGGCCCCCGGTAGGCGTCGGCGGGCTTCCAGGTACGGACGCCAGAGGCATGGTGGTGCCAGGTGCGGACCGAGAGCGCTGGATTGACCACGCCGACGCCGGCCTGGAAGGCCTCGTAGGCCAGCCGGTTCTCGCAGGCCGGGCGGCCGAGCGTGAACCCCGCCTCGAAGGCCGGCAGCGCCCCGGCGATGAACAGCCAGGCGTCTTGCGACTGCGAATAGAACCGCCAGCGGTTCGGATCGAGGCGGCCTTCCATCGAGGGGCCCGCGGGGTTGTCCCAGCGGGAGAGCGCCACGAGCAGCGGCCGCGGCCAGGCCTGCAGCAGGTCTGCCGCCCCGCCCAGCGAGTCGTCGAAGGCGATGTCGGCGTTGGCCACCACGCACACTTCCCCCGCGAACCGCTCCGCGGCCAGACGGAAGAAAGCGGCGAACGACTTGCGTCCCCCCTCGGCCAGCGGCACGATCTCGGCGAACACGCCCGCGGCCGCGTTGCGCTCGCGGACCCGGACCAACTCGGCCGCGCGGGCCGGATCGGGCGAGTCGTATTGCTCGTGCAACAGGATCATGGCATCTGGGCAGCCCGCGAACCGGGGTGCAGCCCGCAGACCGGGAGTAGCCCGCAGACCGGCGACCGAATCCGACATTCTATGCTACCACGCCACGGCTCCGGCCTCCGGCCGGCCGCACGAGCCCGTCTCTCCTTGTCGTCAAAGCGCTCATGAAAATCCTCGTCACCGGCGGCGCCGGCTTCATCGGCAGCCACGTCGTCGACGCCCTGCTCGCGGCCGGCCACTCCCCGGCGGCGCTCGACGATCTCTCGAGCGGGTCGCGAGCGAACCTCCCGCCGGGCGTGCCGCTGCACGTCGCCGACATCGCCGACGCCGCCGCGGTCGAGCGGGTGTTCGCCGCGGAGCGGCCCGCCGCGGTCTGCCATCAGGCAGCCCAGATGTCGGTCAGCCGCTCGGTCCGCGAACCGGCCTTCGACGCCCGGGTCAACGTGATCGGGCTCGTCAACGTGCTCGACGCCGCGGTCCGACACGGCGCGGAGCGGTTCGTGTTCGCATCCTCCGGCGGCGTGCTCTACGGCGACGTCACCCTGCCCGCGGCCGAGCTCACCCCGGCGGCCCCGGTGAGCCCCTACGGGATCACCAAATGGGCGGGCGAGCGGTACCTCGAGTTCTACGCCCGCGAGCACGGCCTCGCGGCCGTGGCGCTCCGCTATTCCAACGTCTACGGCCCCCGGCAGAACCCGCACGGCGAGGCGGGGGTGGTGGCGATCTTCTGCAAGCAGTTGCTCGCGGGCGAGGCGGCGCGGATCAACGGCGACGGTCGCTATGTCCGCGACTACGTCTACGGACCCGACGTGGCCCGGGCGAACCTCGCGGCGCTCTCTGCCGAGTTGCCGGAGATTCGCCCCGGCCGGCTGGAGAGCCTGAATATCGGCACCGGCCTGGGCACCGACGTCAACGAGCTCGAAGCGATGCTCCGCGACGCCATGACCCGCGAGCTCGCCGGCCGCGGCCAGCCGCGGACGCTGCCGCCGCCGGAGTACGGCCCGGCCCGGCCCGGCGACCTGCGAAGCAACCTGGTCGATCCGGGCCGGGCCGCCCATGTGCTCGGCTGGCGACCGGCCGTGACGCTCGCCGACGGCCTGGCCCGCACCGCGGCCTGGTTCGCCGGGGAGTGAGCGGCCGACCCGGCTCCCTGGCTTTCAGCCGAGGACCGGCAGGCCATCCGGGAGATCCTTGCGGCCACGAAGCCTGGTGCACCAGCCGGCTGGGCCGCTCCCTGACGGCCGCCCCCCGAAGCGGTCCGAAACTCCGCCCGAACTGCCATTTGCCGGCGGCGGGGCGATCGCTATCGTCCCCGCCCTCATGGTGCATTCAGACACCCCCCCGAGCGAGTTCGCGGGCCGCACCGCCGTGATCTGCGGGATCGGCGGCCAGGACGGCGCCTACCTGGCCGCCCATCTGCTAAGCCTCGGCTACACGGTCGTGGGCACCAGCCGCGACGCCCAAGCCGGCCGGTTCGCGGGGCTCGAGGCGCTCGGCATCCGGGACCGCGTCAGCCTGCTCTCGATGTCGCTGGTCGATTTCCGCTCCACGCTCCAGGCCCTCAAGCGGGCCGCCCCCGACGAAATCTACAACCTCGCCGGCCAGACGAGCGTGGGCCTCTCCTTCGACCAGCCCGTCGAGACCTTCGAGAGCATCGTCGTCGGCACGCTCAACCTGCTCGAGGCGCTCCGCCTCCTGGAGCGGCCGGTGCGGCTGTACAACGCGGGCAGCTCCGAGATGTTCGGCAACGCGGGGGACGAGCCGGCCAGCGAGACCACGGTGCTCAGGCCCCGCAGCCCCTACGGGATCGCCAAGGCGACCTCGTTCTGGCAGATCGCCCAGTACCGTGAGGCCTATCGGATCCAGGCGGCCACCGGGATCCTGTTCAACCACGAAAGCCCGCTGCGGCCGGAGCGGTTCGTGACCCAGAAGATCGTGGCCGCCGCCTGCCGGATCGCCGGCGGGGAGCAGGATGCGCTCCGGCTGGGCGACCTTTCGATCCACCGCGACTGGGGCTGGGCCCCGGAGTACGTGGTGGCCATGCACCGGATGCTGCAGCAGGACGAGCTCGAGGATTTCGTGATCGCCACCGGCGTGACCACGAGCTTGGAGGACTTCGTGGCCGAGGCCTTCAAGGCGGTGGGGCTCGACTGGCGGCGGCACGTGATCCGCGACCCGGCCCTGGTGCGGCCCAGCGAGATCGCTTGCGGCCGGGCCGACACCCGCCGGGCCAGCGACCGGCTCGGCTGGACGGCCGAGCACACGATGCCCGCGGTGGTGCGGATGATGGTCGAGGCCAGGCTCGGCCGGGATGCCGCCACGCCGGCCCGGCGGGCGGCCTGAGCGGCCCTGCCGCAAACCTCGCTACGGCTCCCCGAGGCCGTCGAGCGCCCCGGCGGCGATCCGCGCCGCCAGCGACCGCGAGTCGAGGTACCGCCGCATGCTATGGAGCTTGCCCACGACGCCCGTGGCGTCGACCGCGTCGTATTCGACCTCCGCGGGCAGCCAGCGGCGGGGCATGCCCACCAGGCCGAGCGCGGCAGCCTTGGTGTTCGGGTCGAGGAGCGGAAAGAAACGCAGGGCCGTGTCGCGGGAGTTGATCAGGAGCGTGATCCGGTCGACGCCGTCGATCGTCCGCCGGAACCGGCCGCGGGGCGCGAGGGCGTCGGCCCGGAGGGCCGGCGCGACGAGCACGAGATGGGTGCGGCCGGGGCGGTCGGCCCACAGGACCCCGGGGGCCGAGGCCAGCTCGCGGTCGGCGATCTCGTCGAGCGCCTCGGCGGCCAGCAGCGCCCCCAGGGAATAGCCGATGATCGCCACGGGCTGCTCGGGCTCGACCTGGCCGAGCAGCCAGGCGAGATAGTGGCCGTCGGCATGGGCCCGGTCGTATTTGAGGCGGCCATCCTTCAAGGGCAGGCCCTGCTTCCGGCTCGGCCAGGAAAGGATCACCAGCCGCGGGGCGGGGCCGGCCGGCGCGTGCCCGGCGAGCCGACGGGCCAGCTGCAGCCCTTGGGCCTTGGCGTCGGCAGAGTCGTAGCGGTTGCCGTGCACGAAGATCACCAGCGGCCGCCCGGCGGCGGCGAGCAGGCCGGTGAGGTCGCCTCGCTCCCAGCGGTGACCGCCGCCGTCGTCGCAGAGTTGTTCGATCGCCAGCTCGGCATGCTCTGGCGCCGCACATACGCCCGGCAGGCCGCGGGTGCTCGCCACCCAGACGTCGAGCTCGCCCGGGGCCACGTCGAGGGGACAGTCGACCCCGAGTGCAGCGACCGCCGGATCGCTGACGGTTTCCGCCAGCGGTGCCGCAGCGCGGACCCCGACCGCCGCCAGACCGGCGATCAGCGCGGCGACGAAAAGGGTACGCGAAGCCAGTGAGCGCATGGGAGCCATGTCCGGGTGTATCGGTCTCTCGCCGGGCAGGGACCGATGCTCGCGTCGGCCGCGGCGGTCGTAGCGACCAAACTCTAGCACGCGATCCCCGGCGGTTCGGGCGGGCCGATCCCGCGCGAGCGGATCATCCGCAGAACCGTCACCACGCGCAGTCTTGGCTCCGAGACCGGGAGGCTTTTTCGCCGGCCTGGCCGGCCCCGGCCGCAATCGTGACCTAGGGTTGCGGTGGTGGCGGCGACGCCACGATGTCTGTTCAACCCGCTCGTCGCTCGGGCGATCCGCCCGCTGGAGAAGTTCGTCATGTCCCGCGTCATCTGCCTCGCGCTCTGCCTGGCCGCCCTCGCGGCGTCCCCCGGCTGCAGCAGTTGCTTCGGCGGCGGCAACGGCTGCCGCCGCCCGTCCTTCATGGAGTTCCGCTCGCCCTGCGGCCGGCAGGCGGAGCCTTGCCAGGCCCCG
>JBIKXY010000253.1:0-4228 GCA_044355515.1 Pirellulales bacterium
CGGCATGAGAGCGTCTCCCATCCAGCCGGTCACCCTGCAGGCGAGCCCCCCGCCGCCGAGCCCCGAGCCCGCGGCTCCCGCCTTCGACTACGGCATCGTGGGGGGCGGCCTCCAGGGCTGCCTCCTAGCCCACGCTCTGGCCTGGCACCGGCCGGAGGCGACCGTGCTGCTCGTGGAACAGGCCGCCGAACTGTGCGGCAATCACACCTGGTCGTTTCACGAGACGGACATCGCCGGGGCCGCGCGGGAATGGGTCGACCCGCTGGTCGCCTGCCGCTGGCCCGGCTACCGCGTCAGGTTTCCGGGGCTGGCCCGGCGGGTGAACATCCCCTATGCGACGATCACCTCCGACCGGCTCCGCGAAGCGACGCTGTCGCTGGCGGCCAAGGGGGGGGCGGCGACTCGCCCCGGCCGGCTCGTCATTCGCACCGGCGAGCGGTGCGAGATCATCGCGCCGACCGCCGTGCGGATCGGCGGCTCTGCAGAGGTGTCCTGCGGGGCGGTGATCGACTGTCGCGGGCGGGCGGCGACAGAGCAGCCGAGCGGCGCGGGCTACCAAACCTTCATCGGTCAGGAATATCAAACCGCTCGGCGGTGGCCGGCGACGGAGCCGACGGTGATGGACGTCCCGGCGGACCAGGCCGGCGGGTTCGAGTTTCTCTACGAGCTGCCGCTGGGGCCCGACCGCGTGCTGCTCGAATACACCCGGTTCCACGAGGAGCCGGCCTGCGATGAGTCGCGGGCCGCCGGGCTGATCGCGACGCGGCTGGCCGAGGCGGGCGAGGGGGCGGCCACGGTGATTCGCAGCGAGCGGGGCTGCCTCCCGATGCCCTATGCCAGGGCGGGCGGCCGCGCGGGGCCGGCGCTGGCCGGCGGCTATGCCGGCGGCTGGTATCACGCGGCCACGGGATACTCGATGCCGCTGGCCGTTCGCTTCGCGGAACTGGTCGCGCAAGCCGGGCGGGACCGGGTGGCGGCGGAGGTCGCCGCGGCCGCCGCGGCGGACCGGCTGCGGCGGGGATTCACCCGCTTTCTGAACCGGTTGCTCTTCTGCCTGGTCAGGCCCGCGGACCGCTGGAAGATCTTCGAGCGGTTCTACCGTGTGCTGCCGGAAGAGCGGATCGCCCGGTTTTACGCCCATCGCTTCACGGTCACCGATGCGGCTCGGATCGTGATCGGCTGGCCCCCGGCCGGTCTGGCGCCGATCCGCTTTGCCCGGTCGTTCGTCTCACTCGCTGATCCGGTGCCGACATGACCGCCCATCCTCTCGGCTTCGCCGGCGGGCATCACCAGACCGCCCGCACCCGGCATGGCTGGTCGAAAGCGCTGCACTTGCCCCCCGATCTTTATCCAGGGGTGGGCGGCAAGCGGCTGCGGGCCACCCTGCTCGCGCGGGCCTACGCGTTCGCCGGCGGCCGCTCCGCGGCACCCGCGCTCGTCGTCGATGCGGTCGAGATGCTGCACGCCGGCTCGCTGGTGATCGACGACTTCGAGGACGACTCGCTGACCCGCCGCGGCCAGCCGGCACTCCACCGGGTGATCGGTCCGGCACGGGCCGTGAACGCCGGCAACTGGATGTATTTCCGGGGCCTGGAACTGGCGGCGGCCGCCCTCGATGATCCCGCCCGGTCGGCGGCGCTCCTGGGCCGGTTCATCGCGGTGGCCCGGCAGTGCCACGAGGGTCAGGCGATCGACCTGGCCACGCGGGTGGACGAGGTCACTCCGCGGCAGGCGCTTGTCACGGCGCTGGCGATCTCGCGGTGGAAGACCGGCCGGCTCGCGTCACTGGCGGCCTGGAGCGGGGCCCACGCGGCGGGCGGAGACCCGCCGACGCTGCAGGCCGTCGCCGCCTTCGGCTGCCGGCTGGGCATCTGCCTGCAGATGAAGAACGACCTCGACGAACTCCGCGAGCTGCTCGCCGGCTCGGAGCGGTGCGACGACCTCCGCAACCGACGGGTCACCTGGCCCTGGGCCTGGGCCGCGAGCGAACTCTCGCCCCGGCAGTTCGCCGCCTGGCAGCGCCGCCTGCAGCGGTCGCAAGACCGGCCGGAGGCGTTTCGCCCGCTCGCCGGGGATCTGCTCGAGGCGACCCACCGCCGGGCTGCGGCGGCGATCAACGCCCGGCTCGACCGGGCGATCGACAGGCTCGTCGCCGCGACGGACGGTGCCCGCGAAGCCGGACCGCTGGCCGCGGTCTGCGACGCCCTGCGGATCGCCAGTCAGCCCACCAACGCGGAGGTCCTGCCGTGAGCCTGGCGACCGCCGCAGGGCCGTGTCCGCCCCGGACGGGCACTGGCTCGCACCGGCGGGCGGCCGTGATCGGCAGCGGCTTCGGCGGCCTCGCCGCGGCCATCCGCCTCCAGTCGCTGGGCTTCGAGACGGTCTGCTACGAGGCCCACGAAGAGCCCGGCGGCCGGGCCGCCGTCTACGAGGATGGCGGTTACGTCTTCGATGCCGGCCCCACCGTGATCACCGCCCCCCACTGCCTGGAGGAGCTGTTCGCCCTCTCCGGGCGGCGGCTGGCCGACTACGTCCGCCTGCTGCCGGTGACGCCGCTCTATCGGCTCCAGTGGAGCGACGGCGTGTCCTTCGACTACGTCGCCGACGAGGCGGGGCTCGTCGAGCAGGTCCGGCGGGTGAACCCCGCCGACGTGGACGGCTACCGGCGGTTCGCCGACTACTCGCGGCAGGTGTTCGCCAAGGGCTACGAGGAACTCGGCGCCGTCCCCTTTCTGCGATTCACCGACATGCTCCGGGCGGCCCCGCATCTGGCCCGCCTGCGGGCCGACCGGAGCGTCTATGCGACCGTCTCACGATTCGTGAAGGACGAGCACCTCCGGCAGGCGTTCAGTTTCCACCCCCTGCTGGTCGGCGGCAATCCCCTGGAGACAAGCTCCATCTACACGCTGATCCACTGGATCGAGCGGAAGTGGGGCGTGTTCTTTCCCGAGGGGGGCACAGGTGCCTTGGTCCGCGGCCTGGTCCGGCTCTTCCAGGACCTCGGCGGCAGGCTCCGGCTCGGCGCGGCCGTCGATCGGGTCGTGGTCGAGACTGCCGGCGGCGCGACCAGGCACGTGGTCAACGCCTCCGGCGGGCCGCCGGAGGCGTTCGATCTGGTCGTCTCCAACGCCGACGTCCACCACACCTATGCCAGGCTCTACCGCGGGGTTGCCGCGGCCGGTCGCCGGCAGCGTCGGCTTGCGCGGATGGCCTGGTCGATGTCGCTGTTCGTGCTCTATTTCGGCACCAACCGCCGGTATCCGAACCTGGCCCACCACACGATCCTGTTCGGGCCGCGGTTTCGCGGCCTGTTGCAAGACATCTTCCACGGCCATCACCTACCCGACGACTTCAGCCTCTACCTCCACGCCCCCACGATCACCGACCCGGGGATGGCCCCGCCGGGAGGCGAGTCGTTCTACGTGCTCAGCCCCGTGCCCCACCTGGGCAACGCGGCGATCGATTGGGAGGCTGTTGCCCCCGGCTACGGCGACGCGATTCTCGCGTCGCTCGAGCCGCACCTGCCGGGAGTCCGCGACGCGATCGTGACCCGGCGGCACTGCACGCCGGCCGACTTCGCCGGCCGGTTCCACGCCCATCACGGCTCCGCCTTCTCGGTCGCCCCGACGCTCACCCAGAGCGCCTACTTCCGCCCCCACAACCGCGACCCGGACATCCCCGGGCTCTACCTGGTCGGGGCGGGCACCCACCCCGGGGCCGGCGTGCCCGGCGTCGTCAACTCCGCCAAGGCCACCTGCGACACGATCGCGGCCGATTTTCATGTCGTCGGCAGCTAGCGGCCCGGCCCCGGGCGACTCGATCCGGCGGCACAGCCGCTCGTT
Organism: Pirellulales bacterium; assembly: GCA_044355515.1. Taxonomy (GTDB): domain Bacteria; phylum Planctomycetota; class Planctomycetia; order Pirellulales; family UBA1268; genus QWPN01. The sequence continues at coordinate 3,843 of JBIKXY010000253.1, forward strand.
CTCCTTCGCCAGCCGGCTTCTGCCGGCGGCCAAGCGAGCCGACGTCGAGCGGCTCTACGCTTGGTGTCGGTGGTGCGATGACGGCGTCGATGCCGCCGCCACGCCGCAGCAGGCGGTCGAGTTCGTGGATCGCGCCGCGGAGGACGTCCGCCGGATCGCCGCCGGCACGCGGCCGGTCGCCGCCGAGAGCCTCTGGCTGGCGGCGCTCGTCGGCCGACACGACCTGCCGATCGAGGCGGCGACGGCCCTGCTCGAAGGAATGCGGTCGGACCTCACGCCGGCAACCGGCTTCCACGAGGCCGACCTCTGGCGGTACTGCTTCCGGGTCGCCGGGGCGGTCGGCGTGCTCATGTGTCCGATCCTCGGCCTCGATGATCGCAGCCGTC
>JBIKXY010000068.1:0-12849 GCA_044355515.1 Pirellulales bacterium
CCGCGGCTCATCCGCGGTGTTCCACCGGCGGACGCCGATCACTGCCATGCCGGCGGCGACCGCCACGATGCCGGCGCAGGTGACGAGGAACGCGGGGACGCCCCGCCCTCCCGCCGGCGTGAGGGCCGCCAGCGCCGCCCGCGCGGGCGACACCCGAGCGGCGAGTTCGGCTCCGGCGAGCGCCGCGACCCCCTCGCCCGCGGCCAACCAGGCGACGAGCGCCGAAATGGTGATCGCCAGGGCCTGGAAGGTCGTGTCTCGCCAGAAGGCCAAGAGTGTTCCGACGGCAGCAGCCGCGGCCGCTGTCGCCGCCGTGACCGCCAGCAGCCGCCCCAGTTGCGGCAGCGTGACACCACCGAACAAGGCCGCGATCGCGAACATCGGTGCCGCCGCCGCAAGCAGCAGTCCCACTCGCAGCAGGCTGCCGGCGAGCTTGCCGAGGACAAGCTGGGCGTCGCCCAACCGGCTGACGAGCAGCAACTCGAGGGTGCGACGATCCTTTTCGATGCTCACCGCCAGCACCGCCGTCAGGGCCGCCACGAGCACCACGAGGGCCAGTTGCACCGGGGCCAGGATCCGCACGAGTGTGGCGCCGAATCGGGCGGAGTCCCCCAGTGTGGTCACTGCCTGCGAGGCCGTGACCACGAGCCAGCAGGTGGCGATAATGCCCAGCAGCGTGGCCGCGGTCAGGGCCCTGGCCACATACAGCCCGCGGGCTCGCGGCGTGACCATCAGCTCCCGCTCGAAAATCCCGCCACCGAGCATCACGCCCTCCGAGCCGCCGGCGTGGTGGAAACCCGCGTCTCATTCCGGTACGATGCGGTGTCCCGGGGGTGCCGGGGATGGTCGGAAAGGTCGTGCACGGAGCTCATTCCTCATGTCGCGTTTGCTGACTCGTCACCGCAGTCTGCTCGGGTTTGCCCTGCTTGCCGCCTTCGCCTGTGACGCTCCCGTCGCTCGGGCCCAGGTCACTGCCAAGTCGCTCGTCGGCAAGGCGGTTTCCGACGACGCTCAGTATAAGGAGATCGACAACGCGATCGCTCGGTTTGGCGATCGCGACATCGACGGCTGTCGGGCGGTGCTCGAGCGGGCTCGCAACAACAATCCAAAACTGCCTCCTCCCGGCGTGATGATGGCGATGCTTTGGCTGAGCGTGAATCAGCTGCCGCCGGCCCGCGCGGAGCTCGAACAGACGGTCGTGAAGTTTCCCACGGATCCCGAACCCTACCTGATGCTCGCCGACCTGGCCTTCCAGGAACGGCGGGTGACCGATTCGGCGGTGCTCTTCGAGCGGGCCGGGCAGCTGGCGGCCTCCTATGAGGAGAATTCCAAGCGGAAGCGAGACTTCGAAGTTCGCTACAACGCCGGCGCCGCCGCCGTGGCCGAAGCGCGGCAGCAGTGGCCGACCGCCCGGAAGTTCCTCGACAGTTGGATCGCGCTCGACCCCGACAACGCAGGTGCCCGCTTCCGGCTCGGCAGCGTCCTGTTTCGGCTCGGCGATGAGAGCGGGGCGCTGACGCAGTTCCAGGAGGCCCGCAAGCTCGATGCCAACGCGCTGTTGCCGGAAATGGCATTGGCCCGGCTGTATGACGAGGATCGCAAGAAAGACTTGGCCAAGAAATGGCTCGAGTCGGCCCTCAAGGCGGCCCCCCAGGATCCGGCCGTGCTCTTGGCCGCGGCCCAGTGGTACCTGGGGCAGGACGATCTCGCAACGGCCAAGATCATCGCCGACAAGGTCTTGGTTCAGGCCCCCAAGAGTCTCGAGGGCAGGATCATTCGCGGGGTAATCGCCCGGGTGGCCCGCGACTATCCCACGGCCGAGAAGTTCTTCAACGATGCCCACGTGCAGTCGCCGGGCAACTTCGCCGCCAGCAACTCGCTCGCACTGGTGCTGATCGAATCGGACAACAAGGAGTCGCAGCAGCGGGCGGTGGAGATGGCCGAGATGAACTGGGCCAGGTTTCGGGAGAACTCCCCCCAGCAGGTCAACGCCCTGACCACCCTGGCCTGGGTCTATTACAAGCTCGGCCGGCGGGAGGATGCCGAGAAGATCCTCGACCAGATCGCCCGCAACAACGCGCTGACCAGCGACGGTGCCTACTACGTCGCCAAACTGCTCTCGGACCGGGGCGAAAAGGATCGCGCCAGGCAGATTCTCGAGCAGGTCCTTGCCGGCGAGGCGGTGTTCGCGACCCGCCCCGACGCGACCGATCTCCTCAAGAGCCTGAAGGGGGGGTGACCGTGGACGGAAGCCCGATGTCGCTCGGCTCTGGGGCTACGAGTAGTTCCGCGGCCTGCGTCGTCTCCGCCGGCGAATCCACCACGACGGGCGGCGTCGTTGGGCGGCGGCGAACCACGGTGGCAGCGGGGGGGGTGGGCATCGAGCGGATCGTGATCCCGCGGGAGTAGCCGGGAGGCACGGCCGCGGCCGGGCCCATCCGCATTGCCCGACGGCGGGCCCGGAGCCGATCACTGCGGAGTGGGATGCCCGGGTAGGCCTCGACCGGCACTTCCAAGCTCGGCAGCCCGATCCGGCTGCCGTCGCCGAAGTAGGTGAACATCTCGATCGCGAAACAGTCGGCGCCGATCACGATCAGGGCGGCCGCCAGAGCGGCGCGTTGCGACAGGCGGTGCGGGATGAGGCGGCGCATGACGGGTTCCGCTGGCACGGGGGCGGGTCGGACGTTGCAGTTGTTCGGCTGGCGGCGGGTGGGGTCGCGAGCCGGAGTTCGCGATCCTCCGCAATCGGCACGGTCGCTGCGACCGGACCCCTCGAGCCCCGCTCCGCCGAAGGATGACCGCCGTTGACGCCGCGTCTCACGTGAGCCGGTTCCGGAGCGACCAGGCTGCAGATCGCTCGATATCGATTACGCTTGCCTTTCTGCCGCCGATGACTCCTGAAACGTGCACACTCGTCGCCGCTCTCGTCACGGCCGCCGCGGCCGTCGCGGGCGGTTGGCTGGCCCGAGGCTCGACCGCGGTGCCCGCAGCGGCGTGGGCCGCCGTGGCCGCCGTCGTGTTCGCCGTCGAGGCAGCCGGCCGTGTCGCCGGCTGGCTCGTAGATCCCTCGGCCCGGGCCGCGGCCCGGCTGGTCGTGGCGGCGCTCGCCGTCTGTCCGGCGATGTCGCTGTTGGGGGCGAAGCGGCCCCAGCACGGCGTCTGGCAGTTGATCGTCGCCACGCTCGCGGCGGTGCTGGCGATGCCGGCCGCCTCGGCCACGCTGGTACGACCCGGCAGCCTGCCCCAAATCCACGAGATCGAGCAGTGTTTCCTGCCGGTCTTGGTGGCCGTCGGCTGGATGAACTTCGTCGCAACACGCCGCGGACTTGCAGCGTCGCTGGTGGCGGCCGGCCAACTTGGGCTGATGTCGCCGTTTTTGCCCGGCGGCTCGGAGGCCGATCCGCCGACCGCGGTCAGCGATGCGATCGCGAGCGGCGCGGTCGCGGCGGGGGCGGTGCTCGCGGCCGCGCAGGCTGCGGCGGGCCGGCAACGGCGTGCGGCGGCAGCAGGCGGCCTGGCCGCTTCGGTCGATCCTGCATTTTTGGCGCTGCGGGAAACCCTCGGCGCAGCGTGGACCTTGCGGATCTGCGAGCGGTTCAACGGCGTCGCCGCGGCCCGCGGCTGGCCCTGCCGGCTGCGGTTTGCGGGCCTTGAAGGATCCCACCTGTCCGGTCCGTGGGAGCGAGAGGCCGTCCGCTGCCTGCACTCGATCCTGCGACGTTTCGTTTCGGCAACCTGGCTTGCCCGGCATGGCGGGCTGGGCAACCAGCGCTAAAAAATCGTGCCGAAAGTGGCACCAGCTGCGGCAGTGGAGTAAACTTCTGGTCCCTGCGGCTCCCGGATTCATGATCCGGGCAGGCCGAGCGTACCGGGAATGTTTACCCTTCCTTCGCACCGGAGCCCTCCATGGCCGACGAGCAGACCAACCGTCCCGAACCCGTCCACGTGCCGGTCGACGAATCCCACATCGTCGCCACCTACGCCAACTTCTGCCGGGTCACCGGGACCCCTGAAGAGTTGATCGTCGACTTCGGGCTCAACAAACAGGTCGGCGGCACATCCCCGGAGACGATCCAACTCACCCAGCGGATCATCGTCAACTTCTTCACGGCCAAGCGGCTGGCCTATGCACTGGGGCATGCCGTCGCCCGGCACGAGCAGGCCTTCGGCACACTCGAGACCGACGTCCAGAAGCGGGTGGTGCAGCAGGCCCGCGTGTAACGCGGCCGGGTGGCCGCGCGAAGGCGAATAGCCCGGTGAGGCCGGCGACCAGTCCGCGACCATTCCATGAGCATCGACGAATCCCAGGAGGTCTACCGGGCTCGCGAGCAGATTCGCGGTCTGGTGGCCGAGGTCGAGACGCTGGCGCGGCAGGGAAAGCCCGAAGGGGAATTCTTCTCGGCGCTGCTCGACCGGATGCTCCAGGCGATGGAGGCGGTGGCCGGTCTCGTCTGGCTGGCCCGCGACGGGGGGCGGATGGAGCCCGTCTGCCACGCGGGTCTCGGTGCCACCGGTGTCACTGCCTCCCCGGACGCGGAGCAGGGACATCTCGCGCTCGTGCAGTCATTGCTCGGCAGCCCGACGGGCCTGGCGGTGCCGGCCGGTGCGCAGGTCAATGGGCCTGATGGCAAGACGCTGGCCACCAATGCCACGCCCCTGTCGGTGATCGCCGTCCCGATCGACCACGACGGCAAGCGGGCGGGCCTGATCGAGGTGTTCCAGCAGCCGCAGGACGAGCAGATCGAACGGGGTTACCTCGTCTTCATGGAGCAACTGGCGACGGTCGCGGGCGACTACCTCCAACGGCGGCAGCTGGTGGCTCTGGGCGACCAGCAGGCAGCGCTCTCGCAGGTGGAGCGGTTCGCCCGCGCCGTGCACGAGTCGCTGGACCCGGTGGCCACGGCCTTCGTCTTGGCCAACGAAGCCCGGCGGATCATCGGCTGCGACCGGGTGGGGGTGCTTGTCGGGCGGCGCGGGAGGCTCCGGCTCGAGGCGGTCAGCGGCCAAGAAAGCGTCGAGCGGCGAGCCAACGAGGTGCAAGCCATCGAGGCGCTGGCGCGGGTGGTCGCGAAGGCGGGCGAGCCCCTCTGGCATCCGGATCCAGCCCGTGAGCTGCCGCCCCAGATCGAAGAGGAGCTGGAGAACTACATCGACGAGTCGCACACCACCGCCCTGGCCATCATTCCCCTCGAGAAGCCCCGGCCGACGCCGGTGGTGAAGCCGGGCGGGGTCGATGCGGTCGCGGTCGCCAAGGCCGAAGCCGCCCCGAAGGCAGTGCCGGAGCCGATCGCCGCGCTCGTGGTGGAGTGGTTCAAAGCTTCCAGCATCGGCCCCCCCCAGCGGGCTCGGGTGCAGGTCGTGGCCGAGCATGGCAAGGTAGCGCTCTCCAACGCGCTGGTCCACACGGGGCTGCCGCTCTATCCACTGCTGAATCTGGCCGGCAAGTCGAGGGTGCTTACCACAGCCCGCAACCTGCCGCGGACGGTGCTCGCCGGGTTGGGACTGTCGGCGGCGATGGCGGCGCTCGTAGTGATCCCCGCCGAGCTACGACTCGAGGGCAAGGGGACGCTCGAGCCGGTCCATCGCCGCGACGTATTCGCCGGGATCGACGGGGTAGTCGAGGCGATCGCCGCGGGCGTGGAGCACGGCGCGACGGTCGAGGCCGGCCAGCCGCTGGCCCGGCTCCGCAACACGGAAGTCGACGTGGCGCTGGCCGACGTGCTCGGCCGCAAGGCCTCGAGCGAGGAGCAACTGCGGGCCACGCGGCGGTCGCTGCTCGAGGACCAGAAGATCTCGGCCGACGAGAAGGTGCGGCTGGCGGGCCGGGCGGCCCAGCTCGAGCGGGAGATCGAGAGCCTCGAGGCCCAGCGGCTGCTGTGGGAGACGCGGCGGGGCGATCTCGACGTTACCAGCCCGCTCGACGGCGTGGTGGTCACCTGGCAGGTCCGCGACCGGCTGCTCCTCAGGCCGGTGGAGAAGGGGCAGGTGCTGATGAGCATCGCCGACAAGACGGGCCCCTGGGAACTCGAGGTCCACATGCCCGACGACCGGCTCGGCCACGTCAATCGTGCGGCCCAGGCCGCCCAGGCCGCGGGCCGCGATTTGGAGGTGGACTACATCCTGGCCACCGATCCGGGCACACGGCACCGAGGCCTGGTCCGCGAGATCCACGAGCAGGCCGAGGTCCGCGGCGAGGATGGCAACACCGTGCTCGTGCGGGTGACGATCGACCCTGAGCGGCACGAGAAGGAGGAGCTCGGAGCCGGTGCGAGCGTGACCGCCCGGATCGCCTGCGGCAAGCGGCCGCTCGGCTACGTCTGGTTTCACGACCTGCTGTCCTTCATCCAGACCCAGATCCTGTTCCGCCTTTGGTAGGAGACTGACTATGACGTCGTTCGTGCGACCGTTCGCGCTCGTGTCAGCCGTGGTGCTCTCGGCGGCGTCGGCGCCGGCCACGGAGCCGGTGCTCGAGGGCTGCCTCGTGTCGCTGATCGACGAGGTCAAGGTGCCGGCCAAGGAGGCGGGCGTGATCATGGAGCTGCTCGTCCGCCAGGGGGCGGTGGTGGCCAAGGGGGACGTGCTCGCCCGGATCGACGACGACCAGCCGCAGATGGAGAAGCGGCGGGCCCAGGCGGAGCATGACCAGGCGGTCGCCAAGGCCGAGAGCGACGTCGACGTCCGCTATTCGCAAAAAGCCCAGGGGGTCGCCGAGATGGCCTTCCGCAAGGCCGAGGACTCGCACGTCCGAATCCCGGGTTCGGTCACCGAGGTGGAGCGGGAGCGGCTCAAGCTCGAATGGGAGAAGACGGGCCTGCAGATCGAGCAGGCCCAGCTCGAGCGGAAGCTCTCGGCCCTCGCCGCGACCAGCAAGGAGGTGGAGGTGGAGGCGGCCGGCAAGGCGATCGAGCGGCGGGTGATCCGCTCGCCGCTCGACGGCGAGGTCGAGGAGGTGATTCCGCACGAGGGTGAGTGGCTGCAGCCGGGCGATCCGCTGGCCCGCCTGATCCGCACCGACCGGCTCTACGTGGAGGGCTATGTGGACGCCGCCCGCTGGAACCCGGCCGAGATTCGCGACCGCCCGGTCACGGTCGAGGCCCGGTTGGCCGGCGGTCAGGCCGAGACCTTCCAGGGGCGTGTCTTCAATGTCAAGCCGCGAATGGAGAGCGGCAACTACCGGGTGGTGGCCGAGGTCGAGAACCGGCAGGCCGCCGGCGAATGGCTGCTGCGGACCGGGCAGTTCGTGACGATGACGATTCATTCCAGCCGGTCGCCGCTGCCGCCGGCGGCCAACCAGTAATCGCCCCAGGCGGACTCAGAAATCTCTCCCATGGCCACCGCCGAGGCCTTTCGGTCGAGCACAACCCGGGCGGTCGGACTGCGGAAGCGGGGCGACCTCCACGTCAACCGGCAGGTCTATCAGGGGCAGGCCTGGTTCGTGGTCAAGGATCCGATCTCGCTCCACTACTTCCGGTTTCGGCCCGAGGAATACTCGCTCCTGGAGATGCTCGACGGGCGGGCCAGTCTCGACTCGCTGAAGGAGCAGTTCGAGGAGCGGTTTCCGCCGCGGCGGATCACGGTCGAGGAGCTGGCCCGGTTCGTGAGCACGCTCCATCGCTCGGGGCTGGTGATCGGCGACCGGACGGGGCAGGGGCCGCAGCTGTTCGAGCGGCGGCGGCAGCGGAAGTGGAAGGAGTGGGTGGCCTGGATCTCGAACGTGATGTCGCTGCGGTTTCGCGGCATCGACCCCGATCGGATGCTCGAGCGGCTTGATCCCTGGCTGGGCTGGGTCTTCTCCCCGGCCGCGATCGTGGTGTTCCTCGGCTTCGCGCTTTCGGCCCTGCTCTTGGTGCTCGTCAACTTCGACGCCTTCCGGGCCAAGCTGCCCGAGTTCAACCAGTTCTTCGCCGCGGGCAACTGGCTCTACCTGGCGATCGCGTTGGGCGTCACGAAGGTCATCCATGAGTTCGGCCACGGGCTGTCGTGCAAGCATTACGGCGGCGAGTGTCATGAGATGGGGGTGATGATCCTGGTCTTCACACCCTGCCTCTACTGCGACGTCTCCGACAGCTGGATGCTGCCCAACAAGTGGAAGCGGGCCGCGATCGGGGCGGCCGGGATGTATGTGGAGGTGATCCTGGCGGCGATCGCCACCTACCTCTGGTGGAACTCGCACCCCGGCGTGTTCAACCAACTCTGCCTCGACGTGATGTTCGTGTCGAGCGTCTCCACGATCCTGTTCAACGCCAACCCGCTCCTCCGGTACGACGGCTACTACATCCTCTCCGACGTGCTCGAGATCCCGAATCTCCGGCAGAAGGCCAACACAATCCTCTCCCGCCTGGCCTCGAAGTGGTGCCTGGGGATCAAGCAGCCCGAGGACCCGTTCCTGCCGCAGCGGAACCTGGGCTGGTTCGCCCTCTACGCCGTGGCCTCGAGCCTGTACGGCTGGTTCGTGACCCTCTCGATCTTCCTGTTCGTCTGGAACGTCTTCAAACCCTACCGCCTGCAGGTGATCGGCCAGGTTCTGGCTGGGATGGCGGTCTGGGGCTTGGTGGTCCGGCCGCTCCAAGGCATGATCAAGTTTCTGAAGGTTCCCGGGAGGCGCGACGAGGTGAAGACGGTCAACGTCCTGGCGACGCTCGCGGCGGTCGGCCTGGGGGCAGCCGCGCTTGCCCTGATTCCGCTCCCGCAGCGGGTCTGGTGCGCCGCGGAGCTGAGGCCGCGGGGGGAGGAGACGGTCTACGTCTCGGAGGCGGGCCGGCTCGAGGAGTTGTTGGTCAAGCCTGATCAGGAGGTGCGGCGTGGTCAGAAGTTGGCGGTACTTTCGAGCGTGGAACTCGACCTCGAGATCGCGGAGCTCGAGGGGCGGGTGCAGCAGTCGGAGAGCCGGCTCGAGAGCCTCCGGCGGGAGCGGTTCACCGATCCCTCGGCGGCGCTCGAGATCGGCACCGTGCAGGAGACCCTCAAGACCGCCGTCGAGCAGCTGGAGCGGAAGCAACGGAGCCGCGCCGAACTCGTGCTCATGGCCCCGCGGGACGGCGTGGTCTTGCCGGCGCCCGCCGTGCCGAACCGGCCCGATCCGGGCGGGCGGCTCTCCGCCTGGAGCGGTCATGCGCTCAGTGAGCGAAACCTCGGGGCCAGTTTCACGCCCGGAACCGTGCTCTGCCTGGTGGGCGACCGTCAGCTGTTCGAGGCGGTGATGGTGGTGGACCAGACCGAGGTCGAGTTCGTGAAGCGGGGGCAGTTGGTCGATCTCAAGCTCGACGCCTTCCCCTCGCGGACCTTCTCCGGCACGGTCGAGCAGCTCGCCGAGACCCACATCGAGACGGGCTCGGAGCGGCTGAGCGTCAAAGCCGGCGGCGGGGTGCCCACCAAGACCGACGAGGCGGGCCGGGAGACGCCGATCTCGACCAGCTACGAGGCCCTGATGACGCTCGACGATCCCGCCGGGGTGTTCACGCCGGGCATGCGAGGCACGGCCCGGATCAAGGTGGGCAGCCGGACGGTGGGCCAGTGGCTCTTGCGGCTCCTCTGGCAGACCTTCAACTTCAGGATGTAGGCGGTTGATGCCCACGCTCGACCGGATCACCGTCTATCCCGTGAAGAGCCTGGACGGGGTGGAGGTCGAGGCGGGCCGGTTGCTGCCGGCGGCGGGCCTGGAACATGACCGGCGCTGGCAACTGGTCGATCTCGAGGGCCGGGTGGTGAACGCCAAACGCACGGCGGTGCTGCATGGCATCCGGGCGGAGTACGCGATCGACGGGCTGGCAGCGGCGGGGCCGGATCCCGGCCTGCCGCGGCTGGCGGCGAATGTGATCGCCTTGGCCGTCGATCCGGCGGCGGTGGCGGCCGGGGCCGTTCCCGGCAGCGAGCGGTTGGCAGCGCTTCGCCCGGAGGTGTTCCCGCTCGTGCCCGGCTCGACCGGCCCCTGCGGCTGGCTCGCCGAGGCGCTCGGCTTCGGCGTGCTGTTGCGGGAGCGGGTCGAGGGGGGCTTTCCCGACGACCGCGACAAGCCCGGCCCGACGCTCGCCGCCACGGCCACGCTCGCGGAGGTGGCCCGCTGGTTTTTCTTCGACCTCGACGAGGCCCGGCGGCGGTTTCGGGTGAACCTCGAGGTCGGCGGCTGCGACGCCTTCTGGGAGGACTCGCTCGCGAGCCCCGCTTGGCCGGGGACGCCTTCGCTGGCCGACCTGCCGCCGGGGCTGCCGACTGACCCGTATGTCGGCCTCCCGCCGCCGGAACCGCGGGAACTCGCAGTCGGCGAGGTGCGACTGCGGGCCACGCACGTCTGCCGCCGCTGCGTCGTGCCCGTCCGCGACAGTCGCACAGGGGCGGAGACCCCCTGGTTTCGAGATGCCTTCGAGGCCCGTCGCTCGCGGAGCCTGCGGCCCGACGTCGATGCGTCGGCCTGGGAAAGCCTCTATCGGCTGGCGATCAACACCAGCCTCACAGGCCCGTCGGCGACGATCGCCACCAGCGTCCCGGTCACCGTCGCGTGAAGCATCTCATCACGGTCGGGATATCGACTCAATCAGGTCGCGCCGGGTGCAACTGCACCACGGCGCCACTGAGCCCGAGGTCGAGTGAGGCACCACTCGCTCCGTCAGGGCGAAGCCACGGTCGGGGTCTGATGGGCTCGAACCACATGTTCGTTGCGCATCATCGGCTGCTCCATCTGGTCGGGCACGTTGCGGCGGCGACTGCCTCCCATTCGATATGTCAGCCGAGCAAAGCCGGTCGAGTCGAAGTAGCTGTCGTTGTTGTACTGCAGTGAGAAGTCCCAGTTCTCGCTGAAGGTCAAATCGAGCCGGGTGTAGACACCGCCGAACCAGGGCACGATGTCCTGGCCCTCTTGAGAGCCGGTTTGCCAGTCGTAGCGATTGTTGCCGTAGGCGTAGCCGCCGACGCTGATCATGCCGGCCCAGTCGGCGAGCCCCGGGATGAAGAGCCCCACTTCAAGGTCCGCGCCCGTCAGGGCTGCGTCCAGGCCGTACTGGCTGAGCGTGAAGTTTTGAAAGGACAGCGAGCCGGGAGCCCCCGCGGTATGGCCCGTTGAACCCACCGGGAAGTAGCCGTTGCTCCGCAGATTTCCGTAGTCGGTGAGCCATTCGCCCGAGACGCCCACCTGGTTGTAGACATTGCCAAACTGTCCGAATTGAGCACCGGGGACATTCATCACCGGATACTGGTTAAGGTCGCCGTCGTAGTCCCAGTACACACCAATGCCCAGGAGCGTGCCGCCAATGAACTGCTTGCGGACGGCGCCGACGTTGGAGAAAAACCCCCCGTACTCCGAAAGATGAGTACGGAGATCAGCCGCCCAAAAGCCTCCCAGATCGTCCTCGGCATAGGGGATGAAGCCGCCGAGCGTCATGTAGCCACCGTTGTAGCCGAGCCCGCGGTCGGCCGCGGTGAGTCCGTAGTAGAGCCAGCCAGGGCCGTTCTGATTGAGATTTTGGAAGTCCGTCACAACACGGTTGAGGAGTCCTCCGGTCGGTGCCAGGTCCGTCTGGGCCTCGGCCAGCGATGAGGCCGAAGCGATTCCGACCGCGACCAGCACCAGGGCGAGGCCACGGTGGCCGCGCCGCTTCCAGGTGGCCGCTCGGAGACGGATGGCCCAGATCCGGGCAGCGGTTCGTTTGCCATAGCGAACAGCGGATTTGCTCATCGGAGTCGCTTCCCTGACGGTCACCGGAACTGGCAGGGGGAGGGCCCCGCCGGAGAATCGGCACGATCGTCGAAAGTGATCGACCCGCTCCGGCCCGCAGGATGAGGTTTTCCGGCACTCGTTCCGGAATCTGGAGAGGTTCGGGAATCGGCCGAGCCTGCCTACGTTGCCCCGTCTTCCACCCGAAACCGGGCCACGGTCCCGGTCAGGCCCTCCACGGCGGCCAGCATCCGCCCCGAGGCGGTCTGGACATCACGGAGCGCGTCGGCCGCCGTCTGCGTGCCGTCGGCGAGCGTGACCAGTGCCTCGCTGATCTGGCCGGCCCCGGCCGCCTGGGCCTGCATGCCCTGGGTGACCGTCTCGAACCGGCCGGAGAGCTGGTGCACCTTGTCGATCACCTCGGCGAACTGGCCGCTGATTCCCGCCACCCGTTCCACTCCGTGGTGCACGTCGGCCGCGAACCGCTCCATCTGCCCCACCCCCGCATTGACCGCCTCCTGCATCTGCTCGACCAGCCGTTCGATGTCGAGCGTGGCCACCGCCGTCTGGTCGGCCAGCCGGCGGATCTCGCGGGCCACCACCAGGAAGCCCTGGCCATACTCGCCCGCCTTCTCCGCCTCGATCGCCGCGTTGATCGAGAGCAGGTTGGTCTGGTCGGCCACCTTGGTGATCGTGGTGATCACCATCGTGATGTCCTCCGCCCGCTGGCGGATCACGGCCAGCCGGTCGGCGAACTCGGCCGTGGACCGCTCCAGGCTCCCCATCGTCTCGCCGACCTCCGTCAGCCCCGCCCGGCCATGGTCGGCCACGCGGGCCGTCTTGGCCGCGACCCCGGCCACTCCCTCCATCGTGCCCAACAACTCCCGGCCGGTGGCCGCGATCTGGCGGCTGGCCACGGCCGCCTCGTTGGTGCTCGTGCCGAGCGCCTCGATGGCCGTCTCCTGCCGGCCGCTGGCCGTCGCCAGCTGGCGGGCCGTGCGGTCGAGCTCCGTGCCCGCGTGCTTCACCTGCGACACGATCTCCCGCAGGCTCGTGGTCATCGCGGCAACGTCCTGCAGCAACTGCCCTGTCTCGTCGCTGCCGCCGGCGTCGATCTCACCGGTCAGGTCGCCGAGCGCCACCCGGCGGGCGGCTGCCACGGCCGTGCCGATCCGGCGGGTGAGCCGGCCGGTGAGCAGGGC